>CAITQH010000326.1 GCA_903894475.1 uncultured beta proteobacterium
ACACCCATGTGAACGAAACGGCCAATGACGTCAAACACATTGTTGGCGTGAACGGTCGTGAAGACCAGGTGCCCGGTCAGGGCTGACTGCACTGCGATCTGTGCCGTCTCGGCATCGCGGATTTCGCCGACCATGATCTTGTCCGGGTCGTGGCGCAGGATGGAGCGAAGACCACGGGCAAAGGTGAGCCCCTTTTTCTCATTGACAGGTATCTGCAGCACCCCCGGCAGCTGATACTCGACCGGGTCCTCGATCGTGATGATCTTGTCCTGACCGTGGTTGATCTCGCTGATGGCGGCGTACAGGGTCGTGGTCTTGCCGCTGCCGGTCGGACCGGTGACCAACAACATGCCGTAGGGTTCACTGGACAGGCGCCGCACCTCGGCGACATCACGATCATCGAATCCCAGGTAATTCAGGCGCAAGCCCTTGATCTGGTCGCTCAAGGTCTGTTTGTCGAGAATTCTGATGACCGCATCCTCGCCGAAGATACTTGGCATGAGGGAGACCCGGCAATCCACTTCGCGTCCTCGCACACCGATCTTGAAGCGCCCGTCCTGCGGGATCCTGCGCTCCGAGATATCGAGCTCAGACATGACCTTGATGCGAGACATCACCTGTTCGGCAACCTCGGCACCCGCCAGCGAGACCGGCGCGGTCAACACACCGTCGACGCGGTACTTGATGGTCAGTCCACCGCCATTGCTTTCAAGATGAATGTCACTGGCTTCGAGCTTGAAGGCGTCGTACAGCGTGGAATGCACCAGCTTGACGATCTGACTCGTGCCTTCGCGGATCGACTTGAATGAAAGATCTTCGACCGGCGTGCCATCGCCGATTGTCTTGATGGCATCGGGCAGCACACTGTCGACTGCCCGCAAGGTCTCCTCGTACCGGTTGAGATAGGCGGCAAGATCGGCCTGGTGCACTACGCAGATCGCAAAGTTGGCGCTGATGCGTGATTGAGCCCAGGTATGCAAGTCCCGATCCAGAGGGTTGGCCAGAGCGAGCATCAAATCGCCCGCAGCATTCCTGAACAAAATGCAGCTGCGCTCCAGCGCCTGGGCGTAGGGCAGCAGGTCGAAGGCGGCGTCAAGTCCGTGCAGCTGTTCCATGCTCAGTGCCGGATAGCCCAGCATCTGTGCCAAGGCCCGCGTGAAGGCCCTGGAATCGAGTCCACTGCGTTCCTCAAGCACATCGACGACACTGCGCTGCATGCTGGCTGCCAGTGCCCGCGCCGCATGCACCTGGGCCAGATCGATGCCCGCAGCCGGGCCGTTGGAAGGGCTCAGCAGATCGGCGGTAGGGTCGCGCATATTCATTGCAGACTGCCCGCCAACTCGAAGATTGGCAAGTACATGAGAACAACGACGAGGCCAATCACCAGACCAATGGCAGCCATCAGGAGGGGTTCAAACAGGCGGGTAAACCAATCCACCCAGCGGGCCATTTCCTCGTCATAAAAACTGGCGATCCGTTCCATCATTTCACCCATTTCGCCGGTGCGCTCCCCGACTTCAAGCATGCGCAAGGACACCGGTGTTGTCAGTTGATGCAACTGCATGGCGTAGGAAATGGAGCGACCCTCATTGATTTTTTCCGCCGCGCCATGAAGTTGCAGTTTCAACTGTGTCCGCAGCAGGTCGGAGACCATCTTCAAGGCTGCTCCGATCGGCATTCCACCGCGCAGCAGCATCCCCAGCGTGCGATAAAACCGCGCCAACTGATACACCCGCATGCGCTCGCCCGCGGCAGGCAGTTGCCACAAACGCTGCATCAGCCAGTTACGGGTGGCCGCTCGGGAGCCCAGATAGGCCGCGCCGATCACCAGCAATATCAGCCACGCCGAGACCGATGCCCCGTTGGCCTGCAGCAGCTTGCCCCATCGAAGCAGCCAGCGCGACAGCAGTGGCAGATCGGTTCCGATATCCTCGTAAATCCGGCTGAATCTGGGTACAACATAGGCCATCAGGAAGGTGGTGACCAGGGCGCCGGCGCCAAGCAGTAACAAGGGGTAGATGGAGGCGCTCACGACCTTCTTGCGCACCACGTCGAGTTGCCCCTGATAGGCGATATAGCGGGACAAGGCCTCGCCCAGGTCGCCGGTCTTCTCACTGGCCCGAACGGTCGACACAAAGAGCGCCGGAAAGAACGTTGGAAGTGCCTGCAGCGACTGCGACAGGGAGCGCCCTTCGTACAGGGGATTGACGACCTGCTGCAGCAGTTTTCGTGTCTCGGGATGTGTCTCCTTTTCGGCCAGGGTCGCAATCCCTTCCACAAGGGTCAGGCCGGCATTCATGAGTGCCAGCAATTCCTGGCTGAAAAGTATCAGAGAAAACTGGTTGCGGCGCAGTCGCGAACGCCACTCCCAACTGCTTCGTGCGCTGACCGTCAGCACGGAGTAGCCTTGCGAGCGGGCCTGCATCCGGGCATCGCGCTCATCGACGGCATCGAGTGTCAGTGCGGCCACGCCAGCACCGGTTCGCACGGCCTTGATGTCAAATTTCATTTTGTGCCGCCTCGCTACCAGTTGACGATGTCGGCTGCCTCGCCGACTCCGCCGGCTTGACCGTCCTTGCCGAATGACAGCAGATCAAACTCACCATGCTCACCCGGGATTCGGTAGACGTAGGCATTGCCCCAGGGGTCGGCTGGGACACCCTTGCTCAGATAGGGACCGTCCCATTTGGATTCGTTGGGCGGGCGGGTGGTCAGTGCCGTCAGCCCTTGTTCCATCGCCGGATAGTGGCCGGTATCAAGACGGTACTGGTCGAGCGCCTTCTCCAAAGCATCAATCTGGGCGCGCGCCGTCTTGACCTGCGATTTGCCAACCTGGGCAAAATATTTTGGACCAACGTAGCCGGCCAGCAAGCCGATGATGACCATCACCACCAGCAGTTCCAGCAGCGTAAATCCGGAAGTCTTGCGCTTTAGCGACGGACCGCTCCAGCAGGACTGCATGTTCACAATGTTCCCTTTCAGTGCTCGGTGCAGGATGCACCGCTATGCTGATTGGCAAGCTCTGCTACATCAGCGCTTGCTCGTTAGGAGTGAACTTTAGTGAGGACTTGAGGATGCGTCATTACGCGATAGCCTGTATATCCGGCTACCCAGAGCGCCCCCTTCGCGGATAGAAAGAAACCCTCAATCGGGCCGGATCCGGCGTTCAGTGCGTAGTGCGAGCGCCCCGCTCGGCGGTCGCGATGCTGGGCAGATCCCGGCTCGACTGCGCTGCCGACAGAGTGCGGACGAAGCCAACCAGGTCACGGATTCTTTGTTCGGAGAGTATTCTTCCCCAGGCGCCCATGAGTGCAGACTTGCCGAGCGCTGGGCCGCCGTCCTTCAGCAGCCGAAACAGGTATTGATCAGATTGCGCTCCCATGAATGCCAGGTCGTCATGGCGCGCCGGGCGCGGTGTCAGCATGCCGGCCAAGGGACCATCCCCCTGCCCGAGCATGCCGTGACAGGGCGCACAATAAGTTCGATAGTCGGTTTGACCTGGCGACGAACCCGGACCCGCGGCTGCCATGGACGATACGGGCAAGTTCGCAAGCAGCAGCGTGGCTGAGACCAGGCAGGCCCGTACCGACGCCGCGCTCTCAGTCATTGCGTGAGATCCGCATGATGGCTCCAGCCAGTTGCGGCGTGTGCATCAGTAGCGGCAGACTGGTCCAGCGGTCGGTTCTATCATTGCCGACCGTGACAAAGCCGGCATGCTGTGTTGGGTCGGCATCGATTTCCGGATCGACATCATAGGCACCCAACTCGTGGCGCAATTGGTCGATGTCAGCGGGCGAGCCCGTCAGGAACAGCCAGCCGGGTTTGGCGCCAAAGGACTCCCAATACTGTTTCAGGCGCGACGGTGTATCGGCGATAGGGTCAATCGAGAGCGAGATCATCAGGATATCCCGACCCATTCGAGACCCCAGCGTGTCATTGAGTTTGGCCAACTCGGCTGAATTGGCTGGACAGGTTTCACCGCAGCCCGTGTACATCAAATTGATGATGACCGTCCTGTCCTTGACCAGGTCGTCGTAGAAGTGCACGGCGTTTCCGAGTTGCGTTCGCACAAGGATGTTGGACAAACGATCCGATGGCTTGTGACCCCATCGGTGTTGATTGTCCCGGCTGCCGAATTGGGAGAGCGCGATTGACGCAGCGGCCCCGAGGCAAAACAATGCCAGGAGCACGCCGCGCCGACTCCGATTCGAGATCATGGTGGCACTTGGCCGTTGCTGCCGGCAGCGAAGTCAAACTTGCAGTCGGGGATGCCAACGCCCCGATTCGCGGCAGTCTTGGTGTCTCCCACGGCGTCGAAGTAGAGTCTCTGTTCGGCCTCCAATTCAATGCAGTCAGGCACAACGCCAGAGATCTCTGACGGGATTCGACTGGCTCCGTCAAGCGGCGTGTGCGTGACCAGGGCGTCCGTGCTTCCGCCGGGGCCAGGCGTCGGATCGATCACCGCCATCATGCGCATATCCTCGTGTTCGATGGCGTGGCAGTGAAACGCGTAGGGGCCGGTGAAGGTTCTGAATTTTATGAACACTTCTGCGCTGGTGTTGCCCTCGAGTGCCACCAGATCGCTGTTGAACTGTCGCTCTCGGCGCGGTGGCTTGCCGTTGACAGACTTGATCTGGAAGCCTTCCAGGTGCGTATGTACCGGATGCCACCATCCGCCGCTGCTGTTCTCAAAAATCCAGCGCTCGGCACCGCGACCCAGCACCGGTGCGGCGTCGGCACGCCTGGGGTTGAAGAACTGATCGTTGATGGTCCAGGCGCCCATCGAGCGACCAAACTTGAAGGCGCGCGTTCCGACAATTTCTTCTTTTCGGTGCCACGCATACTGGCCATCGGGATCGACGCCAGCGAATCCCCGTATCACCGTGCCCTCGACGCATCTGGGTTCGGAAGAATTGCTGCCACTGACTTCAAACTTGAGCAGCAGATCGCGCTCCTGGCTGGGGTCCACGATCTTGGCACCGCGGCCATCGGTCTGAAGCAGAATGTTCTCCAAATAGACTTCGTCGGGTGCGTCGCGAAAGTCGACAATCACGTCATGACGCTGGCCCTGGGCGAGTTGGAAGCTTTCCACTTCAATGGCGCGTGGCAAGAGCCAGCTGTCGGTGCCGATGATGGACATTTTCTGGCGCGTACTCAAGCGGATTTCGTAGGCGCGCGCGTTGGAGGCGTTAAGAATGCGCAGTCGGTATTTGCGCCTCTGCACTTTGTGTTTGGGTTGAACCACACCGTTGACCGTGAAGACGTTGCCAAGGCGCCCGTTGTGATCAAGGAAATCGTAGAACAGCGTCCCGTCGGCGTTAAAGACCTGATCCTGTATCGCCAGGCCAAGGTCCAACGGGTTGCCAAAGGCATCGCTGCCACCAATCGGTGGAATCACGCCTTTGTCTGCCAGCTCCCGCTGCCGGTCGTCAAGCACCAGATAGAAGCCAGCCAGGCCTCGAATCACGTTCGATCCGGTGATGTCCATCGCATGGTCGTGATACCACAAAGTTGTCGGTATCCAGCTCGTGTCAAATGAGCCGCCACGTACCGGCGCGATCAGTGTGGCAGGGTCGGTCGCCTTCGGTGCGATATTTGGAAAGAAGTAGTCGCGCGCCTCGCCCGCCAGTACGTAGAAGTCAGGAAAACCATCGCCGTGGGCGGTGCCGTGGGAACCGTGCAAGTGCATCGAAGTCTCAATGTCATGCTGCGTCGAGTTGACGCCAGTTCGGTCCCGTGTCAGCAGGTTGCGACATCGCACCACGACCGGCGCGCGGTATTCTGCCACGATGGTGGGGCCGGGCAGTGTCCCCGAGCCGGGTGCTTTTGTTCCATCACGATAGGTGAAAACCGGCACGTCCGGACCACCCGGCACAAAGCGATGCGTGGTCTCTTCGGTCACAAGCTCGAATTCCTGTTCATGCGTGTTGTCCGGGCTGTAGGCGCTGTTGAAGCGATTCCACTCGGCTGGACCACGCCCGAATTCGGGCGCGATGCCATGACTCACGTCGTCGCCGTTGTGCGTCGGTGCGGTTGGGCGTCCACTGGTCTGTCCGGCACCGCGCGGGTAGCGGCCGGGTGCCGGTGAGAGTCGATTCGCAGCAGCGTTCGTTAGAGGTGTCAGCAGCTGCGGAATGAACAGCGGCTGGGTGAACGGCACGTAGCCAAAAAAAAGTCCACTCCTGGCAGCGGCCAGTGCCATGCCCTGGCGGTAGGCCAGTGGTGCAAAGAGTCCGGCGCCAGAGGCCGCGCCCCATTGCAGAATTGTTCGTCTATTCGCCAAGATGATTGCTCCTTAATTGAATTTGAATGGATCCGTACGCATGCCGAACTGGCGCTGCCGGACGGGCCTGCCTCACAGTGTCTGCATAAGCCATGCCAGGTCCAAGGATCGCAGCACCGGGCCCTCTGCCCAGAGTGAAAATCGGGTCAGAATTGGGTTCACAGTGCCACGCTGCACTGGCCTGGCAACTGGGCCATGTGGGTCCAGAGCCCCATCAGTTCTGGGGCGGTGAAATCCGCTGCGGCATCGAGTAACACCCACACGCTCGACCCGTCCGAAATAAGGTGAAACCCGCTCCCGCCAGCGCGGCATTAGGTACCGGCCTGGGGCCAATCCTGCATTTCGGATGCAGAACTCGCTGCAGCGGAAAGCGGGCTTCGCCCAAGTGCCATGCGGGCAGGCGAGAACTACGCTTGCAGCACATTATTGAAACAGGCGACTTGGTCGAGATGGGCAACCATGATCAAACATATTTACACCACCGCTGGAATCGCACTGATGCTCATCAGCGTGGCGGCAAGGGCGCAATCAACGGCATTTGAAAAAGTCGTGCAGGAAGCGCTGACTTCCAATCCGGCCATTCTGTCCAAGCGCTCGCTCGCTGCGGCGGCCCGGGCCGATCTGGAAGGCGCTTCCTGGCAGCGCTATCCGACGCCGAGCGTCGAGGTGAATACAGACAACAACGGTGTGCGCACGAGCATGCTGCGCGTGCAGCAGCCGATTTGGGCAGGGGGGCGCATCGATGCCGGCATCGATGCAGCAACTTCGCGTCAACAGGCCGCCGAGCTTGCCATCGAGGAGTCGCGCCAGGAAGTCGTTTTCAAGATCATTGCAGCTTATGTTGAAGCAGTGCGCCGCCAGGCCCACCAGGAAACACTTGCCAGGGGTTTACAACAGCACGAAGAGCTGCTGGCCCTGATTGCCAGACGGGTTGAGCGGGAGGCCAGTCCGCGCGTCGATCAGGAACTGGCGCAGTCCCGCCTGTACGAAGTGAACAACGAGTTGTCCTCGGTG
The DNA here is from genome assembly GCA_903894475.1 of uncultured beta proteobacterium. Lineage (GTDB taxonomy): Bacteria > Pseudomonadota > Gammaproteobacteria > Burkholderiales > Burkholderiaceae_C > Rhodoferax. The sequence goes on from CAITQH010000326.1 coordinate 7,298, forward strand.
AAGCAGGCTCTGTCCAATGCGCTGGCGCAGCTCACTCAGCTTGCCGGGATGCCGGTCAGCAATGTCGAGGCCGTGCAAGATGACCGGCAATTTGCACTGCAAGGCAGGGAGTCGATGCTGGAACAGACGCTGGCGAGGTCGCCGGCGCTGCGTCGACTGAGCTTTGAAGAGTCCGCTGCACAGGCGGACGTAGAAGCAAAGAGGGCAGGCTACAAGCCGCAGGTCTCCTTGCGCTTTGAAAACGCGCATTCATCGGCGCCCCTGAACGGCGTTCCTGCCTACAGCACCAGCCGGATCCTGTTCGTTCTTGAGGCGCAGACCGGCGCCGGTCTGTCTGCGTTTGCCGGCATCGACGCGGCCGTAGCCAGGCAGGAGGCGGCCCGGCAACAACGTGAGGCGGCCGCGCGCGAGTTGAGGGAGCGTTTCACGATCGACTGGAATGAACTGCAGTTTGCCCGTGATCGCCTTGCCGACGCACAACGCGCCAGCCGGTCGGCCAGGGAGGTCTATGAATCCTACACACGTCAATACACGACCGGAAGAAAAGGTTGGTTCGAGGTGCTCAACACGGTACGTGAATCGACTCAATCGGAGATTGCCGCCCTGGAAGCCAGCTCGCAGGCGACCGGCGCCTGGCTGCGCTTGAGACTGGTCACGGGAAATCTGAAAGGACTATACGAATGAAGCTCCAAACTCTGTCGCCCGTCATCATGCAGTCAGCCAGACTTGTCGGGCAATCGGTCCAGCGTGAGCGTCGCGATGAAATCGAGCGCTCGCTTGCTCTGGCCAGTGGCAAGGATCCGGCTGAAAGTCTGGTCAACAAGGCGTGGCAGGCGGCCAATCTGATCGGTGCACCAACTAGCCTGCTCAAACCTCGTGCGAACGACTGCCCGTTCATAGCCTGGGAGGCAGAGCTCGGCTGGTTTATCGTCGTTTCGCAAAACGCGGACGCCAGCTGGATGGCACAGAAGGCCGGTGGCGCGATGGGTCGCATTCCGACCCTGCAGGGTGCGCAGTGTGTTGCCTTGCCGCGCAAAATCGAGGGTGGCGCAACGCGCCTTCCCAAAGCGTCGCGACTCATCTGGCAAGCGCTCTGGCAGCGCAAGAGCGTGTTCTTTGACGCCTTGATCGCGACGGTGCTGGTCAATGTGCTGGCGCTTTCAGCATCGCTGTTCAGCATGCAGGTCTACGATCGTGTCATTCCGAATCACGGCTTTCAGACGCTCTGGGTGCTTTCGGCGGGTGTGGTGGCGGCTCTGCTGATGGAGTTCATGCTAAAGCATGTGCGCAGTCACGCCATCGAATCGACTGCGACACGCGTCGACGGCGAACTCTCCGAATGGTTTTTCGAGCGGGCTTTGGGTATTCGAATGGAATTCCGACCGTCCTCGGTGGGTACCTTGGCCTCGCAGATCAAAGGTTTTGAAACGGTGCGTGGAATCATGAGTTCGAGCTCCATTTTCATGCTGGCCGACGTTCCCTTTGCCCTGTTCTTCATCGCCATCATTGGGATGGTTGGCGGTTCGATGGTCCTTATTCCACTGCTGCTACTTCCTGTATCTCTGCTTACCGGCCTGATGTTCCAGCGGCAAATAGCGCGCCATGCGAAGGAAAACCAGGGACAGAGCAATCGCAAGGCAGGATTACTCGTGGAGACGATCGACGGTGCCGAATCCCTGAAAGCCAACAGCGCAGAGTGGAAGCTGCAGGGACGCTGGGCTCAGCTGGTCGAAGCCGCTGGGGCGTCTGACTATCAGATCAAGAATTTATCGTCGCTTTCGCAGCACATGACCGTGTCCTTACAGCAGCTCGGCTACATCGGGCTGGTCGCGGTGGGTGCCTATATGGTGAGCGAAAACCAATTGACGATGGGTGCGCTGATTGCCTGCACCATCATCAATGGAAGAGCGCTGTCTCCCATCGCGCAGTTGCCCGGACTCATGGTGCAGTGGGAGCATGCACGGGCCGCCATCTATGGACTGGACAAACTCATTGCCCTGCCCAACGAGATCGACGACCGGGTCGATGGCTTGACTCCAGGATCGTCGGAAGGTGCTATTCGCCTTGAGCATGCTCAGTTCGGCTACGGTTTGGCCTCCGACAATGCGGTCGAGACCGGCACAATCGAGATCAGGTCCGGCGAGAAAATCGGCATCATCGGTGGCATCGGTTCCGGGAAAAGCACGCTTCTGAAACTAATGTCCGGCATGTACCGCCCGGCGCAGGGCAAGGTCTTGCTTGATGGCGTTGACATGGCACTGATTGCGCCGGCCTTTCTGCGCGAAACCATTGCCTACCTGCCGCAGGAGATCCGGTTGATCAGTGGCACACTGCGCGACAACGTGCTTCAAGGATTGCCCGACCCGGGTGATGAAGCGGTGTTGCGCGCGGCCAGTGAGTCGGGCTTGCTGGCACTGATCTCGCGCCACCCGAAGGGGCTGGCACTGCCGATCAGCGAAGGCGGTCGTGGCATTTCGGGGGGTCAAAAGCAACTGGTTGCACTCACGCGCATGCTTCTGTCGACACCCAGGCTGCTCTTGCTGGATGAGCCGACGGCTTCAATGGACGCGACAGCCGAGGCCAAAGTGGTCGCCATCCTTCAAGCCAGAGCTCTTGCAGGAGCCACCCTGCTGGTAGCAACGCACAAAAGTGCATTGCTGCCAATAGTAGATCGCTTGCTGGTTATGCAGGGCGGACGCGTTGTGCTGGATGGCCCGCGCGATCTCGTGCTGGCCAAGCTTTCAGCGGCACATTCGGTTTCAAGCATCACTTCACACAAGGATAGCGTTGCGGCAGCATACGCATAAATATCATGATCAATACAAAAGATGATCTTCCGGGATTGGGGCGCCTGCTTGTACTGGCCAGCGCGGTCACTGTCGGGGGCTGCATAGTCTGGGCCAATTGGGCCAACATCGATCAGATCACGCGGGCGCCCGCACTGGTCATTCCCAGTTCCCGCAACCAGGTGATCCAGGATCTTGATGGTGGCATTGTTGAGGATCTCCTTGTCAAGGAGGGTTCGTCGGTGAAGCAGGGCCAAATCCTGGTCCGCTTTGACCGTGCCAAGACGGAATCATCGTATCTGGAAAGCAGGGCGAAGGAGGCCTCACTCAAAGCCGCTGTAGCGCGCCTGAAGGCAGAGATTCATGGTGGCAAACCGCAGTTTCCGGCAGAGCTCGATCAGTACCCCGCGATTCGCAGCAACCAGGAGATGCTGTTCAAGGCAAGGCAATCCGCAGTGCGTGAAGAAATTGCGTCCTTGCGCGAGTCTCTGGACCTTGTAAAGACCGAGCTCGATATCAATCTGCCGCTATTGCAGCGCGGAGATGTCAGCAAGGGGGAGATTCTCAAACTCAAGCGCCAAGTCGCCGAAATTCAGGGAACGATAAGCAACCGTGAAAACAAATACCGGCAAGAGTCACAGACCGATCTGTCCAAGGCGCTCGAGGATCTCGCTGGCCTGGAACAAATCATGGCGAGCCGCAAGGATCAGCTTGCACACACGGCGGTCACCTCACCGATGGACGGCATCGTGCGCAACATCCGCATTACCACGCGCGGCGGCGTTGCTCGACCCGGGGAAGAAATCATGCAGATTGTTCCGGTCGAGGACGACTTGATGATTGAGGCCAAAGTCAAGCCAGCGGACATTGCGTTCGTGAAACCGGGTTTACCAACGACCATCAAACTCGATGCCTACGATTACACGATCTACGGCACGCTTCAAGGCATCGTGTCGTATATCAGCGCCGATACGCTGAACGATGAAAGCCGCAATCCCAATGATCCGCCCTACTACCGGGTGCAAGTCAAGACCAGGGTCAGCGATATCGGGCAGCGCGCCAATAAGCGCATTGAAATCCAGCCCGGGATGACCGCCTCGGTCGAGATCAAGACGGGCAACAACACGGTCTGGCGCTACCTGACAAAGCCAATTACCAAGACCTTTGGCGAGGCGCTGGGGGAGCGCTAGGTCGTTCTTCATTCATTTCGAGCAAGCTCTCCTGGCGCTCTGCTGAGCGCCGGGAAAACTCGTCGCCCGGCCCTTCACCTGGCTCGCTGAAGGCTCTCGCATTTGGGGGGGCATATCACCACATCCTCGTCAAAGCCCCCACGCTGCTTGCCAGCTGGAGTCCGTTTTCACAGGTAAATCATAGAGATTTCAGGCATCCGCTCGGGCACGGTAAATGCTTACTGATAAGCATGGCTAGTAGCTACGACGGCTTGACCTCCGGGCGTGGGCGACGGCTTCTTGACAACTCAACTTTGGAAGAGGCGATCAAATGAACTCAGACCATTCACTGCCACGGCGTTTCAAGACTCCGGAAGGCTTGCGGCTCGGCCATGACGACGCGCGTGCCGAACTTGTCAGGGTATCGTCTATGGACAGCTTCGTAGGGGAGGCAGCAAGATTCCTGGCACGAATCTGCCTGCCACATTTTGAACACGAAGAGAAATTCGTTTTTCCGGTGTTCGGCCTGTTGCCCGAGTTGGCGCTGGGCAGGGTCAGACCGGAAATGGCCGAGGCGCTGCCGCTGATCGCCAGTTTTGGCAGCTGGCACGAGACATTTGATTCACAGCATCAGTCTATTGGTGCTGCGGTTCACGCCTTGTTGACCGCCGGCTACAAGGAAAACAATCGGGAGGCCATCGAGTTTGGCTACTGCCTGCGAGCGCATGAAAGGATGGAGCACCAGGTTATATTTCCAACCGTGTTTCTCATCGGCAAATACGTGCAGGAAAAACTCGGCCTTTAGAAGTCCTGGCAGGCACCAATGGCGTAGTCTGCCCCAATCGAATTAGCAAGCCGACAGAGGACCCTTATTGGGGTCCGTGTGAGGCGCGAATTCGGGTTTTACCCCGCTGCTTTAGGTCGGCTGGGACACTACAGTGTGCTTCACGCAATAGCGATCATTC
>CAITQH010000327.1 GCA_903894475.1 uncultured beta proteobacterium
CTGCAACCCATTGTGGCGCCGGAACTGGAGTTTTACCTGACCGCGCGCAACACCGACCCCAACACCTTGCTGCGCGCACCCATCGGGCGCAGCGGGCGCGCCGAGACCTCGCGTCAGGCCTACAGCATCGATGCCGTCAACGAGTTCGATCCCCTGTTCGAGGAGATATATGACTATTGCGACAAGATGGAACTCAATGTCGACACCCTGATTCACGAGGTCGGTGCCGGTCAGATGGAGATCAACTTCTTTCACGCCGAGCCGCTCGGGCTGGCCGACGAGGTGTTCTTCTTCAAGCGTACCGTGCGTGAGGCCGCGCTGCGCCATGACATGTATGCGACCTTCATGGCCAAGCCGATTGCCGGCGAGCCTGGCAGCGCCATGCATGTGCATCAGAGCCTGCTTGATGTGGCGACCGGCCTGAATGTTTTCAGCAACGAGGACGGCACGGCGTCCGAGACTTTCATGCACTACATTGGGGGACTTCAGCGTTACATTCCAGCGGCCATGGTGCTGGTGGCGCCCTATGTGAACAGCTACCGGCGCTTGTCGCGCAATACCGCCGCACCGATCAATATTGAATGGGGGTATGACAACCGCACGGTCGGCATTCGTTCACCCATTTCGACACCCGCAGCGCGTCGTGTCGAGAACCGCGTGATTGGTGCCGACGCCAACCCGTATGTCGCCATGGCCATGACATTGGCCTGCGGCTACCTCGGCATCAAGAACAGGATCAAGCCGAAGCCTGAGATGAAGGGGGACGCCTACCTGGCCCCTTACTCGCTGCCGCGCAGTCTGGGTGAAGCGCTGGACTGGTTGCGCAAGGAGTCGGACCTGCACGAAGTGCTCGGCAAGGAATTCATCACCGTCTATTCCGAGATCAAGGAACTGGAGTTTGACGAGTTCATGAAGGTGATTTCGCCCTGGGAGCGCGAGCACTTGTTGCTGCACGTTTGAATCCGGACGCTGGCCCAATCGAGAGGACTGATAACAGAATGAATACCGTTGTTGACACTTCGCAGATCCAGGCGCTGGACCGTGCTCATTTCCTGCATCCCTTCACTGACTTCAAGGACCTCGCTGCGCGCGGGGCCCGCGTCATCACCAAGGCCGATGGCATCCATGTCTGGGATTCTGACGGCAACAAGATACTGGATGCCATGAGCGGACTGTGGTGTGTCAATGTCGGTTACGGCAGAAAGGAACTGGCCGACGCCGCGCATCAACAGATGATGACCCTGCCTTACTACAACAGTTTCTTTCAGACCACCAACGTGCCGGCGGTGCAACTTGCGTCCAAATTGGCGTCTCTTGCACCAAATGCGGGCGAGCGCAGTTTTCAGCACGTTTTCTATTCATCCAGCGGCAGTGAGAGCAACGACTCGAACGTGCGCATGGTGCGGCGTTACTGGGATCTGCTGGGACAGCCGCAGCGCAAGGTCATCATCAGCCGGCTCAATGCCTACCACGGCAGCACCATGGCAGGCGCTTCGCTCGGCGGCATGAGCGGCATGCATGCGCAGGGCGATCTGCCGATCCCCAATATCACGCACATCGGCCAGCCCTATTTTTTCGAGAACGGTTTGCCGGGTGAAAGTGCGGTCGATTTCGGACTGCGAGCCGCCGGCTGGCTGGAAGCGAAAATTCTTGAAGTTGGCGCTGACAAGGTGGCGGCCTTCATTGCCGAGCCGATCCAGGGCGCGGGCGGAGTCATCATTCCACCGCCCGGGTATTGGAGCGAGATCCAGCGGATTGTCGACAAGTACGGCATCCTGCTGATCAGTGACGAGGTGATCTGCGCCTTTGGCCGGCTCGGAACCTGGTTTGGCTACGAGAAGTTTGGCTACAAGCCGGACCTGGTGACCTTCGCCAAAGCCATCACCAGCGGCTACATTCCGCTGGGTGGTGTCCTCGTTGGAGACCGGGTGGCCAAGGTCCTGATCGAGCAGGGCGGTGAATTCAACCACGGCTACACCTACAGTGGCCATCCGGTAGCCTGTGCCGTCGGCTTGGCCAATCTTGCCATCATGGAGCAGGAGCAATTGCCACAGCGCGTGCGTGACGACATCGGACCCTATCTCGCCAAATGCTTCGATGAAATTGCTCGGCACCCTCTGGTTGGGACGGCTGAAACCTGCGGTTTTATGGCCGGCTTGGTGCTGGTCAGGAACAAGGAGCTGCTCGAGCGTTTTGCCGAAGATTTGTCGGTCGGCATGATTTGCCGAGGGCATTGCTTCAGCAATGGCCTGATCATGCGCGCCGTGGGAGACCGGATGATCATCGCACCGCCCCTCATCATGACGCGCTCACAAATTGACGAGATGGTGGCGCTGATCATTCGCTGCCTTGATTTGACTTACCAGGAGGTAAAGCAAAAAGGTTGGTTGGCATAGGGATTGCATGGATGGAGATGTAACAGGAACCGGTTTACGATCCGGCTTTCATTAGGTTGGTCGATTTTCAGGAGAATAAATTGGGTAATTCATTTGGAAAAACGGTGCTGGGCAAACTGGTGACAGGCTTGGCCATCGCTGGGTTGATGAGCTTTGCGGCCACTTCGGCGGTCGCCCAGGAAGAAAAAGTTCTCAATATCTACAACTGGTCGGACTACATCGCCGACGACACGATTCAGAATTTTGAAAAGGAAACAGGCATCAAGGTGCGCTACGACACCTTTGACAACAATGAGATCCTGCATGCCAAACTGGTGGCCGGAAAGACCGGATACGACATCGTGGTGCCATCCTCTGGCTGGGCGCGCCTGCAAATGGAAGGGGGCTTGCTGCGCAAACTCGACAAAGCGCAGTTGCCGAACCTGAAAAATATGGATCCCGACATTCAGGGCCAGATTGCCAGCCTCGATCCGGGCAACCAGTATCTGGTGAACTGGCTGTGGGGGTACACCACCATCGGGATCAATACCGCCAAGGTCAAGGCTGCGCTTGGAGCAGAGCCGATGCCGGCCAATATCTGGGAACTGTTTTTCAATCCCAAGTACGTGAGCAAGCTCAAGAGTTGTGGGGTCTCGGTGCTCGACAGTGGCTCTGAAGTATTGCCAGCGGCCCTGCACTATATCGGCAAGGATCCGTTCAGCAAGAACCCGGCCGATTATCAGGAAGCAAGCGCTGTTCTGAAGGCGGTGCGCCCCTACATCACGCTGTTCAGTTCGTCGGGCTACATCAACGACATGGCGGGTGGTTCGATCTGTCTGGCACTGGGTTGGAACGGGGACATCAACATCGCCCGCCAGCGCGCCATCGAAGGCAAGACTGGCCAGGACGTTGTGGCCTTGATTCCCAAGAATGGCGGCCTTCTTTTCTTTGACATGATGGCCATGCCGGCTGATGCGCCGCATCCCAAGAATGCCCAACTGTTCATGAATTACATCATGCGCGCTGAAGTCCATGCCTCCTTGACGAACAAGGTTTTCTACGCCAATCCGAACAAGGAATCGCGCAAGTTCATCAAGCCGGAAGTGGCCAACAACCCGTCCGTCTTTCCGACTTCTGCTGAAATGAAGACGATGGTGCCGCCGAAAGCACTCAACAATGATATTCGGCGCCAGATTACCCGTGTTTACACGGCGTTCAAGACAGGTCTTTAAAGAAGGACCGTCGGTTCAACAAGGGCTCGATGGTGGTAACTGCCTCAAGCGCAAAAGCGTTCTCAACAAAAGAGGGGGCGGTTCCTTTTCTGCAAATCAGACGGGTCGTCAAACAGTTTGACGAGGTCTTTGCGGTCGATGACGTCTCACTGGATATCCAGCAGGGTGAAATTTTCGCCTTGCTGGGCTCGTCGGGTTGCGGCAAATCAACTTTGCTGCGCATGCTGGCCGGCTTTGAGGTGCCGACCTCGGGACAAATCATGCTGGCGGGAAAGGACATTGTGTCCTTGGCGCCCTATGAGCGGCCGATCAACATGATGTTCCAGAGCTATGCCCTGTTTCCTCATCTGAGTGTCTGGGACAACATTGCGTTTGGCTTGCGCAGGGATGCCATGCCGAAGGCCGAGATCGAAGCCAGAGTCGACCAGATGCTCGAACTGGTGCAATTGAAGGCCTACGCCAAGCGCAAACCGCATCAACTCTCGGGCGGACAGCAGCAGCGCGTGGCGCTGGCGCGCAGTCTGGCCAAGCGGCCCCAGTTGCTGCTGCTGGACGAACCGCTCGGGGCACTCGACGCGAAACTGCGTGAGCGCACCCAACTCGAACTGGTCGACATCATCGAGCAGGTGGGCGTGACCTGCGTCATGGTCACGCACGACCAGGAAGAGGCGATGGTCATGGCGACCCGGATTGGCGTCATGAGCGAGGGCAAGATTCTGCAGATTGGCAGACCGTCGGATATTTATGAAACACCGAACTGCCGCTTTGTCGCCGACTTTATTGGCAGCGTGAACCTGTTCAAGGGGACGGTGGATGTCGATGAGGCGGATCACGTCGTCATCAACTCACCGGACTGTCTGCATTACGTCAGTCACGGTATTACCGGAACGGCTGGCATGACTGTACACGTGGCTGTCAGGCCGGAGAAGATGACGATTCAGTTGGAGCGGCCGCAGGACGATGAGCGCGAATCGCCAGAGCAGGTGGGTTTCAATATTGCGCAGGGTGTGATCAAGGATCTGGCTTACCTTGGCAGCCTGACGACCTACCACGTACAACTCGATGGCACGGCGACGGTGGTCAAGGTCACGCATACGAACGCGGCCCGCCATGATGCCTCGCAGTTGACCTGGGGCGACCGGGTGTACGTCTGGTGGTGTGGCAGTGATGTGGTCGTTTTGACAAGGTGAGATCAAGGTGACAACAGCGGTTAAACCCGTATCGTTCCTGCATGACAAGCTCACCGGTGCTTGGGGCAAGAACGCCGTTATCGGTGTGCCACTGACCTTCCTGCTGATCTTCTTCCTGCTGCCGTTTCTGGTGGTATTCAAGATCAGCGTGTCTGAAATGGACAACGTTGTTTTCAAGGATCTGTTTGTCTGGGCCGACGGAATTCTGCAACTCAAGCTCAAGCTCGGAAACTATCTGTTCATTGCACTGGACGACCTCTATTTCCAGACTTACCTCAGCTCACTCAAATTCGCCGCCGTGACAACGCTGATTTGTCTCCTGATCGCGTATCCGTTTGCCTACTTCATGGCACGCAGCCCGGCTGACAGGCGGCCCGCCCTGTTGATGCTGGTGATGTTGCCGTTCTGGACCTCGTTTCTGTTGCGCGTTTATGCCTGGAAGATGCTGCTGGCTGATAGCGGTGTTTTCAACAATTTGGCGCTCGCCATGGGTTTGCTATCCGAGCCGGTGAAGATGATGAATACGCCGTTTTCCCTGGTGCTGGGAATGGTCTACACCTATGTGCCGTTCATGATATTGCCGCTCTATGCGAATCTGGTGAAAATGGACCTGAGTCTGCTCGAAGCAGCGCTGGACCTGGGCGCCACGCCATGGCAGGCGTTTTGGCGCATCACGGTGCCGTTGTCGAAAAGCGGCATCATTGCCGGCTCGATGTTGGTCTTCATTCCATGCGTCGGCGAGTTTGTCATTCCAGAACTGCTGGGGGGTCCGCAGACCCTCATGATTGGACGGGTTTTATGGGATGAGTTTTTCAGCAACAACGACTGGCCCATGGCGGCCACGGTTGCTGTTGTCATGGTGTTGCTGATCATCGTGCCGCTGGCCCTGTTCAACAAGTACCAAGCCGAGAGTACTTCAGGAGGCCGGGCATGAAGCTCAGTGCCGGCCAAGCCACATCCAGGGTCTGGATGACCCTGGTTTTTGTGTTTCTTTACCTGCCGATAGTGACGCTCATCGTACTGAGTTTCAATGCCAGTCCGATGGTCACAAGCTGGGGTGGCTGGTCTATGCGCTGGTACGCTGCATTGGCCAAGGACGCCGAAATCATTGCCGGTTTCAAGCTTTCGCTGGAGGTGGCCTTCCTGACGGCCTGTGCCTCGGTTATTTTGGGCACGCTTGCGGCGATCGCCTTGAACCGTTTCAAGCGTTTTCCCGGACGCACGCTGTTTGCCGGCATGGTCAATTCACCGCTGGTGATGCCGGAGGTAATTATTGGCTTGTCGCTGCTGCTCATGCTGGTGTCGGTGCAGCGTGCTTTCGGTTTCCCCGATCGGGGGCTTCTGACGATCTGGTTTGGTCACACCCTGCTGGGCATGGCTTACGCGACGGTGGTGGTGCAATCGCGCCTTCAGGAAATGAGTCCGCAATTCGAGGAGGCGGCGCAAGACCTGGGTTGCCGTCCGTGGCAGGTCTTTTTTCTGGTCACATTGCCGCTGATTTCACAGGCCATTGGGTCCGCCTGGCTGTTGACGTTTACCCTGTCGCTGGATGATGTGGTGCTATCGGCCTTTTTGTCGGGCCCGGGCTCCACCACCATGCCAATCACGATTTTCAGCCGCGCCCGTCTTGGACTCAGTCCGAGTGTCAATACGGTAGCAACGCTGACGGTGGCGGTTGTCAGTGTTGGAGTGGTACTTGCCAGTGTCTGGCTGTCCCGGGCCGAGCGTCGGCGTGCGCAAGAGATGTCGGCGGCGTTTCGGGGTGCTGGCGCCTAAGTTTTTGAGTCATTTTTTGGAGTAACAATGAAAAACAAACTGTCTCTCATGGCTTTGGCAGTCGCCATAGCATTCCCGATGGCGCAGTCCGCGCATGCCCAGAGCAATGCGGAGTTGAAGCAGGAAATCGAGTTGCTCAAGCAGCAACTGCAAGCGCTGATGAAGAAGGTGGATGCGGCAGCAGCAGCAGCGTCCGAAGGTACGGCAGCAGCGGTTGATCCGCAGGAGTTCAACCGGGTCAAGATCAAGGCAGAGTCAACCGAGGACAATTTTGAGGCGGCGGGTTTGAAGGGCTTCAAGGTCAGCGGCATGATAGATCCGACGTACATCTACAGCCAGAATCAGGATCGATCAGGCTTCCAGTTTCTGAACAACTTCGATGCTCGCAGCAGCGACGCTCCGTACGCCTTCGATAACGGCAATTTCGGACAGGTCATGCTCGACATTCAAAAGGAAACGGAAGGCGGCAACAAGTGGCGCCTGACGCTGGCGCCCCACAAGTCAGCCAGTTCCGCTTACAACCTGGGCTCCATCGTGCATGAAGCCTCGGTATCGATCCCCTTGATCGACCAAACAACACGCTTGATTGCGGGGCAGATGCCGGATTGGTCTGGCTACGAATACCTGCCAGCCAACCAGCAGCCGCTGATCACACACAACATGCTGTTTGACTTCAATATTCCGAGTTTCTACAGCGGCGTCGGCATGGAAATCACACGCGGGCAATGGATTGCCAAGTTGCTTATCGGTAACGTCAATCAGGTGGCGCGCGCTTCGGGCGACAAGGATCCATCGATCAACTACCGGGTTGATTACAGCAAGGGTGAATTCAGCGGCTTCGGCTTTGCCGGAACGCATACTTTCGGCGCGAATCGGCTCAACCTCTTTGAAGTTGATGGGTATTACACGCGCGGCGACTGGACTTTCCAGGGGCAGGTTGGCGTTGGCCGCTGGGATGGCATGGGCGCAGACCAGCTGACAGCACCGACCGATGCGCAGTGGTGGGGCCTGTCCGGTCTGGCCGGCTTCAAAATCACACCCAGGCTGCAAGCAGTAACTCGGGTTGACTACATCAATAATTCGAAGAACGGTGGTGGTGTGTTTGGCTACGCCAACAGTTACGGCCCTGGCATTGCCTTCGACTCACGCAACGGTTTTGGCGCCTCGCAGCAGGATATCGCGGACTACACAGCGGGCATCATCACAGAACTCAGCGGTGCGAATCGCTATGCGCTTTCGGTTGGACTCAACTATCTGGTGAATCCGACAACCACCTGGAAGTTAGAACTGCGCTACGATGGTGCGACCAAGGACGTTTTCCAGGACTACCGGAACGACCCGACAGGGGCTGCCGGCGTCTTCAAGAACAACAACATCTTGCTCGGCACCTCGGTCGTCGTTTCCTTCTAGGGAAACGGGGGCGCTCAGATCGCGCTTTGCCAAGGAAGTCAGCGGGGACGGCAGCAATGTCGCCCCGCTTCTGCTTGCGGAATTCGAATCGACAGCCCGATCTGAAACAATTCACCTTTATTTCTGGAGAAACAAGCATGAACGCTGTAATGAAAGATCAGTCCCAATCCAGCAACTCCGAGTGGCATAGCCGCCGACTGGCCGCGACGCCGCGTGGTGTTGCAGTGATGAGTGATTTCTTTATTGATCACGCAAAGAATGCTGAACTCTGGGACATCGAAGGACGCCGCTTTATTGATTTTGCAGGCGGCATTGCGGTTCTCAATACGGGCCACTGTCATCCCAAAATTCAGGCTGCCATTGCCGCACAGTTGCAGTGCTTTACGCACAGTTGTTATCAGGTCGTCCCCTACGCCAGCTACGTGTCGCTGGCCGAGCGGATCATTGACATCGTGCCGATCGATGGCCCCAAGAAGCTGGCCTTCTTTTCAACCGGAGCCGAGGCGATTGAGAACGCGGTCAAGATTGCCCGTGTAGCGACAGGTCGCGGTGGTGTGATCGCCTTCGGTGGCGCTTTCCACGGGCGCAGCCTGTTTGCCGTCTCACTCACTGGCAAAGTGCAACCCTACAAGGCTGGCTTTGGTCCTTTCCCACCAGAGATTTACCATGTGCCCTTCCCGAGTCAGGGCGTCTCGCTGGAAGAAAGCAGGCGCGCGATGGAGCAACTGTTCAAATGCGATATTGAGCCCTCCCGCGTCGCCGCTATTGTGTTCGAGCCGGTGCAGGGTGAGGGTGGCTTCAACGTTATTCAGAAAGAGGCAGTGGTGTGGTTGCGCAAGTTGTGCGATCAGCATGGCATTGTGATGATTGCTGACGAAGTTCAGACCGGTTTTGCACGCACCGGCAAGATGTTCGCGATGGAGCATTTTGGCGTTTCGCCAGACTTGATGACGCTGGCCAAGAGCATGGCGGGCGGCACCACTTTGTCTGCAGTCGTTGGTAAGACATCCATCATGGACGCGCCCGCGCCCGGAGGGCTGGGCGGTACGTATGCGGGTAACCCGCTGGCGATTGCCGCAGCGCACGCCGTGCTTGACATCATGCAGGAAGAAAAATTGGTGGATCGGGCCAATGTGCTCGGGAATCGCTTGATCGAGAGGCTGAAGAATCTGCAGAAGGGTAACGCCACCATTTCGGATGTGCGGGGTCTGGGCGCCATGGTCGCCTGCGAGTTTGTCAACCCGGCGACCGGTGCGCCTGACGCAGACCGAACCAAGCAGATCCAGCAAGCTGCGCTGAAGAAAGGTCTGTTGCTGCTTTCCTGCGGTGTCTACGCTAATGTGCTGCGCTTCCTCTTTCCCTTGACGATCCAGGACGCGGTGTTCGAAGAGGCTTTGTGCATTCTTGATGATGTGATGGGCACGTGAAGGAAGGCATGTCGACACAAGAGTGGATCGAGGCACTGACGGCAAAAGGTGTCCACAGTGTTCTGGTGCAATTTGCGGATATTCACGGCGTCGCCAAAGGCAAACTGGTTCCGCTCAAGTACTTGCATGAATGGGTCGAGACAGGGGCCGGTTTTGCTGGCCCGAGCATTTGGGGAACGGGTCTGGGGCGTTTTGGCAAGCGCAGCGAATACTACGGCCGTGTGCAGCTTGAATCCTTGCGGGCCTTGCCCTTCATGCCTGGAGTGGCCCATGCGGTTTGCGACGGCTATGCCGGCGGCCAGATCCTGGCGAACTGTTCGCGCCAGTTGCTCAAACGCCAGTTGCAGCGATTGACGGACCGGCGATGGAAGTTGTGGGTCGGTATCGAACCCGAGTTTTTTTTGCTCCGGCGTGATCAGAGCGGGCGCTGGCTGGCGGCCGACGCGGCAGATCAGCTTGACAAGCCCTCATATGATTTAAAGGCCATTTACCGGCATCAGGGCTTTCTTGAGGACATGCGGGCCACCCTGAGCGCCTTGGGCTTCGACCTTCAGCAAATCGATCATGAGGACGCACGCTGCCAGTACGAGATCAATTACCGTTTTGATGAGGCCCTGGCGGCGGCGGACCGCTTCATGCTGTTCAAACTGACGGCCCACGCAGTCGCAGAACAACATGGCATGACCTTCAGTTGCATGCCAAAGCCCTTTGCCAATGCGCCAGGCAGCGGCCTGCATTTTCATCTCAGCGTGACCGATTCACAGGGCAGGGCGATTTTTTCTGACGAGGCAGATTCGCTGCAACTGAGTTCGCAGGGCTATGGTTTCGTCGCGGGACTGCTGCATCATGCGGACGCCCTGAGCGCCATCTGCGCGCCGACGGTCAACAGCTACAAGCGGCTTGCCAGCAGCAGCAGCGCCTCAGGCACTACCTGGTCGCCGGTCTGGAAGAGCTTTGGTTACAACAACAGAACCTGTCTGGTGCGCGCTGTTGCCGGGCGCCTTGAATGGCGCTTGCCGGACCCGTCGTGCAATGTTTACGCGGCAATAGCGGCCACCCTGGCAGCGGGGCTCAATGGTCTGGACGCTGGCATGAATCCACCTGTGCCCTGCGATTTCGATTTATACGAGGCGATGGCCGCCGGGACCGCCATGCCAGATCGTTTACCCGCTGATCTTGGCGCTGCGCTGCGCTCGCTCGCTTGTGACAAGCAACTGCTTGCCGATCTGGGGGAGGACTTCTGCAATGAGTTCATCAGACTCAAGAATCGCGAATGGGATCAATACAGCCTTCACGTGAGTGAGTGGGAGTTGCAGCGTTACGCCGACGGTTTCTAGATTTCATATTGCAAAAGATCGATTTCAGTTTACAAAATTGCGGAATGCTGCGTTGCATCAAAAATTCCCGGAACAGGAAAATGTATTTTGTCATATGGAAATAGCTCCATAATGCATTGATTTAATTGAAATAAAAATATGTCTTCTATAAGACATAAGATTGTTTTATGTCTTATAGAAGACTTAAACTTGTCACATCGGCGCCGGACTTGCTGGCTAACCGGCGCGAACAGTTTCAATTAACCCAAGGAGTGATTTCATGCCCCAAACCCTGACCGAACAATTGAGCCGCGAACAACAGATTGCCGCACTGGAGAAAGACTGGGCCACCAACCCCCGCTGGAAAGGGATCAAGCGCGGTTACAGCGCAGCCGATGTAGTGCGCCTGCGTGGCTCCTTCCCGATCGAGCACACTCTTGCGCGCCGCGGCGCCGAAAAGCTCTGGGATCTGGTGAACACCGAACCCTACGTCAACTGTCTGGGTGCATTGACCGGCGGTCAGGCCATGCAGCAGGTCAAAGCGGGCGTCAAGGCGATCTACCTGTCTGGCTGGCAAGTAGCTGCCGACAACAATAACTCGGCTTCTATGTACCCGGACCAATCGCTTTACTCTGTTGACTCGGTTCCGAAGGTGGTCGAACGCATCAACAACACCTTCCGTCGGGCGGACGAAATCCAGCATTCCAAGGGGATCGATGCCGGCTACGCAGGGTACATCGACAATTTTGCGCCTATCGTGGCCGACGCTGAAGCCGGTTTTGGTGGTGTCCTGAACGCGTTCGAACTGATGAAGAACATGATCAAGGCGGGTGCTGCCGGGGTGCATTGGGAAGACCAACTGGCCTCGGTCAAGAAGTGTGGTCACATGGGTGGCAAGGTCTTGGTTCCGACCGCTGAGGCCTGCCAGAAGCTCATCGCTGCACGCATGGCAGCTGACGTCTGCGGCGTGCCGACCCTGGTGATCGCCCGAACCGACGCTGAAGCTGCCGACCTGCTGACCAGCGACTACGATGCGATCGACAAGCCCTTCCTGACGGGTGAGCGCACCGCAGAAGGTTTTTACAAGACACGCAAAGGGCTGGATCAGGCGATTTCGCGCGCTGTCGCTTATGCCGATTACGCTGACCTGGTTTGGTGCGAAACCGGCACCCCGGATCTGGCGTTCGCACGCAAGTTCGCAGAAGGTGTACACAAGGTGCATCCAGGAAAAATGCTGGCCTACAACTGCTCGCCATCCTTCAACTGGAAGAAGAACCTGGATGACGCCACCATCGCCAAGTTCCAGAAGGAACTCGGTGCCATGGGTTACAAGTACCAGTTCATCACGCTGGCCGGCATCCACTCCATGTGGTTCCACATGTTCGACCTGGCGCAAGACTATGTGAAGCGTGGCATGACCGCGTATGTCGAGCGCCTGCAGGAGCCGGAATTCGCGGCGCGCGAACGCGGCTACACGTTCGTGTCGCATCAGCAGGAGGTCGGTACCGGCTATTTTGACGAAGTCACTACCGCGATTCAGGGCGGCAAGTCCAGCGTAACGGCGTTGACCGGTTCGACAGAAGAAGAGCAGTTCCACTGATCTCTTCGGGTCGGTCGGGGCAGCGTAAAATCACGCTGTTCCGGCCTCTGGCTACCAAGGCGCGGCTTGTCCGCGCTTTTTTTGTTCATGAAACTTTGTGGGACAGAGCGCAGCTACGCGAAGCGAGCCAGTTCTGTCCTCAACCGATTATATTTACCATGATCCAAATTACTCTCCCAGACGGCTCAGTTCGTGAGTTTTCGCAGCCTGTAACCGTTGCCGAGGTGGCGGCCTCGATTGGCGCGGGTCTGGCCAAGGCGGCGCTTGCCGGAAAGATGGACGGCAAGGTGGTTGACACCAGCTACCTGATCGATTCAAACCGTGCTCTGTCTATCATCACCGCCAAGGATGCTGATGGTCTGGAACTGATTCGCCATTCCTGCGCGCATTTGCTGGCGTATGCGGTGAAAGAACTGTTTCCGGATGCGCAGGTCACGATTGGACCCGTGATAGAGCATGGATTTTTCTACGATTTTTCCTACAAGCGACCTTTCACGATGGAGGACCTGGCGGCCATCGAGAAGAAGATGACTGAGCTCGCGGCCAAGGATGAAGCGGTTACCAGAAGGGTGTTGCCGCGCGATGAGGCAGTTGCCTACTTCAAGGGTCTGGGCGAGCACTACAAAGCGGAAATTATTGCCAGCATCCCGGCCAACGAGGATGTGTCGCTGTACCGCGAAGGTAAGTTCGAGGATCTTTGTCGTGGACCGCACGTCCCGAGCACCGGGAAGCTCAAGTTTTTCAAGTTGATGAAACTGGCCGGCGCGTACTGGCGCGGCGATCACCGCAACGAAATGTTGCAGCGAATCTACGGTACCGCCTGGTCCAGCAAGGATGAATTGCAGCAGCATCTGACGATGCTGGAAGAAGCCGAGAAGCGTGACCACCGCAAGCTCGGTCGCGAGTTGGATCTGTTTCATATCGACGACCACGCACCGGGTCTGGTGTTCTGGCACCCCAAGGGCTGGACCTTGTGGCAGGGTGTGGAACAGTACATGCGTCAGGTCTATCGGGACAATGGCTACCTGGAGGTCAAAGGCCCCCAAATCATCGACAAGTCACTTTGGGAGAAGACCGGGCACTGGGAGAAGTACCGCGAGAACATGTTCACGACGGAGTCTGAAAAGCGTGAATATGCCTTGAAGCCGATGAACTGCCCCGGGCATATTCTGATCTTCAAGCAGGGGATCAAGAGTTACCGCGATCTGCCATTGCGCTTTGGCGAGTTTGGTCAGTGTCACCGCAACGAGCCGTCCGGTGGGTTGCACGGAATCATGCGGGTGCGCGGTTTTACGCAGGACGACGGTCACATTTTCTGCACCGAGGATCAGATTCTTCAGGAATGCGCGAACTACACGGCCCTGCTGCAAAAAGTCTACGCCGACTTCGGCTTCAAGCACATCATTTACAAGATTGCGACCCGGCCCGACAAACGCATAGGCTCCGAGGAGAGTTGGGACAAGGCCGAGCACGCGCTGATGGAGAGCTTGCGCCTGTCGGGCTGCGAGTTTGAGATCACCCCGGGTGAAGGGGCTTTCTACGGACCCAAGATTGAATACACGCTCAAGGATGCGCTGGGTCGTCAATGGCAATGCGGCACCATGCAGGTTGACTTCTTCATGACGGAGCGTCTGGATGCAGAGTACGTCGGTGAGGATGGCGCTCGTTATCGACCCGTGATGTTGCACCGTGCCATTGTCGGCAGCCTGGAACGTTTCATCGGTATTTTGATTGAGGAGAGCGCCGGCGCGCTGCCGACCTGGCTGGCGCCGGTGCAACTGGCAGTCCTCAATATCACTGACGCGCAGGCCGATTACTGTCGCGAAATTGTCGAAAAGTTGAAGAAAGCACTGCCAAATCAAGAGCTTAGGGCGGTGACCGATCTCCGCAACGAGAAAATTACGTATAAAATACGCGAGCATTCAATGCAGAAGCTGCCGTATATCCTTGTCGTTGGCGACAAGGAGAAGGCGGCAGGTACCGTTGCAGTGCGCGCCCGGGGTGGTCAAGACCTCGGTGTGATGTCCCTCGATGCATTCGTGCAAATAATCGCCGCCGATATCACTAACAAGTCTGTTGTCTGAGCCGATGTATCGGCCGGATTGCAAATGGTTTGCGTGTGCAGTGGGTTTGTAGCTACGTTTTTCGTAGCAGAATTTGTAAAGGATTGAGCCATCGCTACTGAATTTCGTGATCGTCGTCACCGTGAAGAACGCAAACATCGCCTGAACCGGGAAATCATGGCCCCGGAAGTTCGACTCTCCGGAGTCGAAAATGAACCGCTTGGAGTGGTTAGCCTGATGGAAGCC
>CAITQH010000328.1 GCA_903894475.1 uncultured beta proteobacterium
ACTGGCAAGTCCTCTACGACGAGATGCTGGCTTACCGCCAGGCCTGTGGCAAGGCCCACGTGAAAGCGATTCTCGCCACCGGCGATCTGGTGACACTGGAGAACGTGGCCAGGGCCTCCTGGGTTTGCATGATGGCGGGCGCCGATTTCATCAAGACTTCCACCGGCAAGGAAGGCGTCAACGCCACGCTAACGGTGGCGCTGACCATGACGCGGGCCATTCGCGAGTACTTTGAGCGTTACGGTTTTCGTGTGGGCTTCAAACCGGCCGGTGGGGTCTCGTCGGCCAAGTCGGCATTGCAATACCTCACCGTGATGGCGGAGGAACTGGGTCGCGAGTGGCTGGAGCCGCAGCTCTTTCGTATCGGCGCGTCCAGCCTGCTGACCGACATCGAACGCCAGCTCGAACACCATGTGACCGGCAATTACTCGGCCAATCATAGGCACGCACTACCATGACAAGCATCCAAGACATTCTCAAGACCATGGATTACGGCCCGTCGCCGGAAAGCCAGAAGGAAGCCCTGGCCTGGCTGGAACAGCATGAGCGCCGCTTTGGTCTGTTTATCAACGGCGCCTGGAGCGCGCCGAGCAACACCTTCGCCTCCTTCAATCCGGCTGACGGCAAGGAACTCGCCCAGCTGACGCAGGCCACGACCGCGGATGTGGATCGCGCTGTCGCTGCAGCGCGTGCTGCACTGGCTGGCTGGCAGGCGCTGGGCGGCCACGGTCGCGCCAAGGTGCTGTATGCACTGGCGCGCCAGTTGCAGAAGCACGCGCGCCTGTTTGCCGTGCTGGAAACGCTGGACAACGGCAAGACCGTGCGTGAAACCCGCGATGTCGATCTGCCGCTGGCAGCGCGCCATTTCTATCACCATGCGGGCTGGGCGCAGTTGCTCGGCGAAGAGTTTGCCGGCTACCGCGCCGTCGGCGTGGTCGGGCAGATCGTGCCCTGGAATTCTCCTTTGCTGATGCTGGCCTGGAAGATTGCGCCGGCGCTGGCGGCGGGCAATTGCGTGGTCTTCAAGCCGGCCGAATTCACCTCATTCACAGCCCTGCTGTTTGCCGAAATCTGCCAGCGCGCCGGGGTGCCCGCCGGTGTCGTCAACATCGTGACTGGCGACGGCGAAGTGGGCCAGGCCATCGTGAATCATCCCGGTATCGACAAGCTGGCCTTCACGGGCTCCACCGAGGTCGGACGCCTGATCCGCAGCGCCACCGCTGGCAGCGGCAAGAAGCTGTCGCTGGAGCTCGGCGGCAAGTCGCCCTTCATCGTTTTTGAGGATGCTGACCTGGATGCCGCGGTGGAAGGGCTGGTCGATTCGATCTGGTTCAACCAGGGCCAGGTCTGCTGCGCCGGCTCACGCCTCTTGGTGCAGGAATCGGTGCAGGCGCGTTTTCTGGCCAAGGTGAAGGCGCGCATGGACAAGCTGCGGCTGGGCTCGCCGCTGGACAAATCCATGGACATCGGCGCGCTGGTGGATCCGGTGCAGTTGCAGCGCATCACGGGTCTGGTTGAGGCCGCGCGCGCCGAGGGTTGCGAGATCTGGCAGTGCGCCTGCGAACTGCCTGTGAGTGGCAGCTGGTACCCGCCGACCCTGATCACCGGGGCTTCGGCCTCCGCTGCGGTGGCTCAGACAGAAATCTTCGGGCCGGTGCTGGTGGCGATGAGTTTTCGCACACCACCGGAGGCGGTGCAACTCGCCAACAACACAGTCTATGGTCTGGCCGCCTGCGTCTGGACCGAGTCCATCAGTCTGGCCCTGGACATCGCACCGCAAATCAAGGCCGGCGTGGTGTGGATCAACACCGCCAATCAGTTCGATGCCGCCTGCGGTTTTGGCGGCTACCGCGAATCCGGTTTCGGGCGCGAAGGCGGCCGCGAAGGCATGTACGAATACCTCACGCCGCTGGCGGAAGATGCGCGGCCAGATACCCCGCCGCGCGTCGTCAAGCCCGAGGGCAGCGGCAAGGCTGCGGCGTTGCACGCAAGCTGTGGCGCCTTCGATATTGACCGCACCGCCAAGCTTTACATCGGTGGCAAGCAGGCGCGGCCCGACAGTGGCTACAGCCGTGCCATTCACGACGCGGGCGGTGCCTTTCTGGCCGATGTTGGTGAGGGCAGCCGCAAGGACATACGCAACGCTGTTGAAGCGGCGCACAAGGCTTCTGCCTGGGCCAAGACCACAGCGCACAACCGGGCTCAGGTGCTGTACTACATCGCTGAGAATCTTGCCAGCCGCGCGCAGGAGTTTGCGGAGCGCTTGCAGCGGATGACGGGTGCCGTCGACTCCGAGCGCGAAGTTCAAGCCTCGATCGAACGCCTGTTCTACTACGCCGCCTGGGTGTAGGGATCGGTGAGCGTGACTGTGGCATTGGTGACCAGGGGCGATCCGGCCACGTAGAAGGTGTAATCATCCTGCACGGCCACCTGCAGGCTGCCC
>CAITQH010000329.1 GCA_903894475.1 uncultured beta proteobacterium
GCGCAACCCGCAACACTGCAGTCAGTGTCGGCACCTGAGTGCGGATGCGCATGGCCTTGGACCAGATGCCGGCTTCCTCATCCGAGCCCCAGGCAAACAGCACTTTGGCCTTGCCGGCGTTCAGCAGCGAGACCAACTTCTCTTCGCTCAGCAAGGGATTGAGCGGCTGCACAATGCCGGCTGCCTCGCCACCCCAGAGTGCCAAGTGATAGTCCAGACATCCCGGCAGCAGGACCCCAATGGCATCACCGGGCTGCACACCGATTCGAAACAGCAGGTTCGCTGTCTGGTGAATACCGGCAAGCAATTCGGCATAGGACCAGCGAGTGACGCCGTCTTCCGGCTTGGCCGAGCGCAGGAAGGTCAGCGCCGTCTTATCGCCGAAAGCCCGGGCCGAGCTGCAAAATATGTCGTAGGTGCTGCGCTCGGTAAACGCTTGCTCAAGAGGTGTTTCCTCAAGGCGACGCACATCGGCTTCACTGCGGATCGGAAAAGACGGAGCAAAAGGCATGTGCCATGTTAGCCGCAAGTCTTGAGCGCCACATCCGGCGCCGCATTGGTAAGATTCCAAGGCCCCCATTCCTGAAATCAGAATGGCCAGAATCCGGCAACCAATTCAAAAACGCTGACCCGCTGAGGGCTTCTATCGACTACACCCTGCCTTCGACTTGGAAATCATTAGAGCCCGTCATCACAAACTGCCCTGCGATGGATTACACAGGCGGCATTTTTTTTGCGATCATTGCGCCATGAACCTTGAAACCATGGTGCCACCAGCTTCTGCCCTTGTTGTCTGCCTTTGTGCCGATTGGTGTGGTGTCTGTCGTGAATACCAGAGCCGCTTTACTCAGGTGCAGGCCAGGTATGCGCAAGTCGAGTTTCTCTGGATCGATGTTGAGGATGAGGCCGACCTGCTGCACCCGCTTGATATCAAGGATTTCCCGACCCTGTTGTTGGCGGTTGGCAATGAGCCACGCTTCCTGGGCCCGGTCACGCCACAAGCTGAAATGCTTGAGCGCCTGATCCGCTCGCAAATTCAGGATGCGGCTGCGCCGGCCCTGGCTGACAAGTCAGTTTCTGACCTGGTCCTGCGAATTCGCAGCATGACCAGCGCTTGAGTCAGGATTGAACTACCATCGGGCCCCTATGCAATTAGCGCAACACAAGCCGTTCATGCAGCGCCACATGGCGTGGCTGTTGTGGCTTGCCCTGTTGCTGCCACTGGCGCAGACTGCGGCCAGTTGGCACGTCCTCTCGCATGTCAATTCAGAGCAGGCAAACGAGACCGATGGTCAGAAGGCGGTCCATCAGGTTCATTGTGAACTGTGTCTGAGTGCTGCCGCATTGATCGGCGGTGCGCCGCTGGTCTCGCTGCCCGGTACTGCGCTGCTCAGGGCATTGGCAGGGACGGTCTCCACCGATTTGCATGGCGTCGCCTGGACGCCAGCAGCCAGAGCGTACCAAAGCCGGGCACCGCCTTCTCCCGCAGTGATTTGAACCCCTGGTGTCCGGACCGCGCAGTGCGCGACCGGGCTTTGTTCAATGCACTGTCGGGAGGAATCACCCATGCACAAACTATTCACTGCGAGCCTTGCGCTCGCCTTGGTCGCGCCGCTTGGCGCTCTTGCCGATGGAGCTTCGAGCACCGCAGCCGAAATTCAATTGCTGCGAAATGAAATGGAGGCGATGCGCGCCCAGTATGAGGCCCGGTTGCAGGCCATGGAGCAGCGCTTGCTGCAAGTGCAGCGCTTGCTGCAAGTGCAGCGCTTTGCCGCCAGCACACCGCCGCAGGCGCCAGTACCCGTGGAGCCGCTGCAGGCCGCTGCCCCACTGCCCGTTGCGAACGGAGGCGGTGCCAACGCCTTCAATCCGGCAATGTCCCTGATCCTTGCCGGCGGCTATACCCGAACGTCCCAGGACCCGACCGGCTACCACATGACCGGCTTGCAACTGCCGGCAGGCTCTGGTGCCGGACCGGGTTCGCGCGGCTTTGGCCTGGGTGAGTCCGAACTCGGGCTTGCCGCCAACATCGATCCCTGGCTGCGCGGTGCAGCCAATATCTCGCTGCACGCAGACAACACGGTTTCAGTCGAGGAGGCCTTCATTCAGACGACCGCGTTGAGCGAGGGTTTGTCTTTGAAAGCGGGGCGTTTCTTTTCTGGCGTTGGTTACCTCAATTCGCAGCACGCCCACACCTGGGATTTTGTCGATAACCCCTTGGTCTACCAGGCGTTTTTGGGAACGCAATATGGTGACGACGGCGTGCAACTCCGCTGGCTCGCGCCGACCGATCAATACCTTGAGCTCGGCGCGGAACTGGGCCGCGGTCGCAGCTTTCCCGGCAGTGACACCGGTCGCAATGGAACTGGCATGAGCGCGCTGACACTGCACACAGGCGGTGACATCGGTGACAGCCACAACTGGCGCGCTGGTGTGTCCTTGCTGACTGCCCAGGCCACAGACCAGAGCCTGACCACGATGGACGCCAGCGGCAGCAAAGGCATCAACAGCAGCTTTACCGGCAACACGCGAGTCTGGGTGCTCGACGGTGTCTGGAAATGGGCTCCCAACGGCAACGCGACGCGCACCAGCTTCAAGATGCAGGGCGAATACCTGCAAAGTACGCGCAGTGGCAGTCTCAGCTACGACCCGGGCAATGCAATCTTGTCGGACGCTTATCGGGCCGAACAATCCGGCTGGTATGTGCAGGGCGTCTATCAGTTCATGCCAAGCTGGCGCCTTGGGCTGCGCACCGAGCGCTTGAGCCCGGGCGCGACGGACTACGCCATCAATCCGGCTCTGCTTGCAAGAAGCGGCTATCAACCCAACAAAAATTCGCTGATGTTCGACTTCAATCCGAGTGAGTTCTCGCGCATTCGCTTGCAGCTGGCGCAGGACAAATCAAGACAGGGGCTGGCCGACAGCCAGTTCTCTTTGCAGTATCAGATGAGCCTGGGTGCGCATGGTGCTCACAGCTATTGAACGCTCACCCGATCCAAGGAACAAGCTTATGACGAATCGAAAATTTATTCTTGCCCTGGTCGTCGCAGCCTTGGTGCTGCTGGCGGTTCCAGCGCAGGCTGCGTTGCGCGTCCTGGCCTGCGAGCCCGAATGGGGCGCTCTGGCGCAGGAACTTGGCGGCAATCTGGTCGAAGTGTCGGTCGCCACCAGCGCCTTGCAGGACCCGCATCAAATCCAGGCCAAGCCGAGTCTGATCGCGCGTGCCCGCAACGCTGATCTGGTGCTTTGCACCGGTGCTGAGCTCGAGGTGGGTTGGCTGCCAGTGCTGTTGCAGCAGTCAGGCAACGCCAGAATTCAGCCTGGCCAAAATGGCAATTTTGCTGCCGCTGATTTTGTGACCAAGCTCGACGTTCCAAACCAGCTTGACCGCTCACAGGGTGATGTGCACGCGGCCGGCAACCCGCATATCCAGACCGACCCGCGCAATATTGCGCGAGTGGCAACGGCACTGGGTTCACGGCTGGCTCAAATTGATGCGCCACATGCCAGTGAATACGCGCAGCGCCTGAAAGATTTTTCGCAGCGCTGGCAGCAGGCCATGCAGCGCTGGGCTGTTCAGGCGGTGCCATTGAAGGGGGTGGCCGTGGTGTCGCAGCACAGGGCCTTTGTCTATTTGTACGACTGGCTGGGAATGAAGGAAGTTGCTGTGCTCGAGCCCAAGCCGGGCGTCGAGCCGACCGCTTCGCATTTGCAGGAGGTGCTGGCATCCTTGAAGAACGTACCCGTTCGCATGACCTTGTACTCGGCCTACCAGGACGCCAAGCCGGCCGAATGGCTGAACAGGAACGCCAATGTCCCGGCAGTGAAGATACCGTTCACGGTCGGTGGCACCGACGGCGCCAAGGACTTGTTCGGCTTGTTCGATGACACGCTGGTTCGGATGCTGGCCGCAGGAGTGAAGAAATGAACTGGAGCGCTGTTGACTGGGGCATCCTCGGCCCCGCCCTGATTGCTGGACTGCTGGTGCTCGCAACGCATGTACCGCTGGGTACGCAGGTGTTGGAGCGGGGTATCGTCTTCATCGATCTTGCGATTGCCCAAATCGCTGGCTTGGGCGTGATAGGCGCTGACGCGCTGGGCTTGCCCGAAGGTGGCGTGGCGGTTCAGATTGCGGCGGTATCCGCCGCCTTGCTCGGCGCCCTGCTGCTTACCTGGACCGAGCGCCGCGCACCCCAGCAGCAGGAAGCCCTGATAGGCGTCATGTTCATTCTGGCGGCGTGCGCCGGCATCCTGCTTCTATCGGGCAATCCGCACGGCGGAGAGCATCTGAAAGACCTGTTGGTTGGACAAATTCTGTGGGTCAATACCACGCAGTTGCTGTGGCTGGCAGGTGTCACCGCCGTGCTCATGTTGGCAATTTCGCTGGGCTGGGTGCAGCGCCTCGGGCGTTTCGGGTTTTACGCGGTATTTGCGCTTGCAGTAACCGCATCAGTGCAACTGGTTGGTGTCTATCTGGTGTTTTCCAGTCTCATCATTCCGGCTCTGGCAACGCGCCAGTTGCAAGGCCGACGCCGTCATTTCACGGCCTACGCCATCGGTGCCTTGGGCTATGCCAGTGGCCTGACGCTGTCCGCCCTGTTTGATCTGCCGTCCGGTGCGGTGATTGTCTGGACGCTGGCGGCATGTGCGCTGGCGCTTAGCCGGCTTCTGGGCTCCGTTACACCAAAGTGAGAAGGCTCGCCTACTCAGGCTGCTTTCAGGTACATGTCGATGTGCATTGTTGAAAAGGGGCATACCACTCCGCCGCTCTCGGTGCGTTCAAGCAGGCCCAATTCGGCCAGCGTTGTCACATCTTCGTGCACTCGTTTCACGTCGCGCTCGACCAATCGAGCCAGTTCCCGCACAGACACTTCACCCCTGCCCTGGCAGGTCCGTACAACTTCCCAGCGCTTTTCAGACAACTGGCCAAAGAAATCACCAGGGCTCTCGAAGTTCAAGACTTCCCCTTGGTAGTTGCCAGCTTTGGCCGCACGGCCCGCTGCGCGCAAGGCGCCTTGCCAGTCGGCTTGCATCGTGATGGTGAGGTAACGATCGGTCATGGCGTTCTCCGGGCGGTGACGGCGCGGTATTTGTAGCCGTGTTCTGTGGGAGGCACTGGTTCCGGCACTCTCCAGATCACCAGTTCAATCACACCACCGTCTGGCGTGATGTTCTTGAATTTGGTAACTATTGATGTTTCCGAAATTCATGACACCGCCCAACAAGAACGGGATACCGCATTGTCATTGCGCGTGCCCTTGTCATTGCGGGCCACGACCCGCAATCCAGTGGTGGCGCAGCACTGGATCCCGGATCAAGTCCGGGATGACAGTGTGTTCCTTCGTGCGTGTCATGATTTATGGAAAGCTCAATAATTGGGCTTGCATGTTGGCAATTATGCCAACAACAAGTTCATGGGTCAAATATTCCGGTCCGTCAAGTCGCTGCGACGGACGCACCACTGGCGTCGAATACGCCATCAAACAGCACCGAGCTGAGGTAACGCTCGCCGGAATCGGGCAGGACGACGACGATGGTCTTGCCGGCGTTTTCCGGCCGCTTGGCCAGGCGCACCGCAACCGCCGCGGCAGCGCCACAGGAAATGCCCGAAAGAATGCCTTCTTCACGTGCCAGTCGGCGCGCAAACTCCACCGCCTCTTCGTTGCTGACCTGCTCAATCTGATCGACCAGCGAGAGGTCCAGCACATCAGGCACAAAGCCCGCACCTATGCCCTGGATCTTGTGCGGTCCGGGTTTCACTTCCTCGCCGGCGCGTGTCTGCGTCAGCACTGGGCTGGCGGTGGGTTCCACCGCCACCGAAGTGATCGCCTTGCCCCTGGTCTTCTTGATGTAGCGCGAGATACCGGTGATGGTGCCACCGGTGCCAACGCCAGAGACCAGAATGTCGATCTTGCCCTCGGTATCGTCCCAGATTTCGGGCCCGGTGGTGGTCTCGTGAATCGCCGGATTCGCCGGGTTCTTGAATTGCTGCAGCAGCACGTACTTGGGGTCACTGGCGGCAATTTCTTCGGCCTTGGCAATAGCGCCTTTCATGCCCTTGGCGCCTTCGGTCAGCACCAGTTTGGCGCCGTAGGCCAGCAGCAGCTTGCGCCGCTCAATGCTCATGGTCTCGGGCATTGTCAGCGTGATCGGGATGCCGCGCGCCGCAGCCACAAAGGCCAACGCAATACCGGTGTTTCCGCTGGTGGGTTCGACCAGTTCCTTGCCGGCGCCGAGCACGCCGCGCTTTTCGGCGTCCCAGATCAGCGCTGCGCCAATCCGGCACTTGACCGAGTAGGCCGGGTTGCGACCCTCGATCTTGGCCAGCACGGTGGCGCCAGCGCCGTCAGTGATGCGGTTGAGCTTGACGAGCGGCGTGCGACCAATGGTGAGTGAGTTGTCGGCATAAACGTGTGACATGGGAATCCTCTTGGGTGTTGTCCTGGATGCCTACTTTATAGGTCATCGATGAAATTTCAAACAACTTATTTCTTGGTTTCAAATAACCAAACCAATCTAAAGAACAGTCTGTTATAAATCCCCGCAAGCATGGCCCACAAACTTATCACCCTGGAAGCCGCCGTGCGGCGCTACACGCACGACGGCATGCAATATGCCAGCGGCGCGGCGCTGCCGGTGGGATCCGACGCCATCGTCTTTGGCCGCGAGTTGCTGCGCCAGCAGCGCCGGCAACTGCATGCGATCTTTCACTGCAACACGCAGCAGCTCAATCTGCTCGCTGCTGCCGGTGCTGTCAGTGTCGCCGAGTGCGGCTTCACCGGTCTGGAAGGTTTTGGCTTTGCCAGCGGCCTGCGCCGCGCAGTGGAGAGTGGCGCGATGCTGCTGGAGGACTACTCCAATCTGTCGCTGCCGCTGCGCCTGCTCGGTGGTGCCTTCAACTGGCCGTTTGTGCCGGTCACTTCCAACATCGGCTCCGACCTGCAACACCTTAGCGTTCAGACGCCGGGCCAGTACCCGGCGCAGCGCAAGATTCCCGAGGTGGTGGACCCTTTCAGCGGGCGCATCGTCGGTGCCCTGTCGCCGCTACGCCCGGATCTGGCCGCGATCCACGTCACCATGGCCGATGTCGAGGGCAACGCCATCATGCTGGGCACCGAATGGAGCCGCTTTGAACTCTCGCGTGCTGCCAAAAAAGTGGTGCTGCTGGCCGATCACATTGTGGACGGCGCCTGCATCCGTCAATACCCGAACCTGGTGCGCATTCCCGGCCTGCTGGTGGAGGCTGTTGTGTACTGGCCCTTCACCTCCTGGCCGCAGGCCTCGTGCGGCGTGCATGACAGCGACGACGCGCACATGAAAGCCATGAACGAGGCGCTGGCTACCGCGGAGGGCACGGCGCGTTACCTGGACGAGTTTGTCTATTCGTGGCAAAGCCGCGACGAGTATCTGGACCTGATTGGCCGGGATCTGATCGAAACACTTCGACAGGGTCCGACCTCCTTCCTGCTCGATCCCTATCGCCAGTGGATCCTGCCTGACGCCGCTATCGACGCCCTGACTGACGCCGGAGCCAGCGCATGAACTACACGCGCCAGGAAATGATGGCGATAGCTACCGGCCGCGAAATCCGCGACGGCGAACTGGCGATCTTCGGCGTTGGCCTGTCGATGCTGGCCGGCTACTTTGCCCAGGCCTGCCACGCGCCGCGTGTGCGTGCCATGACCGAAGGCGGCATTTACGGTTCGACGCCGATCGGTGGTCTGCCCTGGGGCATCGAGTGCAACCGCATCTCGGCCAATGCCACCAGCTTTACCAACGGGCTGGATGCGCTGGGCTTCATGGTGGCTTCCGGCCGCTGCGATGTGGGCATCATCGGCGCCGCGCAGGTCGACAAATTCGGCAACGTCAACACCACCGGCATCTGGAGCCACCCCGACAAAAAGCACCTGGAACCACCCAAGACGCGCCTGACCGGCAGCGGCGGCGCCAACGACATTGCCTGCGGCGCCAAGCGTGTCGTGATCATGGCCACGCACGAGAAGAAGCGCTTTGCCCAGCGCGTCGACTACATCTCCTCGCCCGGTTATCTGGAAGGTGGCCAGGCGCGCGAGCGCTATGGCTTTGTCGGTGGCGGACCCTGCGCGATCGTCACCACGCTGGGCATCCTTCGGCCCGATCCCCGGAGCAAGGAATTTTTGCTCGATGGCTGGTTTGCCTTTTCCAGCCCGCAGGAAATTCGGGAACACACCGGCTGGGAGCTGCGCACGGCGGAGCACGCAGCCCTGATCTCGGAGCCCAGCGCGACTGAACTTGCCGCGCTGCGCAAGGTAGATGTCACCGGGATGTTGCGGCGCGGGTGACGCAGGAGCGTATGCACCTCAGCGCGCATGAGCACGGAGGCTCAGCGCACCAACCTCTTTTGAAGTCGATCCCACGACGTGATCGTGTTGGGTGTAATTGCTGTCATCCGCCAGCGCCTGAGCGGCATGATGGCTTCCTGCGCCACATCCGCGTCGTGAGCATCTAAGATCTGAAGGACCGCCTTCTTTCTGATAGGCATTGACGAAATCAACGCATCGCGGGTTGTGTTTCGGTGGAACAAATTCGACTTGGAAGTGACTTATTGATCTTTCCAGAATTCAAGACAGCAACTTTCGTCATCGCGAGGCCGCAGGCCGTGGCGATCCATGCCCCCGGATTTCCTGGATTGCCGCGTCGCTACGCAATGACGATCCGGACTGTCATGATTTATGGATGTCTCAATAATGTGTAGCTATATTATTGAAACTTTGTACGAGGGGTTTGCGCGGAGAATTGTTTTGAAGGCTGGCGCGCACTCCGCTACCATGTGGTATTCGCAAATCCTTGATCCGGAGAATTCATGAGCGCAGCCCCTCTTGCCCCAGCTACCGGTTTTGAAGCACAGGACGCCTGTCATCGGCAGATTCTTGCCCACCTGTCCCTGCTAAATGAATTGGCGCTACACATCGACCAGTTCGGCATTGATGAAGATGCCCAGCGCAGGGCCGGCATGGTCGAAAGTTTTTTTTCCGGCACCTCACGCCAGCATCATGCGGACGAAGAAAAAAACGTGTTCCCGCCCCTGCTTGGTGGCAGCAATGCAGAATTGGCTGAACTCGTGAAGGTGTTGCAACAGGACCATTGCTGGATCGAGGAAGACTGGCTCGAGCTCGCGCCGCAGTTGCGCGCCATTGCATCGGGCAACAACTGGATCGACAGCGCCGAGTTTCAACACAATGCAGAAATTTTCTTGACCCTGACACGCGGCCATATTGAATTGGAAGAAAAAATGATTTATCCGGAAGTGCGAGCGCTGAAAGCACGTGCCGCAAGCCGGACGACGCGCGAGCCGCTTTGAGGCGGCGCCAGCCCAGCGTCATTGCGTCTTTCCTCCGTCGCTGCGAGCCCGCAGGGCGCGGCAACCCGTGCGGCTCGAAGTCATGGATTGCTTCACTTTGTTCGCAATGACAGGGAGGAGGCTCGCAGTGGCGCAAGGGTAGATGCCCGCGATGACTGCGCAGAGAGCAGTTTAAGATCGCTCCAACCATGAACCTTGCAAACCTGCTGGTGCGACAAGCACTGCAACATCCCGATCGCATCGCCATCTACCAGGGCACCGCGCCGCATGCCAGCTACGGTCAGTGGGCGGCGCGCAGTGCCGCTCTGGCCCGGCGTCTGCTCGAGGCGGGCCTGCTGCCGGGGGATCGCGTTCTGCTGTTCATGCGCAACCACCCGCGCTATCTGGAAATCCTGTTCGGTGCCTGGTGGGCCGGTCTGGCGGTGGTGCCGGTCAACGCCAAGCTGCACACGCTTGAAGCCGAGTGGATCATTCAAAATTCCCGTGCGCGCTGGGCCTTCGTCACCAGCGACGTAGCACCCGCAGCGCTGGCCGGGCTGGAGCGCCAGATCGATATCGAAAGCGTCGAGGTCGATGCGCTGCTGGCGCCCCTCGAAGAGTTCAACAAGCAACCACTGGCCGAGCGCGCCAGCGATTCTCTGGCCTGGCTGTTCTACACCAGTGGTACTACCGGACGGCCCAAGGGCGTGATGATCACGCAGCGCAACCTGATGACCATGGGCCTGACCTATTTTGTAGACGTCGATGCGGTCTCCAGCGACGATGCCATCGTCTATGGCGCTCCCATGTCGCACGGCGCCGGTCTGTACGCGATTCCACACTTGATGGCCGGTGCTCGGCACGTGGTCCCAGCATCCGGTGGGGTTGACCCGGCCGAACTGTTTGAACTGGGCCGCGTCGTCGGGCCGCTTTCGACTTTTGCCGCGCCGACCATCGTCAAGCGTCTGGTGGATTACGCCGAGCAGGCTAATCTGACGCAGCAGGATGCAGCACTGTCCTTCAAGACCATCGTCTATGGCGGCGCGCCGATGTACGTGGCCGACATTGAGCGTGCGTTGCGTGTGATGGGGCCGCGTTTTGTGCAGATCTACGGTCAGGGCGAGACGCCCATGGTCGCCACCGCGCTGTCACGCCAGCACCTCACCGACACCGAGCATCCGCGTTACCGCGAGCGCATCGCCTCGGTTGGCGTGACGCAGGCGCCGGTGCAACTGCGTGTGAGCGACGAGCACGGCGTCGCCCTGCCCTGCGGTGAAGTCGGTGAAGTGCTGGTCAAGGGCGACAGCGTGATGGCCGGCTACTGGGACAACCCGCAAGCCACCGCCGCCGCCATTCAGGACGGCTGGCTGTTCACCGGCGATGTGGGCAGCCTGGACGCCGATGGCTTCCTGACCCTGAAAGATCGCAGCAAGGACCTGATCATCAGCGGCGGCTCCAACATCTATCCGCGTGAAGTGGAGGAAGCCTTGCTGACGGCGCCGGGTGTGATGGAGGTGGCGGTGATTGGCGCGCCAGACGCCGAGTGGGGCGAAGTGGTGGTCGCCTTCATCGTGGCGCAGCGTGGCGCCAACGTCAGTGAGCAGGCGCTGGACCAGCACTGCCTGCAGACAATTGCCCGCTTCAAGCGCCCCAAGCAGTACCGCTTTGTTGATGAATTGCCGAAGAACAACTACGGCAAGGTGCTCAAGACCGAGTTGCGTGAGCGACTGCATGGATCGCCACAGGCTACGCCTTCGCGATGACAAACAGCCGCCATTGCGCAGCGACGTGGCAATCCGGGACTTCATGGATCACCGCGCTCCGCTCGAAATGACGAAGGCGTAATCAGCGCTGCAACTGGATGACCTGCCAGCCGCGCGCATCGGCCTCGGCGCGCAGTCGGGCGTCCGGATCCACTGCCACAGGACGCTTGACGGCCTGCAGCAGGGGCAGGTCGTTGATCGAGTCGCTGTAGGCATGGCTGTCAAAGTCACCTAGCGTGTAACCAATGTCGGCCAGCCAGTGGTGCAGGCGCACCACCTTGCCCTCGCGCATATTGAGCGTGCCGGCGGTGCGGCCGGTGAAGTGGGCGCCCTCGATTTCGACCTCGGTAGCAATCAGGTGCTTGATCTCGAGATAACTGGCGGTCAGCTCGGTGATGAAGCGATTGGTGGCGGTTGTCAGCACGACCAGGTCGCTGGCGTCCAGATGGTGCCTGACCAGATGGATCGCATCCTTGCCGATGCGCGGCACGATCACGCTGGCCAGAAACTCCTTGCGCAGCGGCTCCCATTGCGCACGCGTGCGACCGGCCAGCGTGCCGACGTAGAAATTGGCAAACTCTTCTACACCGACGGTGCCGGCACGGTAACGCGCATCCATGTCGGCATTGCGCGCAGCAAAACTCTGGCGATCAAGCAGACCCTGCTCGATCAGGAAATCACACCACAAAACATCGCTGTCGCCATTGAGCAGCGTGTGGTCGAGGTCAAATAAAGTGAGCTTCATTAATTCATCACCCTCTCGTCAGTGCGAGCTTCGTGTGTAGCCGGCAGATACCGTGCACGGACCTTGAACCCGAAACTGTCATCCCGGACTTAGCAGCTGTCATCCCGGACCCGATCCGGGATCCAGTGCTACGCGCGCCCTGGATTGCGGGTCGGGGCCCGCAATGACAGCCTGGGGGCGCGATGACGGCGTGCGGCACGCTTACGCCTGCCGCAGATGCCAGGCCTTGGGCCGGGTGAAGGTCTGGATGCCGTAGGTTGACAGGGTCAGGCCGACGCCGGAATCGCCGTGCCCGCTCCAGGGCAGGCGTGGGCTGACGCGGTCGCAGCAGTTCCAGTAAACACTGCCGGCCTTGACCTGGGACAGCAGCGCCTTGGCACGTGTTTCATTGGGTGTGAACACCCCTGCGGTCAGACCGTAGCGCGTGTCGTTCATCAGCTGCACCGCCTCAGTATCGCCAGAGACTTTTTGGATGCCGATGATGGGGCCAAAGCTCTCTTCGCGCATCAACTCCATGCTGTGGTTAACGTCGGAGAACACGGTCGGTGCATACCAGTTGCCGGGGCCGTTCAGGCGGTGCCCGCCGCACAACAGGGTGGCGCCTTTGGCCTTGGCGTCTGCCACCTGGGCGTCCAGCACATCGAGTTGCTGCGCGCGCGTCAGGGCACCGATGTAGGTATCCTCGGCCGCCGGGTCACCGACCTTGAAGTCGTGCACAGTCTGCAAAAAGGCCGCCACAAAAGCGTCGTAAATCTTCTCGTGCACATAGATGCGCTCGACCGAGCAGCAGCTTTGGCCGGTGTTGTACATGGCGCCGTCCGCCAGCGATTCAGCGGCTGTCTTCGGATTGGCGTCTTCACAGACATAGGTCGGATCCTTGCCACCGAGTTCGAGCTGCAGCTTGACCAGGCGCGGGCCGAGCGTCTGCGCAATTTTGGCGCCGGTGGCGTGCGAGCCGGTGAAGAACAGGCCATCAATCTTCTGCGCCATCAGCGCGGCGCCGACATCGCCAGCGCCGACCACTGCAATGAACACGTCCTTCGGGATGCCCGCAGCGTGCAGCAGCCGCGCCATCGCCAGTCCGGTCAGGGTGGCGTATTCAGAGGCCTTGTACAGCACCGCGTTGCCGGTCAGCAGCGCGGGGATGAAGACATTGCCGCCGACAAACCAGGGATAGTTCCAGGCCGAGATATTGGCTACCAGTCCCAGCGGCGTGTGCTCGATCTGCTCGGTCATGCCGCCTTCATCGAACACGGTTTCAGTCTGCAGCAGCGCGTCCACTTCTTTCAGAAAGAAGTCGATGCGAGAGAGCAAACCATTGAGCTCGTTGCGCGACATCTTGATCGGCTTTCCGGTCTCGCTGGTCATGATGCCGGCGAGCGCTTCCAGCTCGGCGACCACACCAGCGCGGAAACGCGTGATGCAGGCTTTGCGCTCCTGCAGCGGCACCGCCAGCCAGCCGGGCTGCGCAGCGCGTGCTGTCGCGGCCTTGGCTGCTACGGAGTTGGCGTCGTCGGCGCTCACCTGCGTGATGAGGGCGCCGTTGGCGGGGTTGTGAATGGCGAGTTGGTTCATTTCATTTTTCCGTTTCAAGTTTGGCGGCACGCGCCGCGTCCAGAAAGTCATTGAGCACGGGCGTGTCGTCGAGGGTGTCGAGTTCGGGTCGGTGAAACTCCGGGTGCCACTGCACGGCAGCGATGTAGCTCGGCCCTGTGTGGCGAATGGCTTCGATCATGCCGTCGTCCGGGCAGCGCGCCTCCACCACAAATCCTTCCGCCAGATCCTTGATGCCCTGGTGGTGGATGCTGTTGATCTTGCAGCTTTGTGCGCCGGCGAGCAGGTCTTGCAGACGCGTCTCGGGAACAATTTCAAGCTGATGAAAGTTGTGGTCGTAGCGATCCGCGTCGCGGTGCACCAGCGACTCCGGGCGTTGCGTGCCGATGTCCTGGTACAGCGTGCCGCCAAAGGCCACATTGATCAGTTGCAGACCGCGGCAGACGCCAAGCACGGGCTTGCCGGCAGCTACAAAGGCCCGCACCAGCGCCTGCTCGTACTCGTCGCGCAAGCGGTCGCCGCTCCAGCGTTCCTCGATCGGTGTCTCGCCGTAGCTGCCGGGCCAGACATCGGCGCCGCCGTGCAGCACCAGACCATCGAGCCAGTTTGCATAGTCTTCAAAATGCGGCTCGCCCTGTGCACTGTCGCCTGCCGGCGACGGAATCATCACCGGCAGGGCGCCGGTGGACATGACCCAGTGCGCCATCGACTGCTCGATGTACTGCAGGGTCTTTTTGGCGAAGACAGCGCGGGTTGGGTCGGGGTGCAGGAAGCAGGCGCTGATGCCGATCTTCAAACGTTCTTTTTGATCCTTCATGTTTGTATCTCCCCCCCTATCCCCCCCGCCCCTTTCCACCCCCGCCGGGGCGGAAAGGGGAGCCAACAGCCATATTTGGCCTTGTCATTTAAGCAGACACGTACACGCGCTAATGCGCGTTGCGTGAAAGCGAAGCAACTGGGCGATGTCAGTTTTGAAACAGGAAGAGCTATATGTCTCAACTTCAAAAACTCCAACGATCCAAACCTTACCGATGCACGTCCTCTCTTAACAGACAAGGCCAAATATGGCTGTTGGCTCCCCTCTTTCGCCCGGCGGGGCGAGAGAGGGGCGGGGGGGAGTGAGTGGGGGAAAAAAATCACATGGCCGCCTTGAACAGCGCTTCAAAATCCACCGAAGTACAAGGCCGGGGATTGGTCTGATGACAAATGTCCGCCGTGGCAACCTGCACCAGACGCGTCAGATGCTCTGGTTTTACGCCGTGCGCCGCCAGACCGCCGCTGATGCCGACACGCGCTTTGAGTTGTTTGAGCCAGGACACGAAGGCCTTGCCGCCACCGGCGACCTTGCAGACATGGGCCAGCTCATCGAACTTGGCTGGCACTGCTTCCAGATTCCAGGCCAGCACGGTGTCAATCATCAATGCGTTGGCCAGGCCATGGTGCAGGTCGCAGACAGCCCCCAGAGCGTGGGCGCAGGAGTGCACCGCGCCAAGGTCTTTCTGGAAGGCGATGGCGCCCATCATGGAAGACATCATCATGTCAGCGCGCGCCTGCAGGTTGCTGCCATCCTTGACCGCAGTGAGCAGGGCCGCGGCCGCGATGCGCGCGCCTTCGAGCGCAATGCCATCGCACAACGGGTGGTAGGCGGGTGAGAGGTAGCTCTCGATGTTGTGGGTCAGCGCGTCCATGCCGGTGGCTGCCGTCATGGCGCCGGGCAGGCTCAGCGTCAGCTCCGGATCGGCAAACACCACTTTGGCCAGGATCTTCGGGCTGAAGACAACGCGTTTCAAATGCGTGTCGTTTTCGCTCACGACGCTGGAGCGGCCCACTTCGGAGCCGGTTCCCGATGTGGTGGGCAATGCCACAAAATAGGGCAAGGCGTGTTCGATCGGCCGCACCTGGGGGTGGTCCCAGACGTATTCCAGAATGTCGCCGGCGTGGGTGGCGGCAATGCCGACCACTTTGGCCACATCGAGTGCGGCGCCGCCTCCAAAGCCAATGATGCAGTCGGCCTTGTGTGCCTTGTAAGCCGCGCCACCCGCCATCACCTGACTGCAGGTTGGATTGCCAAAGACACCCCC
>CAITQH010000330.1 GCA_903894475.1 uncultured beta proteobacterium
CCTCAAAACGCAAGTTCTCGAAAATCTTCGCTTCAACAAAACACCATGCCTCCATTGGGAGATGATGGTTCTCGGTCAAGCACTAAATAGCTCCAAAAAATTATAAAAAGTAAAGATGGGATCCTATCAATGTTTGCTAATTCGACCTAGGGCTGATCTCAAAGTTATCTAAAGTGGCCCGAGTTGTTGCATGAAAACGCCACGGTTTGTTATGCGATTAGGTTCTCAGGCAAAAAAAATCCCGCAAACCAAAGTCTGCGGGATTGGATGCTTTGCCGTATCAGTTCGATTAGAACTTGTAGTCGTACTGAGCGGTCAGCTTCATCGTGCGAGGCGCGTTGTAGCTCTGTACAGAGCCATAGGTCGTACGGATCGATGTTGCATTCGTGTTGTACAAGCGCTCTTCAATCGTTTCAATCGCCTGGCGGTTGAACAGGTTGAAGATATCCAGTTTGAATCCGAAACCCTTCAGGACTGCCGGCTTGTAGCTGAAGTTCACGTCAAGGCGCATATCCGGTGGCAGATTGCCGTAGGAACCGCGCGGAGCATAAACACCACCGCAGAAGAAGTAAGCAGAGCCATATCCTGAGTAATTGGTGATGACCGGTGGCGTGCTGTAAATGTCCTGCGTCGCGCTCGTGCTGGGCGCGTTGCCTATGCAGTTGCGTGGGCGCCCTGACGCTGCCAGAAAGTTGCCACCGATGCCCCACTCCGGGTCAACCTGGTAGTAGCCAAAAAGCTTGACCTGATGGGTGCGGTCATTCGGCAGCAGGCCGTCCGCACCGACAGCAAACTCCGGGAAGTCCCAAGCTTGTGTTGTCGCCACATCTGCCTGGCCGATGTCGGAGAGCACCTGCCCTTCGGTATTGCCCCAGTTGCGCGACCACGTATAGGTCGCCTTGCCCCACCATTTACCATCAAACGGGTGCTCGGCAAACAGGTCGATTGCCAGGTATTCGCGTTTGACAGGCGGCAGAGCCATATCGGCGGCAGTCAGGACAATGTGGTTCAACGTGCCGTTACCGGTCATGTCGATATTGAAGGTGTTGGTAATACCGGGATTGAACAGAGCACAGTTGTAGCCACCAAAATTGGTGGTGTCAACCTTGTTTCTTGCAGCCCATGCGAGGAAGGGTCGGTCATCGCAATGATCGTCGATGGCGGTGCGCATATTGCGATAGGTGAACTTGCCACCTACATTCAGTGCCTTGGACACGGCCTTTTCAAACCCGATGGCGTACTCGTCCTGGAAATTGCCTTGCATATCCTGGGCAGCGACGGAGCGTGGGTCCTTGGCCTGACCATATTCATTGTTGGCGGAATAGGCGTTGCCCAAAGAGGTCAAGCCGGTAGGTGCGCCAGTAACGGGGTCCACGCCGGTGTAGACAAAGCGCTGGGTTGTGAACAGCGAAGAGCCGGCACCGCGGATAGCGACGTTGGTTGGCAGCGGTACGTGGTAGCGCCCGATGTTGGCAAACACCTTGGCAGATGCATCGCCATACAGGTCCCATGAAGCGCCAAAGCGCGGCGCTAGCTGGGTAGGCAGGTCGATGTAGGAAGCACCATCGCCGTTCTTGTTGTTGAATCCTTCGTTGCGCAGACCAAGAGACAAGAGGACGTTGTCGGTGAGCTTGTACTTGTCTTCAATGTACCAGGCAGACTGCTCCACGGTTGGCGTGGATGCAGCGGAGAACAGAATCTTTTCAACAATATAGCCCTGCTGTGCATACGGGTTGCCGGCAACAGTCTTCGGCGCGGCAAAGACACCGCTCCGGGTATCGGTCGGGTCGGTCTTGCCATATTGCCATACGCCGCCACCAGGATAGGCATTACCTGATTTCGATGTGATGACGTTGCGATCCAGGCCGACACGGATATTGTGCTGCGGGTTCAACTTGTACTCTGCATCCAGTCGGACACCTCTGTTCTGGTCAAACGCGCCATCGATCAGGGTATTGGCAGTCGTAGTCTGTGGATTGGGATAGGCAAAGCCCGGGATCTGAACGCTGGAGTCAGACAAGGCCCGGAACAGAGTCGGGTCATATCCAGCAGGTGCGAATACGTGCGGGCTGTAAGACTTGCCGATCAAACCAGTGACCGTCAGGTCGTCGGTCAGATAGCCCGTGTACTTCAGAATATCGGTCACTGAACCTTGCTGCGCTGCAACCGGTGTTGGGCCCCAGTTCAAGTAACTGGCGCCGCCTGCGGGCACGCTGTCACGCGTGTTGGTGCGGTAGTTGAAACCGTAGAAGCTTCTGTCGTTTTGCACCTTGTCAGAAATCCGCGTGTATTCGACGTGATTGGCATCGTTCAGGTTCCAGTCCAGTTTTAGCAGATAACGTGGCGTCTCGGTCGTTGACTCTTGCCAGCCGCTGGGCAATATGCTGCCAAGTGTGGTTGTATTGCCCGTACGAATGGCGCTGCGCGTTGTCTTGGTCTGCTCGCCAGAGAGGAACATGAACAACTTGTCCTTGATCAGTGGTCCACTGAGGTAGAACGACTGGGATGTACTGGATTGCTCATTGAAATCGTTCAAGAAAAGGATCTTGCCGTCCAAGGCAGTGCCGTTGACTTCGTAGAACTGATTCCGCTCCGCAGCGCGCAAGCTGTTTGGGGTCACAGAGGCCTGGACGCCGGCCGCCCATTCGTTGCCACCGCTCTTGGTCACAATATTGACTACGCCGCCGGTCGAACGACCGAATTCAGCCCCATAACCGCCCGTCAGAACCTGGGCTTGCGCGATTGAGTTGAACGGCAGTTGCGAGAACCCGACCTGCGTCAACAGCGTGGTAACCGGAAAACCATTTATGTAGTAAGCATTTTCCGACGCGCCTGAGCCACCGAAGCTCGGCGCATTGGCACCGCCGTAACGTGAGTCACCGCGGGTCGTGCTCGGTGCCAACTGAATGACAGCGCCCACATTGGATGCGACCGGAACTTTGGCCAGATCACTGGCTGTAAACACGGTGGTTGAACCGATCGACGCGACGTCGATCTTTTGACGAAGTGCGAGCACCTGCACTGCTTCAAGCGAAGTTGCAAACGACACCTCGGTGCCTTGACCAACGCGCACTTCCACGTTGTCGGTGGTCTTGGTGACCTGTCCGTTGACAACGAGGTCAACCTTGTAAGTGCCTGTTACCAAGGACTGTGCATTAAATCGGCCCGCTCCATCGACGACCAACGTTCGGCGGGAGCCATTGTCTTTATTCAAAAGAACAATCGATGCGCCGGCGGCACCCTGTACGCTGCCATATAGGGTTCCGGTCGTATTCGACTGTGCGAACGCTGTCGTGCTAATGCCACCCGCGAGGGACACTGCGCCAAACGCAACTGCGAGCGCGCGGGCGACGACGGTTCTCCTGAACACATGAGCCTTGCTATGCCTTTTGTTTTCCATGGGACTTCCTTCAATCATTTTGGAAAGCAGAGCAACGCGAAATTTGCACCAAGATTGGCGACAGGGCAGAACTCGTTCCCGACCTGTTTCTGTTTCCGTGGGACGACTGTAAAGTAAAACCATGTAAAGTTAAATTGGTGTTGACTCAATTGCCGAAAATCAGAGTCACTTGTTGCCAAAATACATCGTGCTGTAACCATGTTGTGGCAAGGGTTATTTTCAGTCACAAATTGCCGTGAGCGGGGCAAAAAAAACCGCGTCCAGGACGCGGTCTCGATTTGTGATGGCGTCAGACAATTACTGCGCTGTAACCTCACTCCAACTTGAAGTTGAATTCCTGAGTAGCCAGGACCTCGCCACCGGCATCACTGACGCACTTGTACTGCATGACCGCAGCCTTGACAGCAGCGTAAAAGACGCGCGGACCGGTCATGGTCACATCCTGCAC
>CAITQH010000331.1 GCA_903894475.1 uncultured beta proteobacterium
GGGCAGCCTAGTACACGACGTGACAAGCGTGGGGGCGACATCCCCGATGACCATGATCCAGGCACTGCGCTCGGCCATGGACGTGATGCTGGAGCGCGACAGCAACGTAGTCGTTTACGGTCAGGACGTCGGCTATTTTGGCGGTGTCTTTCGCTGCACCGAAGGTCTGCAGAAGAAGTACGGCACCTCGCGCGTTTTCGACGCGCCGATTTCCGAAGGCGGCATCGTTGGCACGGCCGTGGGCATGGGCGCCTACGGCCTGCGACCGGTGATCGAAATCCAGTTTGCAGATTACGTCTACCCGGCAACCGATCAGATCGTCTCGGAGGCAGCGCGGCTGCGTTACCGCTCAGTGGGCGATTTCACGGCGCCGATCACGATCCGCATGCCCTGCGGCGGCGGCATCTATGGTGGGCAGACGCACAGCCAGAGCCCGGAATCCGTGTTCACCCAGGTCTGCGGTCTGCGCACGGTGATGCCATCGAACCCCTACGACGCCAAGGGTCTGCTGATTGCCTCGATCGAGAACGACGACCCGGTCATCTTTCTTGAGCCAAAGCGCCTCTACAACGGGCCGTTTGATGGTCACCACGACAAGCCGGTGGTGCCCTGGTCCAAGCACCCGATGGGCAATGTGCCAGAGGGCTATTACACGGTTCCACTGGACACCGCCGCCGTGTTCAGGCCGGGCCAGGCCCTGACCGTCATCACTTACGGCACCATGGTGTTTGTGGCCGAAGCCGCAGCCAACGAGACCGGCATCGATGCCGAGATCATCGACCTGCGCTCGATCTGGCCGCTTGATCTGGAAACCATCGTGGCATCGGTCAAGAAGACCGGACGCTGTGTCGTGCTGCATGAAGCGACACGCACCAGTGGCTTTGGCGCGGAATTGGTGTCACTGATTCAGGAGCATTGCTTCTATCACCTGGAAGCACCGATCGAGCGCGTCACCGGCTGGGACACACCTTACCCGCATGCCCAGGAGTGGGCTTACTTTCCTGGACCGGCGCGTGTCGGCGCTGCGTTCAAGCGCACGTTGGAGGCATGATGGGAATTCACACAATCAAGATGCCCGACATTGGCGAAGGCATTGCCGAAGTCGAGCTTGTCGCCTGGTATGTCAAGGTCGGCGATCTGGTCACTGAAGATCAGATTCTGGCCGATGTCATGACCGACAAGGCCACCGTCGAGATTCCATCACCGGTGGCTGGCAAGGTGCTCTTGCTGGGTGGCACCGTCGGCCAGGTCATGGCTGTTGGCTCTGACCTGATTCAGATCGAAGTCGAAGGCATTGGAACGCCGACCGCCAAGCCGCTTGCTGATGCGCCAGCAGGCGTTGCGGCAAGCCAATCTGAAGCGACCGTTGAGCCAGTCGTTGTGGCACCCTCCTCCGCGCCCGCACCAGTAAACGGGGTCCCGGCTGCCGCTGCAACGGCAGTTGCGACGGTTCATGCACGCGCCAACGGCGACAAGCCCATTGCCTCACCGGCTGTGCGACGCCGCGCCTGGGACCTCGGGATTGAATTGCAGTTTGTTCCCGGCACCGGAACGGCCGGACGCATCACGCAGCAGGACCTGGACGCGTACGCCAGTCGGGCCGGTCAAGCCACAACCGCCGCGCAA
Organism: uncultured beta proteobacterium; assembly: GCA_903894475.1. Taxonomy (GTDB): domain Bacteria; phylum Pseudomonadota; class Gammaproteobacteria; order Burkholderiales; family Burkholderiaceae_C; genus Rhodoferax. Next base: position 1,627 of record CAITQH010000331.1, read on the forward strand.
GTCGACCAGCGTTACGCGCAGCACACGGCCGAGGAGGTGATACCCGTGATCGGCCTGCGGCGCAAGATTGCGCAGAAGATGCAGGAGGCCAAGCGGCGCATCCCGCACTTCACCTACGTCGAAGAGATCGACGTGACCGAACTCGATGCGCTGCGCACGCGCCTGAACGCCAAGTACGGCACGCAGCGCGGCCGGCTGACC
>CAITQH010000332.1 GCA_903894475.1 uncultured beta proteobacterium
ACGCACGGATCAAGAGTTTGCTTGCCGTGCTGCAGGGCTGAGCAGCATGAGCTTGCTCCATGTTTTCAATGTCGCCGCCTCCGGCATGGCGGCGCAAAGCAAACGCCTCAACGTCGTTGCCAGCAACATCGCCAACGCGGAGAGCACCAGCGGGCCGGACGCTCAGCCCTACCGCGCAAAGCAGGTGCAGTTCATGGCGGAGCCGCTGTCGGGCACGTTCGCGACCGGCGTCAAGCTTGACAAGGTGGTGGAAGACCCGACGCCACCCAAGCTCGTCTACAACCCGTCACACCCGCAGGCCAATGAGAAGGGTTATGTCGCCATGCCCAATGTCAACGTGGTCGAGGAAATGGTCAACATGCTGTCCGCCTCAAGGTCCTACCAGACCAACGCCGACACCCTGAATGCGGCCAAGTCGATGTTGCTCAAAACCCTGACCCTCGGTCAATAAGAAAGGCTATCCATGGCACTCAGCAATCTTGGCAACACCAGCGCGGCCGCGACCGCCACGGCCTTGTCAACGCAGTCGGTCAGTGAGGCGCAGGCCAACTTTCTCAAACTTCTGGTGACCCAGATGCAGAACCAGGACCCGCTGAACCCGATGGACAACGCGCAGATGACGAGCCAGATTGCGCAATTGAACACAGTCGCAGGCATCAACCAGCTCAATACCACGGTGCATTCGCTGGCTTCGGGCATCCAGGCCTCGCAGGCGCTGCAGGCTTCCAATCTGTTAGGGCGAAACGTGCTGGTAGAGGGCTCGGCAGTGCAGTTGGCACAGGGCCAGGCCGTCATGGGCGTTGACTTTTCCAAGGCGGCCGATGCGGTAACGATCACGGTCAAAGACAGCGCCGGGAAAGTGCTTCGTACCCTGTTGACTGGCGCCCAGGCGGCGGGCATGCAAAACATTTTTTGGGACGGCTCCACCGATGCCGGGGGCAGTGCACCCGACGGCAATTACAGCTTTGTGATTGAAGCGCGACGCGCCGGTCAGGCCGTGGCCGCCACCGCGCTGACTGCGGGCCGTGTTGACAGCGTTTCGATCGCAGCCAATGGTCTGACGCTCAGTGTTGCCGGTCTGGGCAAGGTGGCTCTGGCCGATGTCAGGCAGGTCAGCTAATCAGTTCATCCCTGCTCCTTCAGGGCCCTTAACGTTCAGCGAAAGTAATCATCATGACTTTTCAGATCGACACCTCCGCCATCCATTCGGCTTCCATGCGGCTGGAAGTGATTGGCAACAACATTTCAAATTCCAACACCGCCGGTTTCAAGGGCTCGGACTTCAGCGACATTCTGGCGACCTCGATGTCCGGCGCCATCGGCGCCAGGAAAGCCGGCACCCGGCAGAGCTTTACTCAGGGCAATATCACGGCGTCGAGCAACCCGCTGGACATGGCAATCAGTGGCAGTGGCTTTTTTCGCGTGCTCTCCAACGGACTCGCCAGCTATACCCGCAACGGCCAGTTTTCGCTCGACAAGGACGGCAATATTGTCAATTCAACCGGCGATCAATTGACCGGCTATGGTGTTGATTCGAAGGGCGCCATTCTGACCGGTGCACCAGTTAACTTGAGCATCAAGGCTGACCCTTACAAGCCGGTCGCCTCGGCCAAGGCGACGCTCAGCGTGACACTCAACGCGGCGGCGAAAATCATTCCGGCGACGCCCACCTTCAACGCCGCTGATCCCAGCACTTATACAGACTCTACAACCACCACGGTCTATGACGCCTCCGGCGGTGCGCACGATGTTCAAACCTATTACGTCAAGACCTCGGCGACGACTTGGGACGTTTGGGGGGTCGATACGTCGGCTCCCGCCACCACCCCGCCCACCCCGCCAAAAAACCTGGGAAGCTTGAGCTTTGACATTACCGGTAACTTGACAGCCGCATCGAAAGCACTTGCCAGCGCCTTCACGGTGGACGTCGCCGGCGCTGGTGCCTCCACGACGACGACGCCTGCGACGACCACGTACAGTGGTCGAGTCGACTTCGACCTCGGCAGTGCGGTGCAATTTGGCACCAGCTTTGCGGCCACCGCCGTTGTCGATGGCAGCCCGCCCGGGGAAATGACGGGTTACCAGATCGCCGCCAACGGCACCATCACGGCCAGCTACAGCAACGGGGCTTCGGCGGTCATGGGGCAGGTCATTCTGGCCAGTTTCAGAAATGTGGATGGCCTGGCTCCGACCGAAAGCAACCAGTGGCTCGAAACAACAGCCTCCGGTGCGGCCTCGCTCAATAGCGCTGGCTCGGGTGGCTTGGGTACGCTCCAGGCCTCGGCCACCGAGGAGGCCAATGTCGATCTGACGGCTGAAATGATCAAGATGATTTCAGCCCAGCGTGTCTTTCAGTCGGCTGCCGCCATGGTGAAGAAGCAGGACGAGGTGATGCAGACCGTCGTTCAGATTGTCCAGTAAGGCGGATACAGAACGCACTGAAGTGTCAGCATGGACCGTCTCATCTATACCGCCATGACCGGCGCCCGGCAAGTGCTGGAGCAGCAGGCAACGGTCAGCAACAACCTGGCCAACGCCAGCACCACCGGCTTTCGCTCGCAGATCGATTCCTTTCGCGCTGCGCCGGTCACGGGTCCGGCGCTGCCAACGCGCACGCTTGTGCTTGATGCGACGGTGGCTGCCGACTTCACGCCGGGTCCGATTCAGCAGACCGGGCGCGACCTGGATCTGGCGCTGCAGGGCGCTGGCTGGTTCACCGTGCAGGGCGCCGACGGCAAGCAAGCCTATACCCGTTCCGGTGCACTCAAGATCAGCGCCAATGGCATTTTGCAGACGCAAAACGGCCTGACGGTGCTCGGCGAAAGCGGCCCCATCGCGGTGCCGCCCGAGACCAGTCTGCTGGTCGGCAAGGACGGCACGCTGTCCAGCTTGGCAGCGGGCTCATCCGCGGCGCAGATGACGCTGCTGGGACGCCTGAAGCTGGTGAACCCGCCAGCCCGCGATCTGGTGCGCGGTGACGACGGCCTGTTCCGCCAGACCAAAGGCGAGCCCGCCAATGCCGACCCCAATGTGGTGGTGCTCGGTGGCGCACTGGAAGGCAGCAACGTCAATGTGGTGGAGGCCATGGTTCGCATGATCAGCCTGGGTCGCCAGTTCGACCTGCACATGAACCTGCTCAAGAACGCCGAGACCAATGCCGCGAAGGCAGACCAGATTCTGAGCCTGAACACATGACCCCTACCGCCGTCATTGCGAGGAGCGTAGCGACGCGGCAATCCATGCAGCCCGAAGTCATGGATTGCTTCGCTTTGCTTTCCATGAACAGTTACACCCCTGCTTGTCATTGCGGGCCCCGACCCGCAATCCATGGCTCGCGTGGCACTGGATCCCGGATCAAGTCCGGGATGACAATTTCAGGTTCAGAGTCCGT
>CAITQH010000333.1 GCA_903894475.1 uncultured beta proteobacterium
GCCCAAGGGAAGTCAGAAAACCGTCTCCCAAAAAGAGGCAAAATCCACTACTGTTTAACCACCTCGGGATGTCGTTTTACTCACCTGTTTGTGGCTCCATTACGCCGAACATCGGTGGCTCCATTACGGCGGTCAGTGACACAAGGTACGCAAGAAGGTCAGAACGCATAAACAACCATGATCTTCCAATCTTCAGACCGGGAATATCACCAGCCCTCGCCATTTCCTCAACCTGTTCCGGCGTGCATCGTAGAAGGGCGGCGCACTCATCTGATCCGATTGTTTCGCTCATTTCTTCACCCTCTCCGAAATCATCCCTTGTTGTCCGCCAGGGGTCTGCACAGTACGCAGACCCTTGTCGTCATGATCCAAGCGCCGAGTTTGCTCGGTGTTGATCGTCAGAGCAGCACACACGTCTGCCGCCACAAACCACGGTTGCATTTGCGCGTCCATGACGACACGCACATTGTTCGTCTCGAAGTCAAAAGCGATAAGTTGATTCATTGTGGTTTCCTCTTCATTGCATCCAACAAGATGTCCTGCACTTCGCGTTTGCTCTGCACGCGTTCAATCACGAGTTCGTCAACGGTGTCTCTAGCAATAATGTTGTGAACAAATACCGCCCGGTCGTGACCGGCCTGCATCTGCCGCGTCGGACCGATGCGCTCCAAAATCTGCATGCGTTCTTCAAGATTCGACCAGTGACCGAAATAGACCAGGATGTTTCCGCCGTCCTGCAGGTTGAGACCGTGTCCGGCAGAGGCCGGGTGCGCAAACAGGATGGCGATCTGTCCGGTGTTCCAGCGTCGGATCGTGTCGGGGTCCGAGTCCAGTGACCGGCCTTGTGGAAATGCGCGCATCAAGCGCACCAGGTCGCTCTTGAAGTGATACCCAGTGGGAACACGAGGATGCCGAGCGGGTGCGTGAACGTGGTCAGAACCCGGTTGTGTTCAATGAAGTCAAGCCAACGATTGACTGGCTGATCGGCACTGAGCGAAAGAGCCGGGTGGACTTTGTGGTGGTCGCTGCCGACGAAGGTGAGGCTGCCAGCGACGATGCGATCCTCAAGACCAAGCTGCTGAAATACCTGGATGATGCCAATCGGGCGGTGTTCGAGCGTTCTTATGCGATTGAAGATGCCTTCAAGGCCGGTCTGGGTTGGATGGAAGTGGGACTCAGGGGCGATCCGTCTGGGCCGCCGATCTATATCGGTGCTGAGTCCTGGCGCAACATCCTCTATGACAGCCAGGGGTCCAAGCGCGATCTGTCGGATGCGCGCTATCTGTTTCGCATCAAGGTCGTGGACCGGGATGTGGCCGAAGCCCTGTTTCCCAACAAGAAAATCCAGATCGACCGCTGCGTGCAGACCGGTGACGATGTCACGATCTTCAGGGACTGGCTCGGTGGATCCGGTCTTCTGGCTGGTATGGATTCTTTCAATCCCGGCAATGGCGATGAACTGGACTACATGACGGCACGGCCGGTTGATCTGTTCAACCCCAGAGAGCGCATTCTGCTGATCGAGTGCTGGAGCCGGGAGCCCCAAGCCCAGATGCATCCCGTTACTGGAATGGCCGATGGTGTCAGTTGGCGCATGTGCTGTGCGGTGATGACCGAGAAGGACCCAGCCCTTGACGATCAGAGTCGCCCATGAAGGCAACAAGTACGACTATGCCAAGCTGAATCAGCCGCAGGATGACGGCACCTTCCTGAATGACATCACCCAGCGCAAGGCCAGCTTTGTGATTGGTGAACAGGCATGGAAGCTGTCTTATGCCGAAGCAGCATTTGATTCATTGATGCAGGTGCTGTCGCAATTGGCGTCTTCCGCACCCCAGGTGGTGGTGGGCATGCTCGATGTGGTGTTTGAGATGCACCCGAATTTGCCACGCAAGAAAGCGATTCTGGAACGGATTCGCCAGGTCAATGGTCAGTCTGACCCGGATGGCAAGGAAACACCGGAGCAGCAGGCAGCCAAGCAACAGCAGCAGCAAGTGGCACAGGCCCAGTTCGAGGCGCAGATGGCGCAGATCAAGGCAAGCATCCGTGAATCGCAAGCCAAGGGAGAAAAGCTTGAAGCCGAAGCCATGGCCAAGCGGCTGGAGGGCTTGTACATGAGCGCGCAGGC
>CAITQH010000334.1 GCA_903894475.1 uncultured beta proteobacterium
ACCACCAGACCGGTATTGCACAGGGTCTCGGCGGCAACGCGGGATTTCGGGTCCTGCGTGAAGATCGCGTCCAGAATGGCATCCGAGATCTGATCGGCCACCTTGTCAGGGTGGCCTTCAGAAACGGATTCGGAAGTAAAGAGAAAGTCGTTCGCCATGGTTTTAAGCTCCCAAAAAAAGTTAACAACAAGTTCGCGTTGCTTTGGCTTGGAGGCTTTTAGCGAACGCTTTAGCAGAATTGTCAAATCTGACAAGGCACAATGGCAGTTTGCAGCAAACCGGCCCTTGTGTGTCGCCCTGCAAGTAGTTCCATAACTCAGCGACGAGCAGATTTTATCCGAGTGATGGCCAGTTTTTTCAAAATTTTCTCCTTCCTGCCCTTGGCACTGGCGCACGCCCTGGGCTGGGGCGCGGGTTGGCTGGTGTTCTGTGCATCGGGCGTCTATCGTCAGCGCTTTCTGGCCAACGCGCGGCAAGCGGGGACAGGTTGGTGGCAATCGCTAGGTGCCGTTGGCGCCGCTGGCCAACTGGTGGCTGAGTTGCCCCGGCTCTGGTTCGGCCGGCCTGTGAGTGTTCTGTGGGAGGGTACTCAGCACGTGGAAGCGGCCTTGGCGCGGGGTCGAGGCGTGGTGTTTCTGACGCCGCATCTGGGATGCTTCGAAATCACGGCGCAAGCCTATGCGCGACGTTACGGGCAGACGCTTTATCCGATCACGGTTTTGTTTCGTCCGTCACGCCAGCCCTGGCTGCGCTCCCTGGTGAAAAATGCGCGTAAGCGCCCTGGTCTGCGGGCGGCGCCGACCACGCTGGCCGGCGTCAAGCAAATGATCAAGGCGCTGAAAAAGGGCGAGTGTGTGGGATTGCTGCCGGATCAGGTGCCGCCCAAGGGCTTGGGTGTATGGGTTCCATTTTTCGGTCGCGATGCCTACACCATGACCCTGTCGGCACGATTGGCTCAGCAAACCGGCGCTGCCATCGTCTTGACATGGGGCGAGCGCCTGTCCTGGGGGCGCGGCTACCGCGTGCATTTTGAGCCACTATCGGCCACTTTGCCCTCGGATGGTGCGCAGGCCGCCAGTCTGATCAATCAGGAAATGGAAAGACTGATCCGGCTGTGTCCACAGCAGTACCTGTGGGGCTACGCGCGCTACAAGCAGCCGCGTCAGGAACTCTGATGCTAAGCCGCTGCTGGAGCTGGTTTGGCATCGGCGTGATGCATTTTCTGGCGCTGCTGCCGCTGGCCTGGATACGGGCGCTGGGTTGTTTGCTGGGTGCGCTGCTTTATTTGCTGGTGCGGCCCCGGCGCCGGGTGGCAAACACCAACCTGCGTCTGTGCTTTCCGGATTGGTCGGCGCAGCGGATTCGCGCCGTGACGTTTTGGACTTTTGTTCACTTTGCACAGTCCTGGCTGGATCGGGGCTGGCTCTGGCACGGCTCGGCGCAGCGGGTCCGGCGGCGTCTGACCTTGTCGGGTGCCATTCATGAATTGCAGGGCGATGCGCCAACCGTGATCTTTGCACCGCATTTTGTTGGCCTGGACGCCGGCTGGACTGCATTGACGCAGCAGTTGCCGCGGTACTTCACCACCATCTACACGGATCAATCCGACAAGATACTTGATGCCTGGATTCTGGCCGGGCGCCAGCGCTTTGGTGCGTCACGACTTTTTGGGCGCGTCGACGGTGTCAAGACGATAGTTGCCGCGCTGCGTGTGGGACAGCCACTCTATTTGCTCCCGGACATGAACTTTGGCCCCGAAGAGTCGGTCTGGGTGCCGTTTTATGGCGTGCTTGCCGCGACGGTTCCGTCATTGTCACGCTTTGCCAAAATGGGCCGAGCCAAGGTGGTCCCGGTGTTGACGCAGATGACGCGTCACGGCTATGAGGTGCGCGTCCTGCCAGCCTGGACCGACTTCCCGTCCGCCGATCCGGTGGCCGATACCGCACTCATGAATCGGCGTCTGCAGACCTTCATAGACACCATGCCTGACCAGTATTTCTGGGTTCACAAACGCTTCAAGGATCGGCCACCGGGCGAAGCTGGGGTGTACTAGCCTGGCTTGTTCTTTACTCGATGCCACCCGCGCCACAACAGCAGCGTGCCCAGAATAGCTCCATAGACGTACACCTCGGTGAAGTTGTTCTTGCCCGCGCGCATCCAGAAGAAATGCAGGATGGCCAGGCCCGCCACCACGTAAACCAGGCGATGCAGACGTTGCCAGCGTTTTGCGCCCATCAGCTTGATGGCCCTATTGAAGGATGTCAGTGCCAGCGCTGTCAGCAGAACAAAGCCTGAAAATCCAATCAGGATGAAGGGCCGTTTGGCAATATCTTTGGCTATGTCGTCAAATTCAAAACCCATGTCAAACCAGCTGTAGCTGAGCATGTGCAGCGCGGCGTAGAAATAGACGAACAAGCCCAGCATGCGTCGAAAGCGCGCCAAAGCCGATGTGCCACTGATGATGCGCAAAGGCGTCACGGTGAGCACCAGACAAAGAAAGCGCAAGGTCCAATCGCCCAAGGCTCGCAGCAAAAACTCTGCCGGGTTGGCGCCTAAACGGTTGGTCATAGCAGCCAGCAGTAGCCAGCAAAACGGCAAAAGCGCCAGACCAAAAACGATTGTCTTGGCAAAGCGGTGCAGCAACAGTGCTTTGAAGACTGGCAACTTCAAAAATTCTTCTTCAGGTCCATGCCGGCATACAGTTGTCCGACCTGAGCCTCATAGCCGTTGAACATCAGTGTCTTGCGCTTTTTGCTCAACAAACCATCTTCGCCGATGCGCCGCTCGCTGGCCTGGCTCCAGCGCGGGTGATCGACGTTCGGGTTGACGTTGGAGAAAAAACCGTATTCGTTGGATGCCGCCTTGTTCCAGGCCGTGCCTGGCTGCTTCTCGGTAAAGCGAATCTTCACCAGGCTCTTGGCACTCTTGAAACCGTACTTCCAGGGCACAACCAGTCGCACCGGGGCACCATTCTGTTTGGGCAGGACTTCACCGTACATGCCAAATGTCAGCAGCGTCAGGGGATGCATCGCTTCGTCCATGCGCAGACCTTCAGCATAAGGCCAGTCCAGCACGCGAGTGCCGACAAAGGGCATGGTTTTGGGATCGGCCAGAGTCACGAATTCAACGAACTTGGCATTGCCCAGTGGCTCGACCCGCTTGATCAATTCGCTGAGCGAATAGCCAACCCAGGGAATCACCATGGACCAACCCTCAACACAGCGCAGGCGGTAAATTCGCTCTTCCTGGGCGCTCAGTTTGAGCAGATCCTCGAGCGTGTACCGGGCCGGCTTTCGGACCAGACCCTCGACTTCGACCGACCACGGGCTCGTTTGCAGACTCTGCGCGTTGGACGCCGGGTCTGCCTTGTCGGTGCCAAACTCATAAAAGTTGTTGTAGCTGCTGGCGTCCTTGTAGTCAGTCAATTTCTCCATCGTCACGGCACCTGCCAGGCTCGACCTGGCGCCGGGCAAGGCCGCCAATTTACCGGAGCGAGCGCCAGCAGCGCCTTGCGCCAGCGCCTCGCGCGAAGCCCAGCTTGCCAGTGCTGCACCGGCGGCGCCTGCAGCCATCAGCTTGATCAGATCGCGGCGTTCTTCGTAGACGTGTCTGGGGGTGATTTCGCCGGGACTCGGATGTGCGAAGCCGTTCCGGCTGGAATTGATGGACATGCTAACGCCCCCCGCTACAAAAGGAGTCGACGGACAGGGCTGATTCTTAATGGAATCGTTTACCCACTTTGGGGACAGGGACGTCGAACGTACGTCCTGTGGCTAGCGCAGACCGGCGACGTAATCGGCAAGCGCCCTGATTTCGCGGTCATTCAACTTGGCAGCCACCTGCGTCATCTGCAGGCTGTTGCCGCGCACGCCATCGCGAAAGGCAGTGAGCTGCGCCACCGCGTATTCGGCGTGCTGCCCGCTCAAGCGCGGGTATTGGGCCGGAATGCCTGCGCCGTTCGGACTGTGGCAACCAGCGCACGCCGGCACTTGACGGTCGGCAATGCCGCCGCGGTAAATACGCTCACCCAGCAACACCAGTTCCTTGTCCTTGGCGACGCCTGGCGCAGCCTTCTTTGAGCTGATCCAGAAAGCAACATTCTTCATGTCAGCGTCGGACAGCGTTGAAGCCATTCCGAGCATGACGGGGTTCGCTCGCTTGCCGGCCTTGAATTCCTGCAGTTGCTTGATCAAATACTGCGGATGCTGCTGCGCCAGCTTGGGATTGACGGGAATCAGCGAGTTGCCGTCTGGCGCGTGACAAGCGGCGCAGACCGCCATGAAACTGGCCTCACCCTTGGCCAGATCGGGCTTGTCGGCGCTGGCGGGCACAGCCGAGGCAGCCGCGGCTGCAGGCTTGGCCTCCTGCGAGAAGGCGGAAATAGCGGCAACCGCCAGCGAGGCAGCGATCAGGAGGTGGGTGAACAACTTCATAGGACAGGAGCGTATCAGGTGAGCGGAACTGGCTGATTCTACAATGCGACAAGGGGATTCCCCCTTCACCCACAATGACCAACAACTCAAATCCATCAGCGACCGGCCTCGCTTCAGGCTGGTTGCACACGGCCAGATTTCTCACTACCGCGCCCGAGTTGCACTTTCTGCCAGCGCTCGACGTTCCAGAGTTTGCGTTTGTTGGACGTTCCAACGCCGGCAAATCCACGTGCATCAATACGCTGACACAACAAAAGCAACTGGCTTTTGCCTCCAAGAAACCGGGCCGCACCCAGCACATCAATCTGTTCGCCCTGGGCAAGCAGGGCGTGACCGACGCCGTTTTGACTGATCTGCCAGGCTATGGCTACGCTGCGGTGCCAAGGCAGGACAAGATCCGCTGGCAGCAGGTGATGGCCAACTACCTGGTCACAAGAGAAAACCTGAAGGGCATCGTCCTGATGTGCGACCCGCGCCACGGAATGACCGAACTCGATGAAATCCTGCTCGACATCATCCGCCCCAGAGTGGCAGAGGGTCTGAAATTCCTGGTGATCCTGACCAAAGCCGACAAACTCACGCGCGTTGAGCAGAACAAGGCGCTGTCGATCATGAAGCTGCAAGCCGGTGGTGGAGAAGTACGACTGTTTTCGGCCACCAAACGCCAGGGAATCGACGAGGTCTCCCTGCTCCTATGGCAATGGGCGCATCCGGCGCCGGCACTGCCTGCTGCATGATCGAAAAGTTTTTGTTGGCACTGCCGCACGGCATCACCCTGAGTTGCCGCGCCAGTGGTGAGAGAGGTCGGGCGGTGCTGTTGTTCCTGCACGGTTTCCCGGAAGGCGCTTTTGTCTGGGATGCTCAGATGGAATTTTTCTCCCGGCCCGAGAACGGTGGCTACCGTTGTGTGGCGCCCAACCTGCGCGGCTTTGAGCGCTCCAGCGCGCCATCCGAGGTGAGTGCGTATCGACCCAAATTGCTGGTGCAGGATATCGCCGCGCTGATCGCGATCGAAGCCGAAACTCAAGGCCGTCAGCTCGCCGCCCTGGTGGCTCATGACTGGGGCGGCGCAGTGGCCTGGAATCTTGCCAATCAGTTGCCGCATTTGATGCGCCAACTGGTGATCATCAATTCACCACACCCTGGCACTTTCCTGCGCGAGCTGAAGTCCAGCCCGACGCAGCAGGCAGCCAGTGCCTACATGAATTTTCTGATCCGGCCGGACGCTGAACAATTGCTGGTGCAGGACGATCATCGACGACTCTGGGAATTCCTGACCGTGGGCAGGGCAGGACATCAGACACCCGTCTGGCTGACGGACGAAGTCAAGGCGCAGTACCGGGAAGTCTGGAGTTGCGGCTTGCGAGGTGGCTGCAACCTTTACCGCGTCTCGCCGCTGCGCCCGGCGCGACCCGAAGACCCCGCTGCCGCTGCCATTGAACTGCCGCGCGACAGGCTCACGATCAGCCTGCCAACCCTGGTGATCTGGGCCCTGAACGACATTGCGCTGCCACCGGCCCTTCTCGAAGGCTTGGCTGAATACATTGACGACCTGACCATTTGCGCTGTGCCGGATGCGTCGCACTGGATCGTGCATGAGCGGCCGCAGCAAGTGACAGAGCTGATCGCTTCTTTCCTGCGTTGATTCAAGAAAACACGACTGGCTTCTATGGTGCTCCCCAGCTGGTGATGCACTCAACTCCGCGGCTGTCCCCCGGCCTTCGGCCTCCTCCTTTATGCCGCTGCGCTGAGCGCCCCACCAGCCAGATCCGTCACATGGTTTTGTCATTGCGGGCCTGACCCGCAATCCAGTGGTGGCGTGGCACTGGATCCCGGATGTTGAAACCCCGGACCTGATCCGGGGCCGGGATGACAAACTGGACGTCCGGGATGACAAGACCAAAGGCCGCAGGATATTCGCGGAGTCACCCATTGCGTCGCCCGCGGCAGCACTCAGTCTTGCCAAAAGGTGTTGCGAATTTCGACGTTCAACAGTCCGCGCAGGCCAGCGCGGTGAGTCCCCGAAGATTGGATGCATCACCCACATTCCAGCAGGCCTGAATCAGAGCGTTGCTTTTGTCGAGACCCAGAACCTGATCGGTCAGGCCATGAAATTTGGCTTCCAGCATGGCGTCGGTCATCGGCTTTTGCAGAGAGCCAATGGCGTGCTCGACAAATACATGCACGCGCCGACCGTCATGCAATACCGCTGCCACGTCGGCGCTGGCTTCTTCGATGGAGTTGTCCACGCTGGCGACGACCTTGCGGCGCAAGTCGATCATGTCCGGGCGGCTCACGATGGCGTCGGAAAACTCTTCCTCGCCAGCGCGACCAAAAGTCAGTCCGGCAGCACAGCCGTGATAGACGCTGAATTTGGCTTGCAGGCCGTCCTGTGGCTCCTTCTTGCCTGTAAGTTCAAGTACCAGCGAGTGCACGCGCAGTTCAATGCTCTGTACGTCTTCTGGCTTCACGCCCTGAGCCCGCAACTGGGCGCAGGCGTCAATGCTGGGGTGAATCACGATGCCGCAGGCGAAAGGTTTGTAGCTATTGAAGGAAATCTCGAAGCGCTGGCCCAGTTCCTCGGTGATTTCGTTCCAGTCGTTCTTGGTGGAGACGGTCTGCATCATTCCGCGTGCAGCCTCCAGCGCCTTGGGGCTGGCTGTGAAGCCCTGACTGGCGAGCAGCGCCGACATCAGGCCGGCACGTGCCGCCGCGCCCGGATGATAGGGCTTGGTCATGGTGCCGAATTGTTCGCGCATGCCCACCGGCTGCGAGGCAGCGATGCCAAGCGCCATGGCGGTCTTTTCAGTGTCGAGTTTGAGCAGGCGCGCGCAGGCAGCGGCGGCGCCCAGCGTGCCAGTGGAGCCGGTGATATGCCAGCCGCGGTCATAGTGGTCCGGGTACATGGCGTTGCCGACGCGGCAGGACACGTCAATGCCCAGTACCAGTGCGTCGATCAACTCGCGTCCGCTGACCTTGTTGTGTTCCGCCAGCGCAAGCAAGGCCGAGGCGACCGGTCCGGCTGGATGAATGATGGTCTTGAGATGGGTGTCGTCAAAGTCAAAGGTGTGGGAGCTGATGCCGTTGACCAGTGCGGCGCTTGCCATATCGACCTTTTCGGATCGTCCCAGCACACTGGCCTGTGCCGCCGGTTGCAACATCGCAACGGCGGCCAGCGCCGCCGTTGCTGCGTCGTGTCGCGCCGCGCCGACGGCGCAGCCCAGCCAGTTCATGAAGGTTCGATGCGCCTCGTGGTCAACGTCCGCACTCCAGCCACCGGCCAGATAGCCAGGATGGGTCGCGATAAAGCGCGCCAGCAGTTGCGTGACTGGCGGGGCGTTAAGGTCGGCGCTGACCTGGGTATTACGTGCCATGTTGTCTGTTGGTGAAGATGGGTACTGACTATTGGCGAAGTTAGCTGTCGAGTTGAATCTTGCGAGCCTTGGCCAGCTGCGTCCAGCGTTCAATGTCGGTCTTG
>CAITQH010000335.1 GCA_903894475.1 uncultured beta proteobacterium
CTGCAGGAGCGAGGATTGGGCTTCGGTTGCCGACGCACCCGAGAGGCGCAGGGCTTGCGAGATGCTCTCGGTGATGGTCAGTGCATCCTTTTGCTCACCACCGAGCATGCGCACGGCTTGCTGCAGTTTTCCGTACAGGGTGGCAGTTTCCTGGATCGGCACACCAATGCGCTGGGCGATCTCGAACAGAGCCTTCTGAGCTACTGCGTATTCCTGCTGGCCGATGGTGGCCAGTTTCAGACGCGCCGCCATCATGTTCCAGGCGTCTGCTATTTGGACGACCTCCTGGAGCTTGCCCGCGGCCCAGTTGATGGACAGGAAAGCCAGTAGTTGAGATTTGGCGCTTGACACCTGGTCACCGAACGCAGACATACCGGCCTTGACCTCGGCCATGCCAGCTGCAGCTTTCTCGCCTGCCGTTTTGGCGTTGGCTGCCAACTCACCCAGGCTTTGCTGGGCCGATGTCAGGGCGCGTTTGAGCCCGTCATCACTGCCTTCCAGAGCGACGAGAACGGCGATGCGGTTGTTGGCCATCGGTAAATGCAGTTAAAAGAACAGTGTGTTGCTCAAATATTTGCTAAACTATGCGCATCTATTAATGCGCATTGGAACTCTCTATGCCTGCCATTCAAACCACCGCACCCAAACGCCGCTCTCGCCAACCCTTAAAACGGGCCACCAACGTGACGCTGAGTGCCGATGTGCTTGATGCGGCCAAGGCGCTTGAACTCAATATCTCGCAGGTGTGCGACAACCATTTGCGTCAAATGGTCACCCAGGAGCAGGAGCGCCGCTGGCGCAGCGATCATGCCGACTTCATCGTGGCCTACAACGCCACCATCGAGGCTGAAGGTCTGCCGCTGGATCAGTGGAGAACTTTCTGATGGCACGCTTTGATGTTTATGCCAACCCGGGCGCTCATGCCAGCACCACGCCGTATCTGCTCGATGTTCAAAGCAATTTGCTCGACGGACTGGACAGCCGCATGGTGATTCCGCTGCGCAGCCTGGACCACTTTGCCAAGGTCAAGATCCCGAACCGGCTGATGCCGGTGCTCAGCATCCAGGGCAAGGACTACCTGCTGGAAACGCCCAAGATGGGTGCCGTGCCACTGCGTGTTCTAAAGGACTGCGTCGCCTCATTGAACGAAGACCAGGCGCGCATTACTGCGGCCCTGGACTTTTTGTTTCAAGGGTATTGAAGGCAAGCTTCTCAGATTCAGCCCAGCGTTTGAATTTGTTTTTCTATTGCAACGGCCAAGCGCGGCACGCGCCCTGCAACCAGTCGCTCAATATCGAGTCGCTTCTTCAGTTGCACACGCGGCACCAGAACCGCAATCGGAATGTCAGTGCCACGCTTGATGCGTTTCACACCCTCGGCCTTGCGGTAGCGGCGCTTGAATCCAGCCAGGGGGCGGTCGTGTTCGGCGATGTTTTCTGCCATCAGCACAATGTTTCCCTTGGCGTTCTTGATGAAGTAGGCGTTGCCGCCGCGCATGAGTTCCGCGATCTGCGCTTTGAAGCGTTTTCTGCCGACACGGCCGTGCAGGGGAATCAGCATCTTTGCCGAGATGGAACCACCCTTCTCATGAATGCCGGACCACGGTATGCGGGAACCCACATAAAGCGCTGGCAAGCGGCTCGGATCCTGATCCAGCACCTTGGCGTTGAAGCCCTTGAGAAATGAATTCTTGACCACTGCCATTTGACTGGCAACTTGGGAGCGCACGTCCTGCTTGATCTCGATGGCCTCGGCACGCATGGCGCGTGCGACAGCCTTTTTCACCTTATCCTGGAACTCGCCACCCCAGCGACGAAGGTTTGCCTGGGCGGCAGCGCTGTCGATACGCAGGGAGATTTTCATGAGGGGTGCGTGCGGTCGGTTAGACGGTCCAGGGTTTGATCCAGGTTTCTCGCATCACCACGGGTGCCGATTGCGATCAGGGATAACAGGCGCGCGTCGTTGGCGGCGTCTTGCCGGTTTGTGGCTTCCATAAAGCCGCGCAGCTGCGCCAGGGTGTAGTCAAGAATGTCGGGAAGACGGTGGCCGTGCGCTATCAGGCGCTGGACGGCGTCGAACCAGACGCCGGTGCTGTCTCTGGCGCGAGGCCCTTGGCCCGCGTGAACAGGCCGTCGAGTTTGGGCAGCACCGTCCGGGTAAAAAAATCGGCATTCACCTCGATCACCTTGGCTGCCAGCAGAATTGCTTCGTCGGCAGCCAGATCGTCCACCCACTGGCGCGGCTTGGCCACCGCAATGGCGATCGCTGCGAGCAAATCGTCGCCTTGTTCGCCAAACAGCGTGAGCCAGTCGATCTCTGCGCGCGTGAGATGCTGCATCACCGGGGAAATCGCACGCAGAAAGGCCGGCATCTGGCCTACTTTGAGCGGTTTTATCGCCAAGGTCTCGCCACCTACCGTCAATTCGACGGCAATAGGGATCAGTTTTTCCAAATCGTTCATGATGATGTGATTTTTGATTGATGATGAGCCTGAAGCTCTCTAGCCGACGAGCACAATTTTTCCGAATTGGCCCAGCGTCGCATCGAACGGTTTGCTTGCATCAGCCAGAAGTGAGCCCTCCATCTCGAATTTGTTGTAATCATCCGAGATGAAGGAGATTTCCTTCAGGGGATCGAAGGCCACGCGGTAGAGTTCGACCAGAACTTTGGCATTGCCCTGCGCCGTGTTCAAACCTTCAAGCCGCAAGTAGCGTTCCGGCAGCGGCTGCGTAAAGATCCCGATCTCGGTCGCCACACCGTACGCATAACTGGCCTTGAATGGCGCCGTGAAGCCAGTCACATCGAGAAACTGCAGTGCGCCGAAGTCAGCATCGGCGGTGTAATTGGTGCCGGCCACCAAAGTTGCCGGTGTTCCGGCTGAATCCGTGACCACCAGCGTAGAAACCTTCGGATGTGCAAAGAAATAGCGGTCACCGACAACCGGCGCAGCGCCGCCAATCGGTTCCGCTGTAACCGTTCCAGTCGTTCCCACAACATGGTTGCCGTACAGAGCCAGAGCGAGGTTTTCTTTGGTGAATTCCTCGATCGTGAGTTTCACAGTGGCAGACTTTTGCTTGACCATGCGATGGTCCAGCGTGCGCTGCCCCGTCTGGCTCTCGTAATGCTCCAGTACATCGGTCTTGAGCGAGAGTTTGAGCTCGGCCACGTTGCCCGGTGAACGAACTTCGATCGGGTTGCCGGAGATGTCTCGCTTGCCGAGAAAGACTCGGCCTTGGAAGGATGCATAGGTGCTCATGGTTTGGGTTCCTTGGGTTGAAAGGGTTTGGAATCTGACTCAGTCTTGACTGGCTTTGGTGATGGCGTGGCGACACCGTTTGCGAGCAGCCACTGGGCAGTGATCTCGTCAACGTCGATGCGCTCACCAGGCTCACCAGCTTTGCCGGCGTGCGTGTGAGGTTTCAATAAAACAAGTGCTGTCATGGTTTTCATCCGATGATTGAGATGTCACTGGCCAGGGTTCGGTAAGTGATCTGGTAGCGCGCTGGAATGGCAGCAGCGGTGGCGTCGGCATCCTCCACGTCCCACTCGCATTCCAGTTCCCGCAGGCCCAAACACAGGCCACCGAGGTTGGCGTTGGCAAACAAGGCCGAATGGGCTGCGACCAGCAAGGCGTCCGCAATCGCTTCCGGTGCAGTCCCGGCTGTTTCACGTGCAACGGCCACCATGCGCAGCACCAGTTGGCGCTCCACGCGGTCGTTGATGCGCGGCGTGACTGCATCTGACTCGGGGAAGATCAACAGCGCCGGCGACTCCTCACGGCTGATGCCGGTGGTGGGAGACTGCAGAATCTGCGCGCCCTGCAGCGATGCCACAGGTGCGAGTAGCTGCACTACCGCCTGCAGGATCTGCTCGCGAATCGATTGCGCCATGGCAGCCTCCTACAGTCGGGTGAGCGTCGCCCGACACTCCGACCCGTCCCCAATGGCAGTGACTTCGCGCACGCGGTAGGTCTGCCCCGAGATGTCAATCGTGCTGCCGGCAACGAGCTCCGGCAGCCACGTCAGGGGGTAGCGGATCGAGTAGTCCCGACTGACTCCCATGCCTGAGAGGACATCCTCGTCTGGCGCTCGGAAATCGACCATGACTTCTTGCCCCCCAAACAAGGCGGGTTTAAGCAGCCCAGCGTTGTCCGCCGCCGCATAGAGAAACTCGACGCTGACCATCAGGCCATCGTGAGCTTGACCAGCACACCCGGACGGTGGCACATCGGCAGCGGATTGCTCTGCGTGTGCAAGTCGGTACCGCGCTCGAACTTGCGGGGTTCTTGCTTGGCGTACAAAACCTGGCCGAGCGTGTTGACCGTCTCGTTGAAGTCAGCCGGGGCGATGTAGGTGCCGAAAGTGTCCACCGTGCCCAGCGGGAAGGCATGAGCTTCGCCGGCAGCAATGAAACGGCGCACATTGCCGTCGATGTCACTGGCCTGACCGCGGTATTCCTCAAACGTCAGACCGCCAAACGAGAAGGCCTGGCGCACATCGTCCCGCAGCATGGCGCCTTGGGCGTAGTTCTCGTACGCCTTGTTGACCTTGGCGTGGCCGACCAGTTTTTCGAAGAACTCGGGCGAGCAAAGGCAGTGGATGCCGGTCATGAACTCGCCGCGCAGGTTGTCGTCCACATGACGCAGCACCTCAAAGCAGGCTTTCCTGACATCTGTGTTCTCCACATTCAGAGCGAAGTTGACAGCCTTGGGCGCGATCTCAAACTCCTTGTACAGGCTGTAGAGCTCGGAGCCATCGGAATCAAGAATAATTCCCTTCAAGGCACCCATGCGCAGATGCTCCAGCGTCAAAGCGTGCTTGTTGCGCATGCGCTCCAGGTGGCTGGCCAGGACCGTGGCCACGGTTTCCATCTCGGTCTCGGAACCGAAGGCACGGATGCCCTGCACTTCCTCGGGCAGCACCACATCATCATGCGGAATGTGCGGCACGACAAAGGAACGGAGCTTCCGCTTATCCCGAAACCCGACCGAACTGGGGCTACCCACCGGCAGGGTCGGCAGCAGATTGAGCGTGCCATTGCGCTCTTCGACCAGAATCTGGCGGGAGCGAACCGGTTTGAAGGGAAACAGGTTCATCTGCTCGAGCCGACCGTAGCGGTTGGGCAGCAGATTGATCGCAAGAGTCAAAGCGGCCATCGAGAAGCCGGGGTTGTTGAATGGGTTTTGCATAGGGAATCTCCAGAAGAACGAAACCCACCTGATGCGTAAGCACCGAGGCGGGTTTCAGGGAAGGAAGAGGGAAGTTGCTGGGCGGATGAGAACCGTGAAGCGGATCAGGCGCTGGTGCGAATCAGGATGCCAATATCTTCGAGGTGGCGTACTGCCGCCTGCTTGATGTCAGCATCGATGCCAACGGGCCACAGGACCAGCTTTTCTGCAACCATGGCGTGGCGTGCCAAGAGCAGCGCGTCTTCACGGTCGATCAGGGTTGCATCGATATCGCCAAGCAGGATGCCCACAGGTGTGTCCGTGCCGTCGGTCGCGACTGGATCAAAGGCCTGGTGCTTGTCGTCTGCGGTTCGGCGACCCAGCACCGTGCCCATGGCCAGATTCTGGCCAGCGGCAATGGTGATCGCGCTGCGCGAATAGAACTGGGGCGCTTCAAACTTGAGCAGATCACCCAGCGTGGGTAGTGAATTGATTGAGGGCATGAATTACTCCTTCGAGTTGAGTTTTTTGACGGCCGCCACGATCGGCGAAGACTGTGGCGAGGCTGCGGGCGAGGGGCTTCCGGTACCGGTACCGCTTGCAGCGGGCAAGGTGGACTGAATGCCAAGCGCGTCACTGGCCGAGGCTCGTGCTTCGATCAGGCTGCGACGCACCTCCATCTCGGTCTTGCCGGCAGCGATGAACTGCGCGGCGCGATCCGGGCAGCCTGCGATCAGGCACATCTCGGCGATGGCCTGCACACTTTGCTGCAAGGACTGCACGGCTGCGTTGGTCGCTTCTTTGCGGGCTTCGCTGATCAGGCTCGCGAGGGACTCTGGAGTCGCGGAAGTGGCAGGTAGGGTCGGCGCAGCGGCCACAGGGTTGGCCGCAGCGGGTGCGACGGCGCCAACTGCTGCGCTTGCTTCAGGTGCAGGATGAATGATGGGGTCAGTGTTTTCTTGAGGCATTGAAGTCTCCTTGGTTGATAAAAGTTGGTTAGGTGTGGCATCGCAAGCGCTTTGAGGGCTTGCCCGAGCCAGCGCAGGCCCTGCCAGCACTGACAGCGATGGACCGCGCATGCGGCTTGTGAGCAGGTGGTTCCTCATCTCAGACACCGCAGCGTCAAGACTCAGCACGCCATCGGCCAGACCGGCTTTGACCGCGTCCTCACCAAAGAACAGTGCCGCCTGGGTTGCGCGCACTGCCTGCACCTTGATGCCCCGCATCTGCGCGACCTGGTCGGTGAAGATGGCATAGAGCCGATCAACTTCAGCTTGCAAACTGGCATGCGCCTGAACCGACAATGGCTCATGCGGCGAGAAATCGTTCTTGTGTTCGCCCGCCGTAATGGCGGTGTAGCGCAGTCCATCATTTGCATCCCTGGCCGACTGATCTACATGCAGAGCAATCACACCGATGGAGCCCACACCAGCGGTCTCAGTAATAATGAGCCTCTCAGCACTGGCTGCAATGGCATAAGCAGCAGAGAACGCCGCGTCGTTGGCGACAGCCCAGATCGGTTTTTGCTGACCAGCAGCGCGGATCCTACGTGCCAGTTCAAAGACACCTGCCGCCTCACCGCCCGGGGAATCGACATCAAGCACGATGCCCGACACACCAGGATCGGCAACGGCGCTGTCAATCTGATCGGCGATGGCCGCATAGCTGGTCAATCCCGATTCAACCTGCAGACCAACCGTGCGTTTGACCAGACTGCCGTAAATCGGAATCACGACGATGCCGGTGTGCACGGCATCCATCGCTGTCAGATCAATGGTGGAAGCAGCTATGGCAATTCCGCCCGGCTGCACGGTGCTGGCGATATCGATCACCGAATCACGAGCTATTCCGTGCAGATCTGGACTCACAGACAGGCGCGGCATCAGCACCGACAGAATCACGTCGAGCTTGGCGCGGGCAATCAGAAGCGGTGTGCCGAACACGCGGCACGCAAGATGTGGCAACAAGGTGTCTCCTAGATTGAAGTGCTGTCGGGGTTGGACGCACTCGCGTCCACGGTGGCCGTCTGACCCGGCGAAGGCCTGGTAGCGGAGGGTTGGTCCTTGCGTGGATCGGAATCGAATACCAGTCCCAGTTGATCGGCGCGTTGGTTGTCCGCAGCGATTTCTCGGTCAATGTCTTCGGCGTCATAACCAAAGCCGGAGATGGCTTCGGACCTGGACATCAGTCCGGCCCGAATGGCGGTAAGCATGGCGTCGAACTCCTTCTTCGGGTCAACCCACTGCCAGCCCTGCGGGATCCACTTGGCGGCCAGGTACTCGCGTCTTCGTGTGGCAAAGCCCGGCAGAGTCAACGCACCTTCCAGCACCGCCTGCTCGATCCACGCCTTCCAGATCGGTCGGCACAACTGGTGCACGATGACACCATGCTGAATGGCTTCACACCTGCGCCTGAATTCCAGCAAGCCAGCGCGGATCGATGAGTAATTGACCTGGGTGAGATCTCCGGTGAGCATCTCGTAGGTGATGCCCATGGCTGCTGCCACCGCCCGGAACTGCATGCGCAGGAATTCGGAATAACTGGCACCCACGTCCGCTGGCTGGCTGAACTTCACATCCTCGCCGGGTTCCAGGAACTGCAAGGTTCCAGGTTCCAGACCGGCCAGTGACACCCCATTTCCATCCGCTGGTCCCTCTCCCATCAGGTTGTCTTCTGGCGCCATGCGCGTGATGAAGCCGGCAAACATCGCCGCCGTCTTCTTGCGCACCAGTTCGGCATCGTCGTACTGATCGAGCTCGTTGAGCTTGACCAGGGCCCGAGCCAGCCAGGGCTCGCCGCGGATCTGTCCCGGACGCAGGGGCCGAAACAAGTGAATGATTTCTGCTGCCGGAACCCGGACTGTGTCCATGCCGCCGGTGCCCGACATCGGGGCCAGCATTCCATCCCCCGGATGCGATCGGTACAGGTGGTACGCCACACGCCGACCCAGGCGGTCAAACTCAATGCCAGCGCGCACGGTGTTGCCAGGGCCTGAACTGTTTGATGCTGGCGCCAACTCGGTGTTCATGGCGGTCGGCAAATGCTCAGGCTCCAGCACCTGGAGCTGCATGGCCACAGCCAGACCATCTTCAGGCCGGCGGTAGCGAATCCGAATCAGGGCCTCACCGCCCTCCAGCATGGCGCGACAGGCCAGGGACTGCAGACCGTAGAAGTCGGTCAGGCCTGCGCCGTCGGCGTCCTCGCACCAGTCGCGCCACAAGGCATGGATGGATTCGCGCACCGCGTTGTCTGCCAGCATCGATTGCGGCTTGATCCCGGTGCCTATGGCATTGGCTACAAAGGCTTCGACCCCGGCAGCAGCCCAAGCGTTGCGCCGCACCAGGTCCCGGCTCTTGGCGCGCAACTCCATCTGCGTGTAGGCCAAAGCCGCCACGGCGCCGGGGTTGCCGACTTGCCAGGCAAGGGCACGACGTCCGCCGCCGATACCGTCATAGGTCGGGTTGCTGGGGCTGGCCCGGCCAAGACCGGAATGGCGGCCACCGAACAGAGACATGCCGATGCGCCCGGCTGACAGGTTGCTCCGCATAGTTTGGATCCAGCCCATCAGGTGCCCTTTCCCGTTGTGACCCGGATCTGCCTTGGAGCGCCTGGCCACAGATTGGTCGCAACCGCCTGCTCAAAGAGACCACGCTTGACCTCTTTGATGGCCGCGCGCAGTTCATCGATGGAGCGGTACTCCACCGTCTTGTCGCCAAAGCTGACGCGTCGCTCCCCTTTGGCCAGCGCTGCTTCCAAGGCTTGCACTTGACTTTCTGTGTAGGCCATCAGCGATACACCATCAGGTTCATCTCGGTTGTGTCGGTGAGCGAGCCGGACTGCGAGGAGCAAATGACCTCGACGTAGTCCACGGTCTTGGCCTCTGCCGTGACGCGGGCGCTGGCCACCTTGAGGGTCGACTGGCTGCCGGAGTTGCGGGCAAAGGCACTCCAGCAATAGTTGACGTCCTTCATGGGTGTGGCAAACGTCACCCGGTATTTGCCAGTGGCACTGCGCGCCACGCTCTGCACATTGAAGCTTGACCAGACCATGGTGGTGCTGCCGACATAGCCAAAGGACACCCAGGCACGGGCTACACCGGGATGGTCAGCGCTGATCCGGGTCTTGACCTGGCGACCTATCGCCGCGGCCAGATCAGAGATCCTTTGGGACAGACTCATGAGCACCATGAGAATCAGGCAGCCAATGCCGCCTCAAACACCGACACGAAGTCAGTCTCCGGGTCGCCAATCGCTGCCGCAGCAATCGCGCCGATGTTCTGCCGGGCCTGGGTCTGCTCCGGTGCAGTGAGTGACTGCGCCGCGTCAAAGCGCACACGTTTGTCCACTGCGGTCAGAAGCGCCGCAATGCCACTCTCATCACTGAGAATGGCGGTCTGCAGTTCCTTGAGGGTGTCAAAGGCGGCATCAGCCCCACCGAGCAGATCGGCCTTCAATGCATCGAGCAATCCAGTGATCTTGGAGGCAGAGAACGTGGTCGACGTAGCCGCCGAGTTGGCATCATCAATAACGGTGATGCCAGCAAGCACCAATATTTGACTGCGCAGCTCATTGATGCTGGACACCAGATTGGTCTTGTCCGTGGTGGACAGATTGGCCAGGGTGCCGACTTGACCATAGATGGTCTTGAACTCGGCGGCCAGGCGCAGTACCAGGGATTCGATACGAACTTGCAAACTCATGGGAATTTCTCCAAAGCGTTAAATGAAGCGAGCGCAAACAGCGCTCACGAGGACAACCAGCGACTCTTGATGACTCGCCGGACTGATTTCTGGGACCCAGAATGATTAAGGCCACCTTGTTCGGTGGCCTGTGCTGGGTCAAATACCTGTATGCGCGCTGGCTTGATCTCCGGCTCGATTCCGAGTTGCTTTTTAAGCTCGAGCCAATGGCGCTCCTCGAACCGGTCCAGACCGGCAGCAGCTGCGGCCGCACGGCAATAGACAGCCAAGTCCAGTGCCTCGTTCCTCTCGCGCATCTTCTGCCACTCGCGATGCGCAAAGCCGTTGCGGTCGCGCCGGGTAATCAACTGCTCGGCGCAAAGTTGCTGGATGAATTCGGCATCAATCTTGGGCAGATGCACGTAGCCTGCGGGGTAGACCACAGTGGTCCCGTCCTCCAAGACGTCGGCAGTCTTCCTCAGGTTGTTGTAGAACTCCAGCTTGGCAATGCTGACCGTCACTGAGAACAATTTGATGCCGCGGCGCAGTTTGCGCCCGCCTTGCGTGACATCGACTGCTGTGGGTGTGCCGATCAGGGCAGCGCCGCGCGCCACGCCTTTGACCGCCATGACCCGCGGGTCTCGAACTGAGCGCACGAAGGCATAGGCCTCCTGCGTGGCAAAGCCGGTGTCCAGTGCGAAGCGGGCCAGTGGGAGATTGGCTCCTGATTCATGCGTCCAGGTCTCGGTCAACATCTCAGCAAGGCGCTTCCAGACTTCATCGCGCGCTGTATCGCCCATCATCACCCGGTGTTCGATCAGCCAGGATTCCTTGCCCACACCAAAGGCCCAGACCGATGCTTCGATCCGGTCTTTCTGCACATCGGCGGCGCCGACCATTAGAAGTCCACCGGTCGGCACCGTACCAATCTTGTAATCCTCGCGGCGCTCAAGCAGGCGTTGCCAGTCCGGCGCTTCGCCCTCTTCGACCCAGGTTTCACCGAGTTCGGTGTTCTTGAAGGTCTTGATGGCTGCTGCAGATCCAGATTCCTTGCTCACTGCACTCTCCCAGGCCGCAGCAATATCGCGCCAACTGCGCCAACCTACCGGGCTGTACAGGCTTGAGAGGTGAAAGCCCGTGGTCTTGATACCGGCGTCCGGCACCATGGGTTGCCACTGGCCCTGCTCCAGCATCGAGGTCTTGTGATGCTCAGCGATTGGTTTGTCACAAGTTTCACAGACATAGGCCGCCGTCGCGGGCATCCCCCTCTCCCAGCGCAGCTGCTCAAAGCGCAGCCACTGCCGATGTGCGCAATGCGGGCAGGGCACGAAGTAGCGGCACTGGTTGGACGCCCCGTACTCGCGCTCAATGGCGCTGACACCAGAGATCGTCGGTGTCGAGACGATGAATATCTTCCTGCGCGAGAAGGTCCGCGTGCGCGCTTCGGCCAGCGATATCGCATCGCCCTCGCCTTCAACGTCCAACGGATAACCATCGACCTCGTCCAAAAACAGGTAGCGCACCGGCATCGATCTCAAGCCCACTGCGCTGTTGGCACCGGTCATCACCAGCACCCCACCCCTGAACTCCTTGGCCAGGATGGTGTTGCCAGAATCACGCGACCTTGCCGGTGCGATCAAGGCCGAGAGAGCTTCTGACTCCTCGATCAACGGGTCGATGCGCTGCTTTGAATTGCGCTTGGCCATGTCCACCGTGGGCCAGACTGCCATCATGGGACCCGGCGCGTGATGGATCACATAGCCAATCCAGCAGCTCCCACATTCGGTGGCGCCGACCTGAGCTGCTTTCATGAACACCACACGCTCCACGGGCGAGGTGGGTGAGAGGCAATCCATGATGTCTTTCAAATACGGCGTGCGACTGGTGCGCCAGCGACCCGGTTCGGC
>CAITQH010000336.1 GCA_903894475.1 uncultured beta proteobacterium
CTTGGCCGTGCCGCCAAACTTGGCCGCCATCACGCTCGTGATCGCCGCTGTCAGCGTGGTCTTGCCGTGGTCAACGTGCCCAATCGTGCCCACGTTCACGTGGGGCTTGGTTCGTGCAAATTTTTCTTTTCCCATTTTCAGTTCCTTAAAAGAGCAATGCCCGTGGTTTGGTTTAATGTTTGCATTTCGTCACTAAGTCCCTTGCCACGGGCAGCTTGGGGTGCGAAATCGCAGACAAATTCATCTAATCAGTTGGGGTCAGAGCACATCGCTTCGCGAGTGGTCTGACCCCAAAATTTCACTTAGCCCTTGCCGCCATGATGGCTTCGGACACGTTGCGCGGTGCTTCGGTGTAATGCTTGAATTCCATGGTGTAGGTCGCGCGCCCTTGCGACATGGAACGCAGCGTCGTTGAATAACCGAACATTTCGGACAGAGGAACTTCGGCCTTGATGGCTTTGCCGCCACCGACCATGTCTTCCATTCCCTGCACCATGCCGCGACGTGACGACAAATCGCCCATCACGTTGCCAGCATAGTCTTCCGGAGTCTCAACCTCAACCGCCATCATCGGTTCAAGAATCACCGGGCCGGCTTTACGGCAACCTTCCTTGAAACCAAAAATGGCGGCCATCTTGAAGGCGTTTTCATTTGAATCCACATCGTGGTAGGAGCCGAAATGCAGTGTGACCTTGACATCGACCACCGGATACCCCGCCAGCACGCCCGAGGTCACGGCTTCATGAATGCCTTTTTCGACCGCAGGAATGTACTCGCGCGGAACCACACCACCTTTGATGGCATCAACAAATTCGACGCCCTTGCCAGCCGCATTGGGTTCGATCTTAAGCACCACGTGACCATATTGGCCCTTGCCGCCAGACTGACGCACGAACTTGCCTTCGCTGTCTTCCACCGTCTTGCGAATGGTTTCCCGGTACGCCACTTGAGGCTTGCCGACGTTGGCCTCGACGCCAAATTCACGTCGCATGCGATCAACAATAATTTCAAGATGCAGTTCACCCATACCAGCGATCAGGGTCTGCCCTGACTCTTCATCGGTCTTGACGCGGAAGGAAGGGTCCTCCTGTGCCAGTCGCTGCAGGGCGATGCCCATTTTTTCCTGGTCGGCCTTGGTCTTGGGCTCCACCGCCTGTGTAATCACCGGTTCCGGAAATACCATGCGTTCCAGCATGATGATGGCGTTTGGATCACACAAGGTTTCACCCGTGGTGACATCCTTCAAACCGATGCAGGCAGCGATATCACCGGCGACGATCTCGCTTACTTCTTCCCGCTTGTTGGCGTGCATCTGGACGATACGGCCGATGCGTTCTTTCTTGCCGCGAATCGGGTTGTACACGGTGTCGCCTTTGTTCAGCACGCCAGAGTAGACGCGGACAAAAGTCAACTGCCCAACAAACGGATCGGTCATCAGTTTGAAAGCAAGCGCCGAAAATTTCTCGCCATCGTCGGCCCGACGAGTAACAGGCACCTCGTCATCGTCAGTGCCTTTCACTGGCGGGATATCAACCGGCGAAGGCATGAACTCGACAACAGCGTCGAGCATGCGCTGCACGCCCTTGTTCTTGAACGCGGTTCCGCACAGCATCGGCTGAATTTCGCTGGCAATGGTACGAGTGCGAATCCCGAACTTGATTTCAGCTTCCGTCAAGTCACCGCCTTCGAGATACTTGTTCATCAACTCTTCGTTGGCTTCGGCTGCAGATTCAACCATCTTCTCGCGCCACTCTTTGGCCAACTCAAGCAATTCAGACGGAATCTCCCGGTACTCAAATTTCATGCCCTGCGACGCTTCGTCCCAGATAATGGCTTTCATCTTGATCAGGTCAACCACGCCAACGAAGTTCTCTTCGGCACCAATCGGAATCACGATCGGCACCGGAGTGGCCTTCAGGCGCAACTTCATTTGATCAACGACTTTGAAAAAGTTGGCTCCCGTGCGGTCCATCTTGTTCACAAAAGCCAGACGCGGAACCTTGTACTTGTTGGCTTGACGCCACACGGTCTCCGACTGCGGCTGAACACCACCAACAGCGCAGTACACCATGCACGCGCCATCGAGCACGCGCATCGAACGCTCGACTTCGATCGTAAAGTCAACGTGTCCGGGGGTATCAATGATGTTGATCCTGTGCTCGGCAAAGTTGTTTTCCATGCCCTTCCAGAAACAGGTGGTAGCGGCAGACGTGATCGTGATACCGCGCTCCTGCTCCTGCTCCATCCAGTCCATGGTGGCAGCACCGTCATGCACTTCACCAATTTTGTGATTCACGCCGGTATAGAAGAGAATTCGCTCGGTAGCTGTAGTCTTACCGGCGTCAATATGAGCTGATATTCCAATGTTGCGGTAGCGCTCAATGGGTGTATGGCGAGCCATGATGGATCCTTGGTTGCTCTCTAAATAAATCAAACTTGACAACGCCGCAAAGACTCGTGATCTTCCCGGCGTCGCGAGCGACTTTCAGACCGGGCGAAACCCTGGTCGGTGCCAAAGGCACCGCAAAGGGTTGTAACGACGTATGAGAGTCGCGCAATAAGCGCCGCTTAGAAGCGGAAGTGGGAGAAGGCCTTGTTGGCCTCTGCCATGCGGTGAACTTCATCGCGCTTTTTCATGGCGCCGCCCCGACCTTCAGTGGCTTCCATCAATTCGTTGGCCAGGCGCAATGCCATAGACTTTTCACCGCGTTTGCGTGCCGCTTCCTTGATCCAACGCATGGACAGAGCCAGGCGACGGACCGGGCGCACTTCAACCGGCACCTGGTAGTTGGCACCGCCAACACGGCGGGACTTCACTTCAACCATGGGTTTGACATTGTTGATGGCCATGGTGAAAGCCTCAACCGGATCTTTACCCGGATTCTTTTTCTCGATCTGCTCCAGAGCACCGTAAATGATGCGCTCAGCGACCGCCTTCTTGCCACCCTCCATGATCACGTTCATGAATTTGGACAACTCGACATTGCCGAATTTTGGATCCGGCAGGATTTCACGTTTAGGGACTTCGCGACGACGTGGCATTTTTTCACCTCTTTGCTTCAGTTGGCATCTTCATCAGACACCGCGAAAACCATGCTGGTTTTCACTTACTCGACCCAACATCGGGTCACTACGTTGAATCACCGCGCCACGCGGTAACCAACACCTTTGCTTCTATGCAAGCTTCGGCTTATTTGGCCTTGGGCTTCTTGGCACCGTACTTGGAACGCGATTGCTTGCGGTCTTTCACGCCTTGCAAATCGAGCGACCCCCGCACGATGTGGTAACGCACACCGGGCAGATCCTTGACACGGCCGCCGCGGACCAGCACAACGCTGTGTTCCTGCAGGTTATGACCTTCACCGCCGATGTAGGAAATGACTTCAAACCCGTTGGTCAAACGCACTTTAGCGACCTTGCGCAGAGCTGAATTTGGTTTTTTTGGCGTGGTGGTGTAGACCCGCGTGCAAACACCGCGACGCTGCGGAGAATTTTGCATCGCCGGGCTTTTGGACTTGATCGTTTCGACCTCGCGCCCCTGACGCACTAGCTGATTAATGGTTGGCATTGAAAAACGTCCCTCAACGTTTGGTAACTAAAACTTCAATAATTCGAAAGCGTGAATCCCTTCGGAAATTCCGAAAAGCTTTCTACTATATCAGGTCAATGCTGCCGCGGCAATTCAAATTTCCGATCGCACCACCAAAGTTTGCACCCACTCACATGAAGAGCGGCGCGTGTTCACTTGATCCAGAGACGCAAGGCATCCCAGGCGCGACCGAACACTCCGGCCTGCTCAACGGCCTCAAGCGCGAGCAAAGGGACATCCAGCAAGTTCTGCTCGCCGTTGCTTACCTTCAGGGTAGCGATCGACTGGCCCTTGGTGAAAGGAGCCACCAGCGGATCGGGACGAGCCACTTGAGTCTTGAGTTTGCCTGCCGTTCCGGTCGGCACGGCAACCACGATAGCCTGTGGTCGACCCAATTTGACGGTGGCGTCCTTACCCTTCCACACCGCCGGCGCTGTCACAACTTGATTTGCATCAAATAACTTCACGGCTTCAAAAGCCGTGAAGCCCCAGTTCAACAACTTCTGAGACTCGTTGGCACGCGAGTTCTCACTTGCCGCGCCCAGCACAATGGAAAGCAGGCGGCGACTCCCGGTCGACCCCGACGAGCCGGCCACTGCGCCTGCCACGCCCAAACTCGCAAAGTCACGCTTGGCAGTCGCGATCAGGCAATAACCAGCCGCGTCTGTATGCCCGGTTTTCAGACCGTCGACGGACGGATCACGAAAAAGCAACAGATTGCGATTGCTGTCATTGGCCGCAGGCGTGCCAGGATAGCGATACTTCTTGATAGCGTAATAAACAACGTAATCAGGAAAATCGCGCATCAAGCGTGTCGCCAGAATGCTGAGATCGCGCGCCGTGGTGCTGTGTCCGGCCTCAGTCAACCCCTCCGGGTTCTTGTAGCTGGTGGACTTCATCCCAAGCGTCTTGGCCTCTTCATTCATGAGTTGGACAAAGCGCTCCGCCGTGCCGCCGACCCCCTCGGCCAGCGCCATGGTGGCATCGTTGCCACTTTGCACAATCATGCCCTTGAGCAAATCTTCCACCGGCACCATCATCTTGGGATCAATGAACATGCGCGAGCCCGGCATTTTCCAGGCTCGTTCACTGACCGGCAAAGTCTGCTTGAGGTCCAACTTTTTGCTACGCAAGGCATCAAAGACCAGATAGGCCGTCATCAGTTTGGTCAATGAGGCCGGTTCCACCGCAGTGTCAATATCTTTGCCTGCCAGCACCTGATCGGCAGTGACGTCGACCAGCAGGTACGAACGCGCCGCAACCTCCGGTGCTTGCGGCATTTGCGCCGCTGCCGAAAAACAAAAGGAAGTAACAATGATCAAAAAAAGATTCTTCATAACAAGTTTGGTTAACGCCCCAAGGTGGCAGGTACCAACAGACGCTCCACCAACTTGCCGTTCTTCAGGTGCGACTCGACGATTTCATCAATGTCATCGTTATCAACGTAGGTGTACCAAACAGCTTCCGGGTAAACCACAGCCACCGGGCCGGCAGCACAGCGGTCAAGGCATCCCGCCTTGTTGACCCGCACCTTGCCCGGGCCATCTAGCCCCGCCGCCTTGATCTGGCTCTTGCATCGATCAAACCCCTGTTGCGCACTGTGAAGGGCACAACATTCCTCACCAGGCTTGCGCTCATTGAGACAAAAGAAGATATGTCTCTCGTAATAGGAAGTCGACCGCGATGGATCTACGTTGACGTCTGGGATCGTGCCGCTTTTTGTTTCATTCATGCCAGCCATTCTAGTTTTTTGATTCTCTGCCTGCGACCTGAGTCAATGCGTAAAGCAGAGCGGCGTAAGGCCACAGCCAACCTAGCCACTGCGCCAGACCATGAAAGCGGATGAAGCGCCCCTGCTCCCAGGTCGACAGGGTCTGCGCAAAATAGGGGCTCGCAGGAGCCTGATTGAGCAAACTCAGATAAAGCCCCAGAGCCAGCAACATCAGTGCAATACTGGCCCGCCGCGGAACCCAGAGCAGCACCGAAACAAAAAACAAGGCCATCCCTATACCCGCCTTGACGGGCAAACTCAACCAGGCCCAGGCATGCTCAGGCCCGTAACTCAGAGCAGCCGAGAGCGCGGTAGCTGCGACACCGAACCCAAACACCAGCAACATGAACATGGACCGCCGCACAGCAGAGCGAATGATGCAATAGCCAAGCAGACACGGTATCAACAAGCCCAGCACAACGCATAACAATTCGGCGCCGGGCACCAGAGGCTGCAACTCAATGTCGCGCACCGGCAGCCAATTCAGAAACGGCGTGTCCAGCAAGGCATCAGCCAAGGCCGCCTCCAGACGCTCCTGCACCTGGCCCAATCCGAACGGCACCGCAGCCGGAAACAGCAAGGCCAGTGGCCACATTGCCAGGAGAACCAGTGCGCCCCTGGCATCCGCGACAAACCAGCGCGAGCGAAAGCGACTCCAGCGATCAATGCCACCGAGCCTTTCCATGACCCATGCCAGCAAGGCTCCGAGCCAGGCACCCAACAGGTTGAGAGCGAGGTCAACATTGGACGGAACACGTGCCGGCAAATAGCTCTGCAGCGACTCCATCGAAAAGGACAAAAATCCAGCCAGCAAGGTCGCAGAAGCCACGGCAAAGCGGTCTCTGCCGACTCGCAGTGCGCTTAACACGAGGAGAAAACCAAGCGGCACATAGCCGATCACATTGATGGCGACATCAAAGCCAGTCCAGTATTTGGGCAGGGGGCTGCTCAGGAAAGTCCACGGCACGATACCTTGATAACGCCAGTCTGAGAACGGATACAGACTGGCGTAAAGAATGAGCCCGATATAAATCAACGCCAGAGGCCACGCCGCAGTCTTCTTCATCAGGGCAGTTTAGGCCAAAAAAACCCCAGCACGTTGGCTGGGGTGGTAAGCCTATTTGCTGTCACACATCAAGGCCCCGCTCAGGGAGGAAAAGCGGGAGGCAGCAAGCCACCTGGGGAATAATTTACCAAACTTTTCCGTTCATGACAAGCAAAATCTACGAAAAGTGCGAATATTTATAAATAATTGATGACTGAGGTGATGCCAAAGCGATCAGCCAATGATTCCGATGGCGTTGCTCGGTCCTGTGGAAATCAGGCACAATTTGCCTCATGACACCTCAAGCACCCTTCCCCCTTGCACGCCCGCGGCGTTTGCGCCACGATGTCTTCACGCGCAACCTGGTCCGGGAAAACGCGCTGAGCGCGAACGACCTGATTTACCCTGTCTTTGTGACCGATGGCATAGGCCAGCGCGAAGCCGTGTTATCGATGCCCGGTGTGGAGCGCTTGAGCCTGGATCTGCTGCTCCGCGTTGCCGAGGACTGCGTCAAATTGGGAATTCCGGTCATGGCCCTGTTTCCGGTCATTGATCCGACCCTGAAGACGCCCGACGGACGCGAAGCGCTGAACCCCGACGGTCTCGTGCCCCGTGTCGTACAGGCGCTGAAAAAGGAATTTCCGGAGCTCGGCGTGATGACCGACGTGGCGCTGGACCCTTTCACCAGCCATGGGCAGGATGGCCTGCCGGACCCGAACCCGGCGGCTGACGGCTACATCATGAACGATGAGACGGTCGCCGTTCTGGTCAAACAAGCGCTCACGCAAGCTGGCGCCGGGGTCGATATTGTGGCGCCCAGCGACATGATGGACGGGCGCATCGGCGCCATTCGCCAGGCACTGGAAGCCAATCATTTCATCCACACCCGGATCATGGCCTACAGCGCCAAATATGCCAGCGCGTTTTACGGACCGTTTCGCGACGCCGTTGGCTCGGCCGCCAATCTGGGCAAGAGCAACAAAAAGGTCTATCAGATGGATCCGGGCAACTCGGACGAGGCACTGCGCGAAGTTGCGCTGGACATCGCCGAGGGCGCCGACATGGTGATGGTCAAGCCCGGCATGCCCTATCTGGACATCGTGCGTCGCGTCAAGGACGAGTTCAAAGTACCCACATTCGCCTATCAGGTGAGTGGCGAATACGCCATGCTCAAAGCGGCGGCGCAAAACGGCTGGCTCGATCACGACGCAGTCATGCTTGAAAGCCTGCTGGCTTTCAAGCGCGCGGGCGCTGATGGCATCCTCACCTACTTTGCGCGGGACGCCGCCAGACTGCTGCGACAGGCCTAGCCTCAAACCCAGGGCTGCGCCAGTTGCTCGGCAGCAAACACCCGCCGCACCGCCGGACGCGCCAATACCCCTTGCAGATAGGGCCCCAGATGCACCCGGCTGCGCGCCGGCGCGGTCGTGAAGCCGCGCGTCCAGCGACACAGCATCATGGCATAAGGATCCAGCGCTGAATAGCTTTCACCCATCAGCCAGGGTCCGCCATGACGCGCCAACTCGCCATCAAGCTGATCCAGCAAACCGCCGATCTTGCGCTGCGCCTGCGCCTTGACCTCGGCTGCCCCTGCATCATTGCCCTCGACAACCCAGCGCTCCGGGTAAAAGTAAATAACCAGGGTCGTCTGCAGTGTATTGGTCAACCAGATCAGCCACTTGTAGAAGTGTGCACGCTCAGCGGTACCCAGCGCCGGGGCCAGACCTGCCGATGGGAAACTGTCACACAGATAAAGACAGATGGCCGCGGTCTCGTAAAGTACAAAATCGCCATTGGTCAGCACCGGAATCAGGCCGTTCGGGTTGAGCTTGAGGTAGTCTGGTGTCTTGTGCGCATCGGCCATCCGATCCACAAGCACGATTTCAAAGGGCATTCCGATTTCCTGCAAAAGGATATGCGGCGTCATCGCCGCAGTGCCTGGGTAGTAGTGAAGTTGAAGCATCAGGAAACTCCGACTGACTTGATTACCGATTGAAGCTTGCGCCCCAGAAATTCAAGCCGGTCCTGACCCCAAAAGATTTCGCCGTCCAGACAGTAGCTTGGCGTGCCGAACACACCCGCCGCGATCGCCCGCTCGGTATTGGCATCGAACTGGCTTTGCACCAACGGTTCACGCGACTGCAACTGGCGCTCTTGTGGCAAGCCGCATTCCTGCAGAAGTTCGACCAACGTCTGGGCATCAGCAATGTTGCGCTGCTGAACCCAGACTGCGCCGTATACAGCGGCGCTCAGGCGCATCGCCGCCGCAGATCCATCGTCCCGGTCAACTGCAATGATCAGGCGTGCCGCGTCGTCAGCCGCCACCGGAAAATAACGTGGCTCAAGATTCATCGGCAGTTTCAGCAAATCCCGAAAGCGAGCCAGTTCGATCAAACGATAAGCCTGGCGCACAGGTGCGCGCTTGGGCAGCGGCAAACCACCCGTGGCCGCAAAGATCCTGCCAAAGTCTGCTGGCAACACACGAACACTGGCTTGCGCCGCTGCAGCCATAACCGCAAAGCGTGCATGACCAAGGTAGGCCCAGGGGCTTTGCGGTGCGAAGTAATAGTCGATTGATTTGTTCATTGCTGATGTTCCCGGTTGGTCTCCCGGACAAATCTTATACTTGATCGAGCATCGTACGCAGCAACTGCCGGCAAGCGTGATCCGCTCGACCGTATTCGCAGTACCACTATGGAAGCCCCGCAAGATGCCACAACAGGCTGACTTTCTTATCATTGGCGGCGGCATCGCCGGGGCGTCTGCCGGCTATTGGCTGGCGCCTCATGGCCGCGTGATTCTGCTGGAGCGCGAGTCGCAACCTGGCTACCACTCGACCGGGCGCTCGGCCGCGATGTTCATGGAAAGCTATGGCACACCCCAGGTCCGCGCGCTGACCCGAGCCAGCCGGGCGTTTTTTGAAACACCCCCCGCCGGATTTAGCGAGAATCCGGTGCTATCCACGCGTGGCGCCATGATGGTGGCCACGCAGGGACAGGACGCATTGCTGGCGGATTACTGGGAAGGCGCACGAGCGCTGTCACCCAACGCCAGATTGCTGGACAGCAGCAGCGCCTGCGCCCTGGTGCCAGTGCTGCAACCGGAGCGTGTTCTGGGCGCAGTGCACGAACCCGATGCACTGGCCATGGACGTGGACACCCTGCATCAGGGTTATTTGCGTGGAATGCGCCGCGCCGGCGGCACCGTCGTATGCGACGCAGAAGTGACGGCGCTGTGTCGGCAGTCGGAGAACTGGCAGGTGCAGGCCGGTGGCGTCGACTATGCCGCGCCCGTGGTACTGAATGCTGCCGGCGCCTGGGCTGACGTGGTGGCTGCGCTGGCCGGTGTGCGCCAGATCGGCCTGCAGCCGCGCCGGCGTTCGGCCTTCATTTTTGCGCCGCCTGCAGACATCTCCAGCACCGACTGGCCGCTGACCATCGGAATCGGCGAAGACTGGTACTTCAAGCCCGATGCCGGCATGCTGCTGGGCTCACCTGCCAACGCCGACCTGGTGCCGCCTCAAGATGTGCAGGCCGAAGAGTTTGACATCGCGCTGGCCATCGACCGTATTGAATCCATGACCAACCTGAGCATCCGCCGTCCGAGCCGCACCTGGGCCGGACTGCGCTCTTTTGTCGCGGACGGCGATCTGATCGGCGGCTTCGATCCAGTAGCCCCGGGCTTCTTCTGGGTGGCTGCGCAAGGTGGTTACGGCATTCAGACCTCGGCCGCCATGGGCGAGGTCTGCGCCGCACTCGCGCGAGGCTTGCCACTGCCCGAACGCATCGCCGCCTTCGGACTGAGCGCGGAGATGCTCAGTCCGGCGCGCTTGCTCAAGCACCGATGACAAGCGGGCGACAACTGATTTCGTGAAGCACCATGCCGCGCTAGTGCAAACCAATCTTGCCACCGCTCTTGATCGGATGTGGCTGCAGCTAGCCAAAGTAGACGTCCATCTTCATCGATCTGGTCAAGCCTGCAAAAGCGTGCGTGGTGCCGCTTGCTCGGGTCAGGACCGTAGGGCTGCTCGAAAGCCATATCCTGCCTCTTGCCGAAGACGGAAAGGTCTCTCACTGGCGCGCGCACATAAGCGCGGTGCGACAGCGGGTCCACTGCGCTCTTCGCTGAACTCTTTCAGGTGATGGAATCGGCCGCGACCCGTCGTACTTTTAGGGCCGCCAAAATCAGATCATCACCTGCTCCCACAAAGGCCGGTTTGACTGGATCGCCTGGAATTCCCTGAGCGGTGAAGGCGCGATTCGCAGGATTTCCAGATGGCGGGCATCGCTCCATACACCCTGAGCACATAAATCCCCAGCGCCGACTCGATTTTGCCCCGGACTGCGGGCTGACACGTCTTGGGATGCGACGCCGTCGCTGGCCAGCCCTGGCAATGTTCGGCGAAGAGACCGTCTTTCGCAGCAACACAATTTGAAACAAATTTTGCCCCCTGCTTCACACCCGGGAAACATGGCCAGGGCACATTGGTGTTCCCTTATCAATCACTTTGGAGAACCCGCGTGCCAACAAAACTGATTTTCGGCGTGCTGACAGTTCTGTCCTGTGCCAGCACGATGGCGCAGGTCACTACTCCGCTACCTAGTGCTGTCCTGGCAGATCAGATAACGTTGAAGGCCGCTAGCAGCTTGGCACAGGCTGATCGCATGAGGGTGCAGTTGGATATGGCCAGGCTGCAAGCCGATAAGGTGGCCAACAACACCGCCGCAGTTGCGACCGACCAAGCCAGTTTGACGGCTGACCGTGCGACATTGCTTGCCGACAGCAAGGCACGCAGCGCCGCTGCACATCAGCTTTTGACCGACGCCAAGCCGCTGCTGGCCGCAGATGTTGCGTCCATACAGGCAGCAGCGTCGAAACTGAATTCGGACATCAAGGCCGGCAATACGACGGCACTGGCCAATGACCAGAGTGCACTGCAAAGCGCCAACCAGCAGTTCATCACCGACCGCCAGAAAGTGTTTGGGGCGGCACCGAGTACACCTGCGGCCGCGACACCGCTCCCCGCCGGCGTGACGGCCGACCAGGCAAGCGCCAAGACGGCTGCCTCAGCTGTCCAGTCGGCCCAGAATCAGGTACAACTTGACATGCTGAAGATTCAGGCCGACAGGGCAAGCAGCAACACTGCGGCGCTTGCCACCGACAAGGCCGCTCTGACAGCCGACCGGACCAGTCTGGTAACAGCAGCCAACAACCTGAAGGCCACGCTCACGCAGCTAAAGACCGACGCAAAACCAGTACTGGCTGCCGACCAAACTGCATTGCAAACCGCGCAAACCCAGTGGAAGGCCGATATAAAGGCTGGAAATGCAACGGCACTGGCAGCCGATCAACTCGCACTGAAAAACGCTGCAACGCAGTTCAGCGTTGATCGAAAGGCGGTCTTTGGGTCTATCCTTCCCACGGCCGCAGTCGGTGCTCTCAAGGGAATGCGTGCTCGTTAGTTAGCGATACGAAGTCAAACGTTACCAGCGCTCACTGCATCAAAGTCTGTGACCGTACAACCAGGCCCCCAGTTCGGACATCGCTGCAGCCGCTTGCAGTCCGGGACCGCCATGTCTACATGGCACGACACAAGCGTGCTTCCGCTAACCCGAGTCAGGTCCCCAGATTCGTAGTGGGAAGTGGCACCGGTCGTTCAGAGATTACCGCCTGAGGGACTCGTCTGGCCGTGTAAGAGATGTTTCTGCTTTCATACCATCTTTGGTAAAGTTGTTCGTGTTCTTGCGCCACTTCACGCCATGCGCGCACAAAGCACGGCACTGGCTTGCTGCGGCGTAGCTGCTGCTCAATCGCATCAACCCACGCCTCAAGCGTTGCTGTAAGCGGCAACACCGCGCCCGCATCTGGTGTGACATCCGCAGCCGCACCGCACACATCGGACACCACTACCGGCACTCTTGCCGCCATGGCCTCGCTGATCACCATACCATAAGGCTCCGCCCTGGCAGGATGCAGCAGCACGTCAAAATCCCAGTGGCGTACTCGATCGGCCCAGCCGACCAATTCGTAGCCACCCTGACAGTCCGCAAATAGTTTCTTTACCTTGGCGACCTCGGGGCCAACCACAACAATTTTCAAGTTGGGTCGGCTCTGGCGCAATTGCCGAACTGCCGCGATTGCCAGGAGCAGGCCCTTACGCTTCCATTCGCTTCCAACAAAGCCGATCACGCCTGCATCGCGTGGCACGCTCCTGTCTTCGCGCATAACTGCAGTCTTTACTCCAGGTGTTATGGGTTCCGTGAGCTTGTGCGCAAATTCCGGGTAGTAATGAATCAGTTGCTGCTTCATGAATTCAGAATTCGGAACAATGCGTTTGGCAACGGAAAGCTCGCGTCGCTCCAGAAACAGTTGCATCGCTACGCGCAGCGAAATCAGTCGCCACCAGGACTTTTCAAAGATCGTGGCAAATGGCGAGCCGTGGAACGTAGTGATGTCATGGCAATTGACCCGCTCATGACTGTGTATCAACCATCCGGGGCGTGGGTTTGCCTGCAGCCAGGTGTTAACTGTGTTGGCGAATTGCATGTGCGCTCGCCACCGGGGTCGCATCGCCGCAGCGCCCAGTTCATGCACAGCAATTCCGTGCGGTTTTTCACCCAGGCATACTTCGCACAGAATTTCTACTTGATAACCGAGGTCACGCAATTCATGGGTGAGATTCCAGACATATCGCTCCATGCCACCCACAGGACCATAGCGTCGCACGACATGAATTAGTTTCATATTCTTGACCGAGTAGCGGGGGTCGCGTGCTGGCAGATCGACAAACCCATTGTTCCAAATAGCGTCGTCATATGTGGTCCTCCTCAAGTCTTTTGGGTGCTGCAGTGGATGATTATTGACGCCATGTGCAAATCTTGCTTACCAGGGGTAAAGTGCAGGTAAAGAAGGTTCCCGCCGAGAAGTCGAATTTCGGTTCGCTGCCATTGGCGGCACCCGTAAGGAAGCGCCTGGCCAGCCGCCATTCAGCCGTGACCCGCAAAGTGCCCTGTGCGTTCAGCCACACCGGGGCGGTCATTTTGCGCCAAGATCGCCGAGGTTCATGCAGATGTTCGTTGCGGGACTCCGATTTTTTCCGCCTGAATGACGCCAAAGTGTCACAAGTTGGACAGCAGCACATCCGAAAGGGACAACGCCAGTTGCACATTGCCGCGATTGGCGTCACGATTGCAGTAGAAAGATTTCATTTACCTAGGAGTTCTCATGGCCCAGCGCACTGCACGTTCTGCCCCCCACCTTGTTACGCAGCTCTTTCCAGTGGCAGTTGCTGCGTTACTAACCGCCTGTGGCAGTCCGCCCAGGGCTACGGATGCGCGCACCGCCACCATCCAGCGTACCGCCAACGGCGTGGCGCACATCAACGCGGGAGACCCCGAGACCCTGGCCTACGCGATGGCCTATGCCTACGCGCAGGACAACGTTTGCATGACTGCCGACCAGTTGGTCACCGTGCGCGGCGAACGCTCACGCCACTTTGGCGCCAGCACGCCAGGCCTGCTGGCGCGGCGCATGCTGTCCAATGAGCAGATTGACTTCTTCATCGCCGCACACATGGACGACGCCGCGCTGGAGCGTGCCTGGGCCACCGACGCCAGTTCGGAGTCGCTAGCGCTGGCCCGTGGCGCGGTTGACGGTTACAACCGCTATCTCTCAGACAACGCCGGCAAACTACCGACGGCCTGCAACGGAAAGCCCTGGGTACGCGCGACAACGTTGGCCGAGTTCCGCCGCCAGGCTGAACTGACCGATGTCCAGGCCGCGACCGCTGCCTTGGCCGATGCCGTTCTGGGTGCCCGCCCGCCAGCGTCCACAGCGGCTGTTCCATCGCCCGTCAATCTTGCTGATGCTGCAGACGCGATGCGCGAGGCAGGCCTGCTGGACTCGCCACTGGGCTCCAACGCCTGGGCCTTCGGCAAGGACAGCACCGCCAATGGCAGTGGCCTGTTATTGGGCAACCCCCACTTTCCATGGGCTGGCGTCAACCGCTTCTGGCAGGTGCATCTCACCATCCCCGGCAACCTGGACGTGATGGGCGTTGGCATCGGTAACTTTCCGCTGGTGCAGATCGGATTTAATAAGGATGTGGCGTGGTCACACACCGTGTCGACTGGCAAGCGTTTTACATTGCACGAGTTGACGCTTGCGGCCGAGGACCCAACCAGTTACATGGTTGATGGCCAGCCTGTCAAAATGAGTTCACGCAGTTTGAGCATCCAGGTGCGTGGTGCGGACGGCAGCCTTCAGCCGAAGACCCAAACCGTCTGGTCGACACGCTGGGGGCCGCTGCTGGTATTGCCGCGCGCCGGTCTGAACTGGACGACCAAGACGGCCTATGCCATCAAGGACGCCAACTTGGGCAATGTGCGGGCGACGGATTCCTCGCTGGGCTTTGCCCGCGCACGCAGTGTGCACGAACTGCGTGATGCCATGAAGAACATCGGCACGCCCTGGGTCAACACCCTGGCCGCGGACCGGCACGGCAATACCCTTTATGCCGATGTGTCAGTCGTTCCCGATGTCGATGCTGCACAACTTCAGCGCTGCGCGCCAAGCAAGCCGGCAGCCGCCCTGCTGCCCGCTGCCGGCTTGGTGGTGCTGGACGGATCAAAGAGTAACTGCGACTGGCGCCGGGACCCCACCTCGCCTGTGCCTGGGCTGATTCCGTTTGAGCGCATGCCAACGACAGTGCGCAGCGACTGGGTACACAACAGCAACGACAGCTTTTTCTACACCAATCCTCAGCAAAGGTGGTCTGGCATCTCGCCAATGGTAGGAGACGCCACTGTGTCGCGCCCGCGCACTCGTGCCGGCCTCACCGAGATTCCCGAACTGCTCGCGCGTGGCAAGGTCACGCCGGAAGCGGTGCAGCACCAGCTGTTTGAAAACCGCAACTTCATGGCCAGCGTCGTCGTTCCAGACCTGATAGCAGCCTGCACCGATGCACCAACTGCAGAGGCGCGCGACGGCTGCGCCGCCCTGCGCGGCTGGGACCGCAGCAACAACCCGGAATCGCGCGGCGCACATTTGTTCCGCGAGTTCTGGCGCACAGCGCGCGGCGTGTCAGGCGTTCATCGCGTAGCATTTGATCCGGCACAGCCGGCAAGCACCCCGGCCGGCTTGAAAATGAGCGACGCTGCGGTGGCTGGCAAGGTGTGGGAAGCGCTTACTGCAGCCGTCAAGGCAGTGCGAGTCGCCGGCTTTGCACTGGACGCACCGCTGGGTACGATACAGCATCCGCTGATCACCGACGAGGCCATCGCTCTGCACGGCGGTGACGAGTTCGAGGGAGTTCTCAACAACCTTGGCAACCAGTTTGCGCCAGGCATCAATGCCCGGGGCCTGACCATCGACTATGGCTCAAGCTATATTCAGACCGTGAGCTTCGGCGAGCGAGGCCCGGTGGCACAGGCCATCCTGACCTATGGGCAGAGCACCGATCCGGCATCACCGAACGCCAATGACCAGTTGCGATTGTTCTCACGCAAGGAGTGGCCAGCGCTGCCCTTCCAGGGCGATGAGGTGACGAAGGCTCGCGTGGGTGAAGTACTGCGCCTGACGCGGCCCTAAGTTATGCCGCTGTGTTAAGGGACGATCAACGATCCGAACCGCCTTCTTCAAACCGACATTCAGATCAATCACTCGGCGGTCGGATGGATGCTGAAGATGTCGACTACGGCATCACGGCGACCCGGCGCTTCTTCAGGATAACCACCGGTGCAACAGTTTGCTTGGGTGCCACCGGCCACGGCGGAGACTGCCTTGAAAACTCCGGATTCGGTTCCTTCGGCGCCTTGGCTACAGCCTTCGCTACCTCCTTGTTTTTCAGAGGCGTCAGGTGATCGCCCACCACCTGCACATACTGACCTTCAACAGTCATGGCCAGCGCGCCAACCTGCGCGCCCTTGCTCACGCTGCCAAGCAGCTTCAGTTCATCACCTTCGGGCCGTTCATGTGTGTGCCTTGACCAAGCTGCCCGGCCAAGGACAACCCGCCATCCCGGCTTGAGCGGTTTGCGAAGTTGTTTACTGTTAACGGCGACCGTTTCGGAGGAAGGCTGAACTTGCATCAGGTATGTGATTGGAATGTTTCGGTTGAGGAGTTATTGGATCGCAGACATACAATTTTTCGATCTGCCTTCTCCAAACCTCACATTGGCAACAGCAGGTGGAAAGCCTTGCGTTGTCATCGTCTTCGAAAGCGCAACCATGGATACTTGTAAATAAATCCGATGTTATACAGGAACTTGATCCAACCGTGCCCCGCTTGCACGACTGCATCAGATGGATTCGAAGTCCGCCAGCTTTACGTCGCCAGTTTTCGCTGCGTGCGCGCTCGCTTGACAAGGTGAGGAAGATTAGCTGAAATTTCGAATCAGTCTTTTAAGAAATGTTAAGACAAAATCTGCAGAGTCTGATCAGCGGCGCATCGGGAAGCCTGCAAGGCTGCCCGACATGAATGGCGACTGAACAGCGATCACGAAGACGGCGGTAATACCGACGGAGGCAAGGGAGAGAAATCTCATAACTTTTTTTGAAAAGACGGGTTGATGGATTGATGCACGGACCGTCTATAAGTATATGCTTATTTGTGGAATCAAGCATTGCACGGCCCTTGTGCACAAGCCAACAAACGACGCATGCTTCTGCTCCCAAAACCGGTGGCTTTTGAGATCTCACCTGCCCCCGCTCACTGAGCTTACAGAAAGACAATCCAAGCTCATCATTGGATATTCCAAACCGACGAACGGGTGTATCCGAGTGAGACGGTCGGAATGAGGTGGAACGTCGTCAGCCCATGGTCAGCCACTCAGAGGCGACCACCGTGTCCGCCGCCTAAACCGGACCCAAAGGGCTTTTCTCCGTTTCGATCCACAGGTCCCAGTCAGTGTCACCGAAATCGCTTTCAATCGCTTCTACCGTTGGCAATGGGCGCGGAACTTTCCGCCTTTCTGTCATTGTCGCCGTGACACCTGTCGGTGACGCGACCGTGGGTGCAATTGATGTTGTTTTGACGTGCCTGAAAAAGTTTTTGAGCATTTTTGCGGCGTGACACTCTGGTTAGTTGGTGCAGAGGCATTTAGCATCTGCCGTCGGCGCCTGTCAAGAAAAAGAACGAGAAATCTGGCCGAGGTTTCAGCATCGCCCGGCCCATGCAAGTTGACCGGCTCCCTGTGCGGGCGACCGCCCGGCGGACGAATTTAAGCTTTGGCAATCACCGGGATTTGAAATATGATGCGCGACCTTCATTTGAAACATTCTGAAACATGATGCTATTCAAACCCACCAGTTCCCACGACTGGGAACAGTGGTTGACCCCAGTTCAAAAGCAACTTTTCGATGAGTTGTGCCAGTGGATCGACGCCCACCTGGCAGAAACAATCGGTTGGCAGCAGTTGATGTCGCAAAGCGGGCTCCAGTATCAGACGATTCAGTCACTTTTTTTCAAATATCAGAGCGCCACACCGATGACCTGGATACGGCGCAGACGAGAAGGTAGCTTAAGCCGGAATAACAGGCTTGGGTTCACAACTTTTTTGGGATCAGCCGTTCGTTCTTGATCGTCAGTTTCCAAGAAGGAACACTGGCGTCCACTGACACTTGCTGTCATCGATTTTGCCGAGCTGCCTCATCCTGAGCCGACATTGGCACGAACCGTCCGAGCGTTGCAATGTGGTCCCCGCCGCCGCAGAGCCGTCTCCGTCCATTTCTGGTACATGACAACCACTTGGTTGCAAGCCAAGCTACTACTTATTGTCCAAGCAATACCAGTAGCCAGCTACCGACAAAAGGGTAGCGCCGCTTCATTGGCAGACAGCCCCAACTCCTGGAAACTAGCGTCATCGCAACCCACCAAGAGATAATGCCATGCGAATCATTCATGCCCTTTGGATCGCCCTGCTGATCTCGTTCCTGCCGAATCTGGCCGCAGCCCAGACGGCAAGTTATTCTCTGAACTCCACTGCCGTCAGCCAATTTGGCACAGAACCCTATGGCTCGGTCACCTTGACCCAGAGCTTTAGCGATGTGTTGGTCAATGTTGTCTTACGCAGCGATCTGAACTTTCTAACCACTGGCAACCCCGACTCGCATTCCATATTCTCTTTCAACCTCAGTGGTGCTACCGCCAGCGACATAACTGACATATCTTTCGCCAATGGACTCAATGGCAGGTTTGGCGTCGCAAGCCCTGCCGGCAATTCGCCTTTCGGCAACTTTACCTACGGAATTGTCTGCACCGGTTCGTGCACTCAGGGCGGCTCCGGGGGCGGCTATGTTGATCCCTTGAACTTCACAGTCCACAGCGCAACCCTTTCCGAATTCAACCATCTCTCTACCAGCGGT
The DNA here is from genome assembly GCA_903894475.1 of uncultured beta proteobacterium. GTDB lineage: Bacteria > Pseudomonadota > Gammaproteobacteria > Burkholderiales > Burkholderiaceae_C > Rhodoferax. The sequence goes on from CAITQH010000336.1 coordinate 18,768, forward strand.
ACTGGCGCCTACTTTGCCGCGGATGTCTTGAATCTCAGCGGCAATACTGGTGCCATTGGCGCAACCGTTGCAGCCGTCCCGGAACCTGAAAGCTATGTGATGTTGCTGTCTGGTTTGGGCCTGATGGGTTTCGTTGCACGTCGTCGCAAGCTGGCAGCGGCGAGAGTTTGATTCCCAAGCAAACGCAGTGAACAAGGGGAGTTTTGCGCCACGCTCAGTCAAGGCAGACAGTTTCACTGCTGACATCGCCCGGCGTATAGCGCCGCGCAAACGCATGGGCTGGGGCACGATAGCGCTTGTGCAGGCTCTAGCCATCGAGCACGCGGCCAGCAGTCAACTGAACCTCGGCCGTACCAGCCAAAAACGACTGGAGTTGGGAAATTGTTTGTAGACGGGTCTCGTCCATGTCGATCACCATGTGGGAAATAATCGACCCAAGTCCGCAGTTCACGCTCATACCTCGTTGGAATCACGGACACTACTTCAGGTTCATACCTCGTTGGATAAGGCTAAAGGTGGCGAATTTGAGGTCAAGCAGTTACAATCGGGCGCGATGCGGCTGTAGCTCAGTGGATAGAGTATCGGCCTCCGAAGCCGAGGGCCGTGGGTTCGATCCCCGCCAGCCGCACCAACTCGACTAATCGTTCTTCGCGCCCTGGTTGACCCAGTTCTTTAGCGTTTCAGTATCCGCTGCAGCTAGCTTTTCCTTGCCATGGGGCATGCGGATGGAAGGATGGGCGCGGCCCTCGACCAGCATGTTCAAGGCGCTGGTGAAGGCATCGCCAGGTTTGACCAAGGCGCCAAACTTGCCACCCTTCATGAGCGACCCATAGCTGGTTGTGTCGAGTCCGCTGGCGTCAAATCCGGGCTTGCCCGGCGCATGACATTCGGAGCAGTTCTTGCTCAGAATTGGCTGAACGTCCTTGCTGTAGCTCACACTTTTAGGCGAGCAAGCCATCAGCAAGGCTGCACCGGACAGAAGGGCAGCGCACTGCAACAGTTTCTTGCACATTTTGGATTCTCCAGTTCACTGCCGCTATCTTACGGCCAGAGGCGTGAAATGACCAAAAAATAACGCCAACCCCAAAAAGTTTGGGAGTTGGAGGACCTAGGGTTGTCCCGGGGATTCGCTTCGTCTGGCGGTTGATGCAGGTCAAAGAAGTAATTAAAAACACCGATAGCATTCGCTTCTGGAGGGCGATATGTTCGAACAACCTATTAAAAATTTGATGGAGCGTAAGAAATTTCTTACTGCTCCCCCAGAGACCACTGTCAGCCAGGCAGCCAAGCTGATGGCGCACAAGAACGTCGGTGCCATTCTGGTCGTTCAGAACGAGCGCTTGGTCGGCATTTTTTCGGAGCGCGATGTGGTGTTTCGGGTCATCGCCCAGGGCTTGGATGCCAAAACCACCATCTTGGCCCAGGTCATGACCGCCGATCCCAAGACCCTGGAGCCTGGAAAATCCTACGGGCACGCGCTGCTTTTGATGCAGGAAAACGGCTTCCGTCATGTGCCGGTGGTTGAGAATGGGCGGCCTATCGGCATTGTCTCTTCACGCAATGCCATGGATCCGGACCTTGAAGAATTTGTCTTTGAAGAGCGCCGGCGCGAACACCACCGATAGGCTTTACCTCGCTTTTCATGCTTCGGACAGTCTCAGCAGCATGGCATCGCCGTAGCTGAAGAAACGATAGTTTCCAGCAATGGCGTGGCGGTACAGGGCCATCGCATGCGCATGACCGGCAAAGGCGCTGACCAGCATCATGAGGCTGGACTTGGGCAGGTGAAAGTTGGTTATCAGCAACTCCACGACCTTGAACTCGAAGCCGGGCGTAATGAAGATCCGAGTTTCCGCGGCAAAGGGGGTCAGAGCAGAGTCTTCGGCTCCGACCTCGCTTTTTGCGCTTGCCCAGGATTCCAGTGCGCGCACACTGGTTGTACCCACTGCCACGACACGGCCACCACGCGCGCGGCAGTCGGCGATCGCCTGCTGCGCCGCTGCCGGGACTTCGTACCACTCGCTGTGCATTTGATGCTGTGACAGGTTCTCGGTCTTGACTGGCTGAAAAGTGCCGGCGCCGACGTGCAGGGTGACCTGCGTGCGCTGTACACCAGCGGCGTCAAGGGCGGCGAGCAGCGCGTCGTCAAAATGCAGTGCCGCTGTTGGGGCTGCCACAGCGCCGGGATTCTTTGCAAACACGGTCTGGTAGCGTGCAGCATCTTCTGCATAGTCGCTGTGTTTGATGTAAGGCGGCAGTGGCACGTGGCCATGACGCTCCATGAGCGTTAGCGGGTCGTCCCCGGCGTCGTTGGACAGAACCAGGCGAAACAGGGCGCCATCGGCGTCGGGCCAGCGCCCCAGCAGGGTGGCTCGCAAGCCATCGTGCGTGCCCGGCGCACCCAGCAAGGTCAGCGTGGTGCCGACTTCAGGCTTCTTGCTGACCCGCATATGGGCTGCAACCTGATTGCCGCCGAGCACCCGCTCGATCAGCAATTCAACTTTTCCACCCGTTGGTTTTTCGCCGAAAAGACGGGCTTTGATGACCTTGGTGTCGTTGAATACCAGCAGATCGCCGGCTCGCAGCAGGTCTGGCAGATCCCGAAAGATCCGGTTTACCGGTATTTCACCCGTCCCATCGAGCAGGCGCGAGCCGCTGCGCTCGGGCGCAGGGTGCTGGGCAATCAAGGTCTCGGGTAAATCGAAGTCGAAGTCGCTCAGCGAATAATGGGTACTGGCGTCAGGCAATGATGCTGGCATGGTGCTTGAGGGTTGGACAAACCCGTACCAAGTTGGAAGAAAAGGGAAGAATTGTCCCATGTCTGAACTGATCGTTGGATAGCCGGCAAAATAGGAGCATGAAGCTGCAAGCTGCCAACCCGTCATCGTCGGCCCTGAGCGGTCCGCAGAAGGCGCTGCGCAAGCTGGGCCTTCTGCGGCCGATCGATCTGGCCCTGCATCTGCCGCTGCGCTATGAAGATGAAACCCGCATCGTCAAACTGAGCAACGTGCGCGACGGTGAGATGGTGCAGATTGAGGGGGTCGTCACGGTTTGCGAGGTGCGCCAAAGAGGTCAGCGCCAGTTGCTGGTGACGCTGGATGATGGGTCAGATAGCTGCTTGCTGCGCTTCTTCAGCTTTTATGCTTCGCAGCAAAAAGCGCTGGCAGTGGGCAACCGGATCCGGGTTCGTGGCGAAATAAAGGGTGGCTTGCTGGGCTGGCAAATGATGCATCCGTCGTTCAAGTCGGCGCTGGGTGAATTACCGCTGGCGCTGACGCCGGTCTACCCGACGGCGGCAGGCCTGCCACAGGCGTACCTGCGCCGGGCCGTGGAGGGCGGCCTGGCCCGCGCTGATTTGGCGGACACCGTACCGACTGAAAATCTGTATGCACTTGGGCTGCAGCCAGCGTGGTCGTTGCGCCAGGCACTGACTTTTTTGCATAACCCGACGCCGGCGGTGGCTTTGACCACCCTGGAAGACCACAGTCACCCGGCGTGGCAGCGACTCAAGGCCGAGGAGTTGCTGGCCCAGCAGTTGTCACAACTGCAGGCCAAACGGGAGCGCGCCGCCCTGCGCGCACCGGCGCTGAGTGCGCCGGTAAACGACGGTTTGCCCTTGCATCATCAGTTGCTGGCGGCGCTGCCGTTTCAGTTGACGGGAGCGCAACGCCGCGTCAGCCAGGAAATTGCCTCTGATCTGGCACGATCGATTCCCATGCACCGCCTGCTGCAGGGTGACGTTGGGTCAGGCAAGACCGTGCTTGCCGCGCTGGCAGGCGCCCTCTGCATAGCGGCTGGGTGGCAATGCGCTCTGATGGCGCCCACGGAGATTCTGGCCGAGCAACATTTCCGCAAGCTCGTTGGCTGGCTTGAGCCCATAGGTGTCAAGACCGCTTGGCTGACCGGCAGTCAGAAAATCAAGGAGCGGCGCATCATGTTGGCATTGATCGCCAGCGGTGAGGCCTCTCTGGTGGTGGGCACGCACGCCATCATTCAGGACAAGGTCGTGTTCAAGAATCTGGCACTGGCCATCATCGACGAGCAGCACCGCTTTGGCGTGGCACAACGCCTGGCGCTGCGTAGCAAGCTTCAAGGAGCCGTGCTGGAGCCCCACCTTCTGATGATGACAGCCACACCCATTCCGCGCACCCTGGCAATGAGCTACTACGCAGATCTGGATGTCTCGACGCTTGACGAACTGCCACCGGGACGAACCCCCGTCACGACCAAGGTCGTGAGCGACGGCCGCCGCGACGAGGTGATCAGGCGCCTTCGTGAGCAGCTCGCGCTTGGCCGGCAGGTCTACTGGGTCTGCCCTTTGATTGAAGAGAGTGAGGCGCTTGATTTGAGCAACGCCACAGCGACCTATGCCCAGCTCAGCACCGCCCTGCCGGAAGTGACGGTAGGTTTGCTGCACTCGCGCCTTCCACTGGCCGAGAAGAAGGCAGTGATGGCCTCTTTTGTCGGTGGGCAGTTGGGCGTTCTGGTCAGCACCACAGTGATTGAAGTCGGGGTTGATGTGCCCAACGCATCCATGATGGTGATTGAGCACGCTGAACGCTTTGGCTTGTCCCAGTTGCACCAATTGCGTGGCCGCGTTGGACGCGGGGCTGCAGCGTCTGCCTGCGTGCTGCTGTACTCCACGGGGGACGCGCCGCGTCTGGGTGAGATGGCGCGTGAGCGGCTCAAAGCCATGGCACAAAGCAATGATGGTTTTGAGATTGCGCGGCGCGATCTCGAGATCCGCGGACCCGGCGAGTTTCTCGGCGCACGCCAATCCGGTGCGGCGTTGCTGCGATTTGCCGATCTTCTGACGGATACCGCGCTGCTCGAGTGGGCGCGCAAACAGGCGCCCTTGTTGTTGGACCAATATCCGGCGCAGGCGCGTCAACACATAGATCGCTGGCTGGGGGCGCAACTAGAATACCTGAAGGCCTGAACGTTACACGGCGGGCCCCTCAAGAATGACTCTGACTGAACTCAAATACATTGTGGCGGTGGCGCGTGAGAGGCATTTTGGCAAGGCTGCGGATGCCTGCTTTGTTTCGCAGCCAACGCTGTCGGTCGCCGTCAAGAAACTTGAGGAAGAGCTTGATGTCAAGTTGTTTGAGCGCAGCGCCAATGAGGTCACAGTGACGGGACTGGGAGAGGACATCGTGCGTCAGGCACAAAGTGTGCTGGAGCAGGCAGCAGCGATTCGTGAAATTGCCAAGCGCGGCAAGGATCCCCTGACTGGGCCGCTGACGCTGGGCGTTATTTACACCATCAGTCCTTACCTGTTGCCCGATCTGGTGCGTCAGGTGATTGCGCGCACGCCGCAGATGCCGTTGATGCTGCAGGAAAACTTCACCGTTAAATTGCTCGACATGTTGCGTACCGGCGAAATTGACTGTGCCATTCTGGCCGAACCGTTTCCGGACGCTGGCCTGGCCGTCGCCCCCTTGTACGATGAGCCCTTCATGGCAGCCGTCCCGTCCGGGCATCGTCTGGCAAGGCTGGACCAGGTGACAACCGAAGAGCTCAAGCAGGAACCCATGCTGCTGCTCGGCAGTGGCCATTGTTTTCGTGATCATGTGCTGGAGGTCTGCCCGGAATTTGCCCGTTTTTCCAGCAACGCCGACGGCATTCGCAAGAGCTTTGAGGGCTCTTCCCTGGAGACCATCAAGCACATGGTGGCTGCCGGCATGGGCGTCACGCTGGTGCCGCGCCTGAGTGTGCCCAAGGAAGCTTTTGTAATCAAAACGCGGCGCAAACGCGATGAAGAACCGCATATCAAGTATCTGCCGTTTGCTGGCGATCCACCAACGCGTCGGGTGGTCCTGGCCTGGCGTCGCAGTTTTACCCGCTACGAGGCGATTGCGGCCTTGAGAAATGCCATCTATGCCTGCGAGTTGCCTGGCGTGACAAGACTTTCCTGAGGTGCGTCGAGTGAATTCCCTGAAGCTGCGGCTGTCACTTTATCTGGATTTGATTCGATGGAATCGCCCCGCCGGGTGGCTGCTCCTGCTATGGCCCACCCTGAGCGCATTGTGGGTTGCGGCCAACGGTTTCCCCGGTTGGCACCTGCTGCTCGTGTTCTCACTGGGTACTATCCTGATGCGCAGTGCCGGTTGCTGTATCAATGACGTGGCCGACCGCGAGTTTGACCGGCACGTCAAGCGTACCGCGGCGCGTCCGGTGACCACCGGTGCGGTGTCGGTCAAAGAGGCTTTGTCGCTAGGTGCGGGCTTGGCCTTACTGGCCTTTGCCTTGGTGTTGACTACCAACGCAGTCACCATTGCCTGGTCGTTCGTGGCACTGATCCTTACCCTTTTTTACCCCTATGCCAAACGCTTTGTATCCATGCCGCAGGCAGTGCTGGGTGTGGCCTTCAGTTTTGGGATTCCAATGGCATTCTCGGCAGCGCAGGGGCAAGACACCTGGAGCCTCGTGGCCATGCGCGCCAGCGTGCCATGGCTGGCCTGGGTTTTGCTGCTGGGCAATTTGTTCTGGGTGCTGGCCTATGACACCGAATACGCCATGGTAGACCGAGATGACGACCTCGCAATCGGCATGAAGACGTCCGCCATCACCCTGGGTCGCTGGGACGTTCCAGTAATTCTGCTTTGCTACCTTGTTTACATCGTCAGTTGGGATGTTGCACTGTCGGCCTATGCCCAAGGCACACCGTTCTATGTTGCCGTGACGCTCGCTTTCGGGCAGGTCGCCTGGCATTACACATTGATTCGAGACCGTGCGCGGGACGGTTGCTTCAAGGCTTTCCGTTTGAACCACTGGCTTGGTTTCACACTGTTTGCCGGCATCACTGCCAGTTACGCCCTGCATTGAAAAAGGCCACCCGATGGGGCGGCCTTTTTTGAGGCGGCACTTGCAAACGGCTTACTGCGACGCCGCACTTGCCGATTTTTTGGCCTTCTTGACCTTTGACTTCTTGGCCTTGGACGCCGCTTTGGACTTGGCCTTGCCGGCCTTCTTGGCTTTGGCCGGCTCAGCCTGGCTTGTGCCCTGGGCGGCTGCGGGGCTGGAGATCACGGCCAATGGCATGGCGATGATGGCGGCGCTGATGAGTGCGGTAAGAAGTTTTTTCATGTGGGGTCCTGTGGATAAAGCAAGAAGTAATTTGCCCTATCGTAACGTTTGCGCAGCGTCGACGGTTGACTCTCAATCTGCGCCAAATTCGTCACCCAGTTCTTTGGCCCGCTGGCGCGCCGTGTACATGGCGTTGATCAATTGAGCCTGCAGGTCATCGTCTTCCATGGAGGCGATGGCCGCTTCGGTCGTGCCCCCTTTGGAAGTGACACGTTGACGCAGGATCTTGGGTGACTCGCTGCTGGCCTGTGCCAGCGCGCCGGCACCGACAAATGTGGCAATCGTCAACTGATGCGCCTGCTCACGCGTCAGACCCATCTCGATTCCGGCAGTGCTCATAGCCTCCATAAAGTAAAAAAGGTAGGCCGGCCCGGAGCCCGAGAGTGCCGTTACCGCATCGAGCTTGTCTTCCGTGTCAACCCACACAAGCTCACCGGTACTGGCAATGACTTCGTCAATCCAGACCTTGTCGTCATGGCTCACCCGCTCGCGTGCGAACAGGGCGCTGATGCCTTTGCCAATCAGGGCTGGCGTGTTTGGCATGGCGCGCACAATGCGCTCGGTCCCCAGCCAGTGTGCGATGCTGTCGCTGCGAATGCCCGCTGCCACACTCAGGTGGAGGGCTTTCTGGGTGTACGACTGAACTTGCTGGGCGGCTTGCCTGAAAGCCTGGGGCTTGACGGCCCAGACCACCAGATCGGCAGCACTCAAGAAGGATCCGGCCTGCGCCTGCGCCGTCAAACCAAAGCTACTGTGGAGTTTTTCCTGGGCCGGGGCAAACGGCTCCACGACGTCAATCTGACGCGGCGAAAAGTCCTGACTCAGCAGGCCGCCGATGATGGCGCTTGCCATGTTGCCACCGCCAATGAATGCAATGCGTTTGCTCATAATTCGTCTTTCCAAAATGGATGGCGCCCGCTTTCGTCATCGCGAGGGCGTAGCACGCGGCGATCCATGCCGTCAATGGATTGCCACAAGGCGCGGGGTGAAGTCCCAAGTCTAAAGGACAGCCTGCCGGACTGCGTGCTCCCATTGCTCCATCAACTCCGTGGCGCGACTTGTGGCGAGTGTCGGCAGGAAGCGCCGCTCGACTTGCCACAAATCGGTCAGTTCGTCGGTGCTCCGATAAATACCAGTGGCCAGACCAGCCAGATAGGCCGCGCCAAGTGCGGTGGTTTCGGTGATGGCCGGTCGGATAACCGCAATACCGAGCAAATCGGCCTGGAACTGCATCAATAAGTCGTTCACGCAGGCGCCACCGTCCACCCGCAGTTCGCTTACCCGCGATCCGCCCGCCTCTACCGCATCGCGGCTCATGGCATGCAGCAAGGCAGCGCTCTGAAAGGCAATGCTCTCCAACGCGGCGCGGGCGATGTGGGCGACGTTGCTACCGCGCGTCAGTCCGGTGATGGTGCCACGCGCATCGGGTTTCCAGTAAGGGGCGCCGAGTCCGGTAAACGCCGGCACCACCATCACGCCGCCCGAATCCGGCACACTTTGCGCCAGTTGCTGCACCTCGGCGCTGCTTGCAATCGCGCGCAAGCCATCTCGCAGCCATTGCACTACAGCGCCGCCAATAAAAACACTGCCTTCAAGTGCGAACTCCGTCCGCTCCGTCGTTTGTGCCGCGCTGGTGCTGATGAGGCCGTTGCTGGAGGTCTCGAACTTGCCTCCAGTGTGCATCAACATGAAGCACCCGGTTCCGTAAGTGTTCTTCACCATGCCGGACTTGAAGCAGGCCTGGCCGAACAGGGCGCTTTGCTGATCACCGGCAACACCGCCGATGGCAATGCTGTGCCCCAGCAAGTCAGCTCTGACCTCGCCGTACAGCGCGCTCGACGGCTTGACCCTGGGCATCAAATTGGCCGGAATGTCCAGTGCCTTCAGCAATTCGGTATCCCATTGGTTGCTGTGGACGTTGAACAGCATGGTGCGCGAGGCATTGCTGACATCGGTGGCGTGAACCGCGCCGCCGGTCAGACACCATAGCAGCCAGCTATCGACGGTCCCAAAGGCCAATTCACCGTTTTGAGCCTGCTGGCGTGCTCCTGGCACGTGATCAAGCAGCCACTTGAGCTTGGTGCCGGAAAAATAGGCATCGACCAGCAAACCGGTCTTGGCCTGAATCGTCGCGGCCAGCCCGCGTTCTCGCAACTCCTGGCAGTCCGGCTCGGCTCGGCGGTCTTGCCAGACGATGGCATGGTGAATCGGCAATCCGGTGGAGCGGTTCCAGACGACGGTTGTTTCACGCTGGTTGGTGATGCCAAGAGCACGCACCTGGCGTGCTGAGATGCCAGCCTTGAGCAGTGCTTCGCGCGCAGTGGCCAGTTGGGTGCGCCAGATTTCCAGCGGGTCGTGTTCGACCCAGCCTGGCTGGGGGTAAAGTTGCGTCAGCTCCATCCGTGCCTGGGCCACGATACGGCCGCGGGCGTCGAACACGATGCTGCGGGAACTGGAGGTGCCCTGGTCCAGGGCGAGCAGATAGGTCATGGGATACTGCGGGAATGGGGAGAAAGGGCATTATTGATCGAGATGAAAGCTGACGCGAGTCAGCGCCAGCCAGACCCCAGTTTGAGAAATCCTGCCGATGTCAAGTTACCCACACGCAGTTCCGACCCGACGCCATGAATTGACCGCTTGTCTGGCTGCGGATGCCCAATATGACATCGCCATCGTGGGTGGTGGCGCCACCGGCCTGGGTGTGGCACTTGACGCCGCCGCGCGCGGATTCAAAGTGGTGCTGGTCGAGTCGCACGATTTTGCCAAAGGCACCTCATCACGCGCTACCAAACTGGTCCATGGCGGCGTGCGCTATCTGTCGCAAGGCAATATTGGGTTGGTGCGCGAAGCTCTTCATGAACGCAGCACGCTGCTGGAAAACGCACCGCATCTGGCGCAACCCCTGGCGTTTGTCGTGCCGGCCTACCGGTGGTGGGAGCTTCCGCTTTACGCTACCGGGCTGAAGTTGTACGACGTTTTGGCCGGGAAGGCCCGCTTGGGACGCACTGAAATACTGAATTCTGCGGAAACCCTGGCCTTGTTGCCGGCGTCGAAGTCGCAAGACCTGATGGGGGGGGTCAAGTACTGGGATGGTCAGTTCAACGACGCCCGGCTGGCGCTGGCGCTGGCGCGCAGCGCCGCAGCACAGGGGGCCTTGCTGGTCAACTATATATGCGCCACCGACCTGTTTTATGACGACGCGAGGGTGGCCGGGCTGGTTTGCCAAGACACGCTAACCGGGCAGCCATACCGCATCAGATCGCGTTGCGTAGTGAATGCAACAGGCGTCTGGGTCGATGAACTCCGGCAAAAGGATGGAGCCGCCAACAGGAGCGATGGCAGACGTCCGGTCAGACCGATGGTGGCGCCCAGTCAGGGTGTCCACATCGTGGTGGATCGTGAATTTCTGGGCGGAGACAGCGCCCTGATGGTGCCCAAGACAAGCGACGGGCGGGTCTTGTTTGCTGTGCCGTGGCTGGGTAAAGTGATTTTGGGTACCACTGACACGCCGCGCCATGATCTGGCACGTGAGCCGCTGGCCTTCAGGGAAGAAGTTGATTTCATTCTGAATGAATCGGCCCTCTATTTGAAGCGTCCACCGCTGCGCGCGGACGTCAAAAGCATCTGGGTGGGTCTGCGCCCGCTGGTCAAACCGCAGGACGATGAGGGCGAGAACACCAAGGGTTTGAGCCGAGAGCACACGGTGCTGGTGAGTCGCAGCAGTCTGGTGACTGTGACCGGCGGCAAGTGGACCACTTACCGCGCCATGGCCGAAGATGTGCTGGACACCTGCATGCAAAAGTCCCTGCTGGCCAGGAAGCCGGGTGGTGTCACTTTGCACTTAAAACTGGTTGGTGCTGGACCCGTGGGCATGAAGGCGGTCTCGATTTGTCATGCGCCGGGTGCGCATTCCTATGGCGATGAACAAGCC
>CAITQH010000337.1 GCA_903894475.1 uncultured beta proteobacterium
ACCCCGCACGACCGATTGCACCTGCCGCATGGCAGGCCATGAAGGAAGCTGTACAGCCACATGCGCTGCGCTTTGGCCATGCTGGGGCCGAGCAGGCCGATGCGCTGAAGCAGCATCGCAAGCTGGCATTGCAAGCCTGGCGCATCGAACTGAGCACGCCGCGCACCATCATGGAATCCTATGACGTGTTGCGTGTCGGTGCGAGCGAGATTGCAGCGCATCGCGATGGGCTCTCGAATCTGGACCCGATGGTGTGGCTGCTCAATCGCGTGGGCCTCTTTGACCGCAGCAAGGCGCCGGCGCCAGACGACTACGCCACCACCAGTCAGGTGAAGGACTTTGGTCAGAAGCTTGACTCCACGCCCGACTTCCTGTGGTTGGTGAGCGAGGGCAATGACCGCGTCACCCAAATCAACGCGGGCCGTGCCTACGCCCGCGTGCAACTGGCGGCCACCGCGCACGGCCTGTCGATGCAGCCGCTGTCACAGGCGCTGCAGGAATATCCGGAACAGGCCAAACCCTATGCCGATATTCACAGGCTTTGTGGCGCGTCGCTTCCCGGACAAACGGTGCAGATGTGGGCACGTGTTGGCTACGCGCCGCCGGTCGAGCCGGCGCCTCGCCGGCGGCTGCAGGATTTCATTCGGGCCTGAAGTTGCCCGCTGCGCGTTCCGGCACAGCCTCATAATCCAAGGCAGTAACAAAAGATTACTGCCTTGTCAGCCCACCTCACCCTCTATCAGTCCCAATACATCGCGTGGCTCCTGTCACGCCGGGTGAACGCGGGCTCGGCCGACATGTTGGCCTCCACGCTGATGGATGCGCAAGTGGACCTGAACCCGCATCAGGTGGACGCCGCGCTGTTTGCCTTTCAAAGCCCGCTGTCCAAAGGCGTCATCTTGGCCGACGAGGTGGGGCTGGGTAAAACCATCGAAGCGGGTTTGGTGATTGCGCAGCGCTGGGCCGAGCGCAAACGCCGCATACTCATCATCGTGCCTGCCAACCTGCGCAAGCAGTGGCACCAGGAACTGCAAGACAAGTTCAGTCTGCAAGCGCTGATTCTGGAAGCCAAAAACTACAAGCAGCTGCGCAAGGAAGGCCACAAGCTGCCGTTTGAGCAAAGCAGCCGCCTCGTCATTTGCTCGTACCAGTTTGCCAAGTCCAAGGCGGATGACCTGCAGCGCGTGCCATGGGACCTGGTGGTGATGGACGAGGCGCACCGCCTGCGCAACGTCTACAAACCCAGCAACGTGATCGGCAAGGCGCTGAAGGAAGCCCTAGCCCATGCCCCGAAGGTTTTGCTCACAGCCACCCCCTTGCAAAACTCCCTGCTGGAACTGTATGGCCTGGTCAGCATGGTGGACGACCGCGTCTTTGGTGATCTGACCAGTTTTCGTGACCAGTTTGGCGGGCTTGGCGATGCGGACAGTTTTGCCAAACTGCGCAGCCGTCTTGCCGGCGTTTGCACACGCACGCTGCGTCGCCAGGTGCAACCGTACATCTCGTACACACGGCGGGTCCCGTTGGTGCAGGAGTTCACCCCCTCGCAAGATGAGCAGGCACTGCACCAGATGGTGGCCGAGTACCTGCGCCGTCCGGCCAGCCACGCCCTGCCATCAAGCCAACGGCAACTGATCTCGCTGGTTTTGTGGAAGCTGTTGGCGTCCAGCAGTTACGCCATAGCCGGGGCCTTGGGCACCATGGCACAGCGGCTCGAAGACCAGCTTAAAGCCACACCAGCCCAGGAATTGGCAGAAACGCTGGACGAAGATTACGAAGCACTCGACGAAACCGAAGACGAGTGGAGCGAACCCGAAGCGCCGCCGACCGCCGAGCAAACAGCCAGCGTGCTTGAAGAAATTGCCGAGTTGCGCGCGTTCCAGAATCAGGCCGCCACCATCCGCGACAACGCCAAGGGCCAGGCCCTGTTGCAGGCGCTGGGCAAAGCCTTCTCTGAATTGGAGAGGCTGGGCGCCAACCAGAAGGCGTTGATCTTCACCGAGTCCAAACGCACCCAAGCCTATTTGTTGGAGTTGCTGGAACAAAGCCCTTACGCAGGTCAAACCGTGCTGTTCAACGGTACCAACACAAGTGCGCAGGCACAGCAGGTTTACAGCGCCTGGTTGCAACAACACGCTGGTACCGACCGGATCACCGGCTCGCGCACCGCAGACACCCGCGCCGCGCTGGTAGAGCACTTTCGCGATTCGGCACGGATCATGATCGCCACTGAAGCCGGGGCCGAGGGCATCAACCTGCAGTTCTGCTCTTTGGTTATCAATTACGACCTGCCCTGGAACCCCCAGCGCATTGAACAACGCATAGGCCGCTGCCACCGATACGGACAGAAGCACGATGTTGTGGTGGTCAACTTTATCGACCGCAGCAATGCCGCCGACCGGCGGGTGTACGAGTTGCTGGCGCAGAAGTTTCAGCTGTTCGAAGGCGTGTTTGGTGCCAGCGACGAAGTGCTGGGCACCATTGGCAGCGGTGTCGATTTTGAACGCCGCATTGCTGACATCTACAAGACCTGCCGCAACCCGCACGAGATTGAGACCTCATTCCAGCAACTGCAGCTTGACCTGTCTGACGAGGTCAATGCCGCCATGCTCAAGACGCGCCAGTTGCTGCTGGAAAACTTTGACGATGCGGTACAAGAAAAACTCAGAACCCGCCAACTTGAAAGCACCAGCGCCCGCAGCCGCTTTGAGCGCCTGCTGATGGACTTGACCCGGGTCGAACTGCAAGGCCACGCCACGTTCGACGACGCAGGCTTTACCTTGACCCAAACCCCGGAAGGCGTCCCGTCGCAAGAAGCGCCGCCCGGTCGCTACGAGCTACCCCGGCGCAGTGGCGATGCCCACCTATACCGCACTGGCCACCCGCTGGCCCAGGCTTTGATGGCGCAGGCCCGGGATCGCAAATTGCCCGTGGCCAGACTGAGCTTCAGCTACGACGGCTATGGCGCCAAGGTTTCAACACTCCAGGCCCTGCGTGGCACAGGTGGCTGGCTTGCCCTGAGCGTCTTGTCTATTGAGGCGCTGGGCACTGCAGAAGACTACTTGCTGCTGGCCGGCATTACCGATGCCGGCGAGCCGTTGCACGATGAAGACCCGGAAAAGCTGTTGCGCCTGCCAGCCGAGGTATTGCCAACGCCAGCGTCAGAGCACGGCCGGGCCGATGCCGCTTTGCAAGACGCACTCAAACGTTTGGAGAACCAGCACATCCGTGAAGTTAACCAGCGCAACCTGGGCTACTTTGATGCCGAGGTGCACAAGCTCGACGCCTGGGCCGACGACCTGAAGGCGGGCCTGGAAAACGAAGTGAAAGAAGTGGACCGCGAGATCAAGGAGGTGCGCCGCACCGCCACGGTGTCGGCCACGCTTGAAGAAAAACTGCACTGGCAAAAGCATCAAAGAGAACTGGAAGACAAACGCAACCAGTTGCGCCGCAAGATATTTGACCGGCAGGATGAAATTGACGGGCAGCGCAATAGCCTGATCGAGGATCTGGAGGCCAAGCTTTCAAGAAAAGTTGTCGCCACAAAAGTGTTTATTATTCAGTGGTGTCTTGACTGAAGAAATACGAGGACGAATCCAGTCCAGCAGTCAAACGGCAAACAAGGGAGGCAATATGAGTACCAGACAAGTCGCGCCGGTTAACGCCGGATTCGAGTCGCTCAAGCAAACCAACGAGCACAACGCCGAGTATTGGAGCGCCCGTGATTTGCAGCCGATGCTGGGTTACAGCCAGTGGCGCCGTTTTGAGCAAGCCATAGAGCGCGCCATCGCTTCATGTGAGGCCTCCGGCAATAACCCTCAAAACCATTTTGCCGGCGCCGGCAAAATGGTCGGTCTTGGCTCAGGCAGCCAACGGCCGGTTGACGACTACCACCTTTCCCGCTTCGCCTGCTACCTCATCGCCCAGAATGGCGACCCACGCAAACCCGAGATTGCCCACGCCCAGCAATACTTCGCGGTACAGACTCGTCGCCAGGAGTTGAGTGAACAGGCCACGGCAGACGTGGAGCGGCTTGAGTTGCGCAAGCAGACAGCAGAGGAATTCAAAGCTTTGTCGGGTGCGGCACAAGATGCCGGCGTACAAAGCAAGATGTTTGGCGTCTTTCATGATGCAGGCTACAAAGGACTGTATGGCGGCTTGGGGCGCGACGCCATCAAACAACGCAAAACCACTCCAGAAAAAGACAACCTGCTCGACCGCATGAACGCCACCGAGTTGGCCGCCAACCAGTTTCGCATGACGCAAACCCGCGACAAACTGGCACAAGGTGTCAACACCCAGACACAAGCGATTCAGACGCATGAGCAGGTGGGCAAAGAAGTGCGCAACGCCATCAAACGCATTGGCGGCACCTTGCCAGAAAACATACCACCGGCAGAGCACATCAAGAACGTGGAAAAACGCATCAAACAGGCCACACCCAAATTGACGCTTGACGAGCGCGAGGCCGGTGGCTTGCTGGGTGGCAAGAAAAAATCATGACCGAACCCACCATCACCTGCCCCAAATGCGGCACAGAGATCAAACTGACCGAATCTCTGGCGGCGCCGCTGATTGCCTCCACGCGCCTGCAATTTGAGAAACAACTGGCGCAAAAAGACAGCGACATCGCGCAGCGCGAAGCGGCCATGCGCGACAAGGAGAAGGCACTGACGCAGGCCCAGCGTGATGTAGACGAAAAGGTGGCTGACCAGGTGGCGAGTCAGCTCAAGACCGAGCGCGCCCGGGTGGCGGCGGAAGAGGCCAAAAAGGCCAAGGCCGCGTCGGCCAACGAACTGGAAGCCAAAGCGCGCGAGCTGGCGGACCTGCAAGACGTGATGAAGGCGCAGGATGCCAAGCTGGCTGAAGCTCAGAAGGCCCAGGCGGATTTGATCAAGAAGCAACGTGAACTCGACGACGCCAAGCGCGAGCTGGAACTCACCATTGAAAGGCGCGTGCAGGACGGGCTGACCGAAGTGCGGACACTGGCCAAACGCGAAGCCGAAGACGGAATGCGGCTCAAGGCCGCCGAGAAAGACCACACCATCGAGTCATTGAAAAAAACTGTCAATGAGCTCCAGCAAAAGATCGAGCAGGGCTCGCAACAGTTGCAAGGCGAAGTGCAAGAGCTGGAACTTGAAAACCTGCTGCGCGCCAAGTTCCCCTTTGACCTGATCGAGCCTGTGCCGAAAGGCGAGTTTGGTGGCGATGCGCTGCAGCGCGTGAACAACCAAAGCGGCGTGCCGTGTGGCAGCATCTTGTGGGAGTCCAAACGCACCCGAAACTGGAGCGACGCCTGGCTACCCAAGCTGCGCGAAGACCAGCGCAGCGCCAAGGCCGAGGTCTGCGTGCTGGTCAGCCAGGTGCTGCCCAAAGGCGTGGAAACGTTTGACCTGGTGGACGGCGTGTGGATCACCTCCCCGCGCGTGGCCATCCCGGTGGCGATCATGCTGCGCCAAGCTCTGCTGCAAATCAGCCAGACCCGCGCCTTGAGTGAAGGGCAGCAAACCAAGACCGAAATGGTTTACCAGTACCTCACCGGCCCGCGCTTCAGGCACCGCGTGGAGGCGATTGTGGAAGCCTTCTCATCCATGCAGGACGACCTGGACAAAGAGCGCAAAGTCATCATCAAGCAATGGGCAAAGCGCCAGGAGCAGATCGAGCGCGTGATGGGCGCGACGGTGGGCATGTATGGCGACTTGCAGGGGATTGCGGGGAAGTCGCTGCAGGAGATTGAGGGGCTGGAGTTAACAGCACTCGAGATGAAGCAGTGATGATCAGAAACACTATTCGGTTTGAAGGCTATCGCGGCAAACCAGTACCAGCGATGTATTTGTCGTGCAGTAGATGCTTGACTGAGGGGTAACCATGACTACACCGAATCAACAATTGGCAGAGCTTATATGCACAGCGCTCCGTGATGCATCAATCGCAGAGATCAGCGAGATTGACAAGCTTCAAAGCCTGATTTTGGCCGGGAAGGTGAAAGCGGAGGATTGGTACTCAGCCATAGAAAACTCCCTGCCCCGAGCCGAAGGGGAGCCAATAAATGGCAACTAAAGCCCCTTTGAAGTTCCTCCGGATAAAACAGTTTCGGGGCTCAACCAAGGACTTTTCGCTCACATTTGATGCGACGAAGTCACTGACACTGATATACGGCGAGAACGGGTCGGGAAAGACCACCATCTGTGATGCGTTTGATTTCTTGGGAAACGGAAAGGTTGGTTCTCTTGAGAATCGGGGGCTTGGTCAGATACATCCGTTTTGGCCGTCGATAGGCCAATCGGCTGCCGACATACTTGTAGAGCTATCAATCGATAGCAGTACATGGCAGGCCCGCGCAAGCACCAAGACAGTCATAGTCGCACCCACTGGTGTTGTGCCTCCAAAGGTGGAGGTTCTTCGCCGATCTACGATTCTCCGATTGGTACAGGACGCACCGAAAGAGAAGTACGACGCGCTTCGACCGTTCATCGATATTTCACTCGTCGAGCAGGCAGAGACCGCGCTACGGAATCAGATTAAGGATTCGCGGGTCGTGCAGAACACTGCCGCTAACCGCATCGCGGAGAACCGGGACACCCTGACTCGCCTTGTAAAAGAGTCGAACAGCGGGGAAACAAATGCACTGAAGTGGGCCGTAAGTACGATCCAGAATCCGCCAGCCGATCCCACCAACGATGTGCGCGCCCTGCGGAGCGCCATAACTGCAGTCGAGGCATTGACATCCCTGAAGGAATTGACCGAGGCGGCGTTTCAGGAAGGTGAGAGTGCCCATGCAGTCTTGGCAACTGCCAATGCATCACTCGCTGCAGCTGAAACCGAGGCGATGGCCGGCGACGCCGCATTTGAACGAATTCTGTCCGCCGCCAAGGAACACTTCACTCAGCATTCCGTTGGCGACTTTTGCCCATTGTGTGAAAGCACAGAGCGTGTTCAAGATCTCGCCCAGCGTGTCAATGAACGGCTCGCAAAGCTCGAAGCCCTCAGTACGGCTCGAAGCGCGGCGACAACCGCGCAATCACACTGCACTACCAAGCAATCGGTGATCAACAGCCTCGCCGAAAGGGCGAAAGTACTTGCAAAAGCGGCGGAGGATAAAGTGGAGAAGGCGGCTGCCAAATGGTCAGATGCACACAAACAGTCTCTTGATGTACTAAATACGATCGCGCAGCACGGTGACCTTGGTGCCCTCGATGTTGCGGAGATCAAAAAGGCATGCGAGGCAGCGAGCCAACTCTGTTCTCATCTAGAAAGTGAACGGACGTGGTATGTGACCGTAAAGACCGTTTACGAGCAGTATCAGACAAACCTTGAAAGCCAAAAGGTGGTTTCCAAGGTCTTACCGAAATTGGAGGTGGCTCTTGAAATCTGTGAGCAAGAGCGGAAAGCATTCCTCGACTCAATCCTTTCAGCCATTGGGACCGAAGTAGGGCGACTGTACGAAATCATCCATCCCGGAGAAGGCTTGAACAAGATCACACTCAAGCTCGATCCGAAAAAGACGGGTTCACTTGATCTTGCGACTGAGTTCTTGTCAAGGCAGGATCAGCCACCACATGCTTATTTCAGCGAATCGCATCTTGACTCGCTTGGGCTGTGCATCTTTCTGGCGCTTGCGGCACATAGAGACTCACAGCGTACAGTGGTCGTGATGGACGATGTACTGGGCAGCATTGACGAGCCGCATGTGGATCGGCTTATTGAAATGCTTTACGCAGAGTCTCAGAAGTTCAAGCACACAGTCATTACGACCCACTATCAGCCGTGGCGGGAGAAGTTTCGTTGGGGCTGGTTAAAGAACGGCCAGTGCGAAATGATTGAATTGGGTATCTGGGACGCCGCGACAGGCATTGCTACTGCGAAATTGAGCCACGCACCACTTCTTGAACTTCGGCAGCATCTTGCCTCGGCGCCACCGGCGCTCCAGTCGGCTTGCGGAAGTGCCGGAGTTTTGCTTGAGGCCATTTGCGACTACCTGACTGCGCGATATGAGTGCGATGTTCCCCGCAAGAATGGAAGGCTTACGCTGGGGGATATGTTGCCAAAAGTCTGCGACAAGAAACTGGCTGGGTCTCTTCGCGTTGAGGTAAAGCAGGCAGACGGGTCATATGTTCAGAAAACGATTGGCGACAAGCTCGTCCAGCTCCGCGACATGGCACAGCTGCGGAATATCTTCGGGTGCCACTACAACGACCTTGCTCATGTTCTTCCACAGAAAGATGCGCTTGAGTTCGCAACATTGGTTCATGAAATCGGCAAAACCCTCATTTGCGATGATGAAGGTTGGCCTGGCTCTGACAAATCGGGTGAGTATTGGGCAACCAGAAACGAAACACGGCGTCTCTACCCCCTAAAAAAACCAAAATGATCGAGAAGCAACAAAAACTAGAGCTCACTTGGATCGGCAAGGACCAGCGGCCGCGGTTGGAGCCGCGCATTTTGCTGGAGGACCCGAAGCGCAGTTACCACGCGAAGCAGCGTGTGACGGACAACGATCTGTTTGACAACCGACTCATCAAGGGTGACAACTTGCTGGCTCTGAAGGCGCTGGAGGCGGAATTTGCTGGCAAGGTGAAGTGCGTGTTCATTGACCCGCCGTACAACACCGGCAGCGCGTTCACGCATTACGACGACGGGCTGGAGCACTCGATCTGGCTTGGGTTGATGCGGGATCGACTGGAGATCATCCGGCGTTTGCTGTCTGATGATGGTTCGCTGTGGATCACGATTGACGACAACGAGGCGCACTATTTGAAGGTAATGTGCGACGAAATTTTCGGTAGAACCAATTTTTTGTGCGACATCGCGTGGGAAAAGAGATACTCACCGCCGCCCGACACGAAAGATTTTGGCTATGTGCACGACCATATTCTTGTGTATCGTCAAGCACGGGGCTTTTCACGAAATCTCCTTCCGTTGACCGAGGATCAATCGGGTAGGTACAAGAACCCGGATGGCGATCATCGTGGGCCTTGGAAGGCAATGGACTACACGTGTCGATACTCTGCGGACGAGCGCCCCAATTTGTTCTATGCGATCCGTCAGCCAAACACGGGTGAAGAAATTTGGCCGAAGCGGACGAGAGTGTGGGCTATGTCGAAGGAGGTTCATCTACAGAACGAACGCGACGGTCGAATCTGGTGGGGTGCCAAAGGGACGAATAGCGTTCCAGCTGTGAAGAACTTCATTTCTGGGATCAATCAAGGGATGATGCCGATGTCTTTGTGGAAGCACACTTTGGCAGGGCACAACCAGGATGCGATGAAAGAGATGATGGGCCTGTTTGGTGATGACGTTTTCTCCACGCCAAAACCAGAGCAACTGATTCAGGTCGCTCTACACATCGCCACCAACCCCGGTGACCTCGTCCTCGATTCCTTCGCCGGTTCTGGCACCACTGGCGCGGTTGCGCACAAGATGGGCCGGCGCTGGATCATGGTGGAATTGGGCGAGCATTGCCACACGCACATCGTTCCGCGTCTGCAAAAAGTGATTGACGGGCAAGACCCCGGCGGCGTGACGCAGGCCACCGGGTGGCAGGGTGGTGGTGGCTTTCGCTATTACGAACTGGCGCCCACGTTGCTCGCCACCGATGGTTGGGGCAATCTGGTCATCAACCCCGAGTACGACGCGGCCATGCTCTCGGCGGCGATGTGCAAGTTGGAAGGCTTTGCCTACGCGCCCTCCGAACTACTGTGGTGGCAGCAGGGGCGCAGCAGCGAGAGCGATTTTATCTATGTGACCACGCAAACGCTGGGGCATGAACAACTGGAGGCGCTCAGTGACGAAGTGGGCACCGACCCCAACAACCCGCGCAGCCTGCTGGTGTGTTGCGGTGCCTACCGGGGTGTCAGCGCCGCGCAGGCTGCCCAGCGCTGGCCGAATCTCACGCTCAAGAAAATTCCCAAGATGGTGAAAGACCGCTGCGAGTGGGGCCATGACGACTACAGCCTGAACGTCGCCAACCTTCCGATGGCGCAGAAGCCGGTGGATGCGCCGCCCGCGCAGGATGAGCTGTTTGGCGGGGATGTGGCGTGATGGTCAAGACTGTTGGCTCCAATCGCTCGACCTGGGCAATTTCCGACGCGCTGCGTCGGAAATTGGCTAGAGTCCCAAGCGGGCTACCAATTCTCCACGCAGTGCGTGGAGAATTCACGGAAATTCACCTACCTTGCGCCGTAACCGTGCGGCTTCACTTCAACGCAACTATCCGGAAATTCCGGATAGTTGCTCTGGAAGCCATACGGGGCATGAAAAGGCTTATTGCCCAGCCTAAGCCCCAGCCCATAGTCAAAAACAAAAAGGGGTTGGCATGAGCATATTGCAACCGCAAGCGGAACTGTTGGATCGCATCCGGCATATCTGGGACTCGGCGCGTACCCAGGCAGCGCGGTCTGTCAATACTGCCCATGTCTGCGCCAACTGGCTGATTGGGCAGCAGATTGTGGAGGCTGAGCAGGGCGGTACCAAGCGGGCTGGCTACGGCAAAGCCTTGCTGCAGACCTTATCGACCCGGTTGTCGCAAGAATACGGCAACGGGTTTTCGGTGTCGGCGCTCAAGTACATGCGGCTTTTTTATCTGGCCTATCCTGAGCTTTTGCCAAATCGCCACGCAGTGCGTGACCTTTCAGATGCCGCTTTGGCAATTCGTCACGCACTGCGTGACGAATTGACCGCAGATGCGGCATGGAAGCCCGGTGCTTTGCATCCCGGTTTGTCGTGGACGCATTACCGCACGCTTTTGAAAGAGGAGCGCAGGCCTGTGCGCGACTTTTACGAAATCGAGTCCGTGGGCAATGGCTGGTCTGCCCGCCAACTTGAACGACAAATCAATTCCTTCCTCTTCGAACGTCTGGCGAAGAGTCGAGACAAAATAGGTGTGCTTGCGCTGGCCAATGAGGGGCACGTGCTAACGCGTGCGCAAGATGTGATCAAAGACCCGTATGTGCTGGAGTTTCTGGATTTGCCCGAATCTCACCGCCTGGTGGAGTCGCGCATCGAAGAAGCGTTGATCAACCAGTTGCAGGCTTTTTTGCTGGAACTGGGCAGCGGCTTTGCATTTATCGGGCGGCAGCGCAGGCTTACGCTGGACGGCGATCACTTCTACCCCGATCTGGTTTTCTATCACGTCAAGCTGAAATGTTATGTGGTGATTGACCTCAAGGTTGGCAAGCTCACCCATGGCGACTTGGGGCAAATGTTGCTGTACGTGAACTATTACGACCGTGAAATGGTGACGAAAGACGACAACCCGACCATTGGTCTGGTGCTGTGCAGCGAGAAGAATGACGCAGTGGTGCGCTATGTGTTGGCCGACAAAAATGAGCAGGTCTTTGCCAGTCGCTACCAGTTTGCATTACCCAGTGAGGCAGATTTGCGTGCCGAGATTCGGCGTGAGCTGGAGCAGTTTGAACTGGACGCACCCGCCAATGTTGATGAAGTGGCAACTGGTAAGCCGGACTTACAAGTTGCCAAAACAACAGTCAAAAAGAGTGCATCCAAAACCAGCTTGACGCCCAAGAGCAGCAAAAACAAAAAGGGAAAACCGTGAGCCAGCGCGAAGTCAACGCCATCGCGGGCCGCCTAAGCCTGCGCCCACCGCAAACCGAGTCGCTGGCTAAGCTGGCCAGTGCGATTGAGGCGTCTCCCGCCATGCTGCAGCCCATCCGCGACGCGGCCGAGGTGGCGGCCATTCTGCGCACGCTCAAGGGCCTGTTCCCCACGCTGCAAGACTTTGAGCGCGATTTTCCGTCGATGTGTTTTGCGCTGGCCACCGGAGTTGGCAAGACGCGGCTGATGGGGGCTTTCATCAGCTACTTGTTTCAGGCGCACGGCATCAAGCATTTTTTTGTGCTCGCGCCGAATCTGACGATTTACGACAAGCTGATTGCCGACTTCACGCCCAACACGCCCAAGTATGTGTTCCGGGGCGTTGCCGAGTTTGCGGCTTATCCGCCCGAGATCATCACTGGCGACAACTACGAGGAGCGTGCCCAGGCGCTGGGCGATCTGCTCTCGCCCGTGACCATCAACATTTTCAACATCGCCAAGATCACCTCGGAGGTGCGCGGAGGCAAGGCGCCGCGCATCAAGCGCCTGAGCGAGTACATCGGCCAGAGCTATTTTGACTACCTGGCAGCTCTGCCCGACCTGGTGCTGCTGATGGATGAGTCGCACCGCTACCGTGCCAGTGCCGGCGTGCGAGCCATCAATGAACTGCGGCCGCTGATGGGGCTGGAGCTGACGGCCACGCCCTTTGTGGAGGGCACGAAGGGGCCGGTGCCCTTCAAGAACGTGGTGATGGACTACCCGCTGGCCCGCGCCATGGAAGACGGTTTTGTGAAAGAACCCGCTGTGGTGACGCAGCGCAATTTTGATGCGAAGAACATGCCGCCGGAAGAGGTGGAGCGCGTCAAGCTGCAGGACGGCGTGCGCATGCACGAAGCGACCAAGGTAGAGCTCAAAACCTATGCCCGCACCAATGGTGTGAAAGAGGTCAAGCCCTTCATGCTGGTGATTGCGCGCGACACCACGCACGCCAGTGTTTTGCTGACGTTATTGCAGTCAGATGCCTTTTTTGGCGGGCGCTACAGCCACAAGGTGATTCAGGTGGACAGCAGCAAGAGCGGCGCCGACGAAGAAGAAATGATTCGCCGCCTGCTGGCCGTGGAGAGCGTGGATGAGCCGACCGAGATTGTGATTCACGTCAACATGCTCAAAGAGGGCTGGGACGTGACCAACCTCTACACCATCGTGCCGTTGCGCGCCGCCAACGCACGCACGCTGGTAGAGCAGTCGATTGGCCGCGGCTTGCGCCTGCCCTATGGCAAGCGTACCCAAAACGCGGCAGTGGACCGGCTCAGCATCATTGCGCACGACCGGTTTCAGGAAATCATTGACGACGCGAACCGGGCGGATTCGCCGATCAAGCTCAAGACCTTGATTCTGGAAGCGCCCGATGCGGGCGACGACCGGATGCAGAGCGTGACGGTGCAGCCCAATCTGGCGGGGGCCTTGGGGTTGAGCCAGGGCGTGAACGAGCCGGAACCCGTTGCCGCTGCCCAGGCCGCAACCAGCGGTTTGCCGGTGGCAACGTCCATGTTCAGCACGGCGCACGAGCGGCAGGCCGCGCATGCGGTGATGCAGGTGCTGGCCGAGTACGAGGTGCGGCCGCAGGATGCACCCACGCGCCAAGCGCTGCTGACACCCGAATTGCAGGCTCGCATTGCCGAGGCGGTGAAAGAAAGACTGCCGCCGGTGCAAACCACCCTGCTCACCGGCACGGATGCCCCGACGGAATTGGACTTGACCGACGTGGTGCGGCGCACGGTGGAAGTGGTGGTGAGGCAAACCATAGATATTCCGCGCATTGCCGTCGTGCCCAAGGGCGTGGTGACCAGCGGCTTGAAGCCGTTCAAGCTCGATGTAGTCGGCCTGCACCTGCAACCCAAGGACCGGTCCCTGGTGGGTCAGGCTCTGCGCACGCATGAGCAGTTCACGCTGTCAGCGCAAAGCGGGCGCACCGAACAGCGGCTGGAGGATTACATCGTCCACGCGCTGATAGACTTTGACGACATCGACTACACCGTTCATGCCAATCTGCTGTACGAGCTTGCCGGGCAGATGGTGGCGCACTTGCGCACTTACCTGACGGAAGAAGCAGAGGTGCGTAACGTGCTGGACCTGGACCGGCAACTGATCGCGAAGAACATCCATGCGCAGATGATGGTTCACTTTTATGAATCGGTCACCGAATACGCGGTGGAAGTGCGGCGCGGTTTCACGGCGCTGAAAGAACCCACCTACACCGTGGGTGCCGGTCAGTCAGTGCGCGACTTCCGCCAGACGGTGGATGAGCCCAGCCGCATCAAGCAAATGGTGTTCGGCCATTTCTCGCGCTGCCTGTACCCGATGCAAAAGTTTGACTCCGACACCGAACGCCGCTTTGCCGTGATTCTGGAGCGCGATGCCGACAAGTGGTTCAAACCGGCCAAGGGGCAGTTTCAGGTGTTCTACAAGCTCGGCGTGGAGCAGCCGGAATATGTGCCCGACTTCGTCGCGGAAACCGCGCATTACCTGCTGATGGTTGAGACCAAGGCGCGCAATGAACTGGGCACCGATGAAGTCAAGGCCAAAGCCGAGGCGGGCGCCTTGTGGTGCAAGCACGCCTCAGACCATGCGCGGACCCACAGCACCAAGCCCTGGAAATACCTGCTGGTGCCGCACGATGCGGTGACGGAAGACAAGCGGCTGATTGACTACTTGGCGCTTGAGGTGGCCTGATGTTGTCATCCCGGCCTGGATGTTGCCATCCCGGACCGCGATGCTGTCATCCCGGCCCCGGATCAGGTCCGGGGTTTCAACATCCGGGATCCAGTGCTACGCGAGCCATGGATTGCGGATCCAGTCCGCAATGACAGCTACTGGCCCAGCAGTTCCAGCAGTCGGGTGAATGCGTGGCGCACGGTGGCCGCGCGCACTGCGGCGCGATCGCCATCGAAGTGGCATTTCTCGGTGAGGATTTGACCCGGCACGGCAAAGCCGAACCATACTGTGCCGACGGGTTTGGACGCACTGCCGCCGGTCGGGCCGGCCACACCGGTCACGGCGACGGCCACCTGCGCCTTCGAGTGCGCGAGTGCACCTGTCACCATGGCGCGTGCCACGCCTTGGCAGACGGCGCCGGCGCGGCGCAGCAGGCGTTCCTCGACGCCC
>CAITQH010000338.1 GCA_903894475.1 uncultured beta proteobacterium
AGCCAGCAGAATGTCCGATGCCGGCACAAGCCGCACCGCACATGGCGACGCAGTGCGGCCCCCCCGCCACGCCCATCAGCAGGGCGGTCAACGCGAGGGAGGACTGCATCTGACAGCGCTAAAGAATCTTGGAGAAGCGCGCGCTGGTGCGATCCGTCTGGAGGTAGCGATCAAACACCATGGCGACAGCTCGGACAAAGAACCAGCCGGTCGCAGTCACCTCGATGTTGTTCTCATTGAGCTTGACCAAGCCTTGTTCGGCCAGTTTCTGAAGCGTCGCCATCTCGGCGGCGAAATAGCTGCGAAATTCGATCGCGTACGCTGCTTCAATGGCACTGAACACGACCAAACCCTGGCACATGACCGCCATGATGACGGCGCGGCGCAGCAGGTCATCGGCTGTCAGGCTCAAGCCACGCACCACCGGAAAACGTCCCTGGTCCAGGAAGTCGCAGTACTCCTCCATGGTCTTGGCGTTCTGGCTGTAAGTGGCACCAACGCGCCCTATCGACGACACACCGAGAGCGATCAGGTCACAGTCAGGCTGTGTGCTGTAGCCCTGGAAATTGCGATGCAAGCGGCCTTGCTGCTTGGCGACGGCCAGCGGATCCGTGGGAAGCGCAAAGTGATCCATGCCCACGTAGACATAACCCGCGCCCATGAACGCGGCCATGGATCGCGCCAGCATGGCGACTTTGGCGCCGGCACTGGGTATTTCCGTCGTCTCGATGCGACGCTGCGGTTTGAAACGCTCTGGCAGATGCGCATAGGCATACAGTGCGATTCGCTCCGGTCGCAGTTCCACCACCTGGGCCAGCGTGCGGTCGAATGATTCCGGGCTTTGCAGCGGCAAGCCGTAAATCAGATCGACATTGATGGAGTCAAAGTTGCGCTGCCTGGCTGCTGCCACCAGTGTAAACACCTGCTCGGCTGGTTGCACGCGATTCACCGACTTCTGCACAGCCGGGTCAAAATCCTGCACACCAAAGCTCAGGCGGTTGAAACCCAACTCGGCCAGCGTGTCGAGCCTCGATGCATCGATGGTGCGCGGATCCACCTCGATGGAGTATTCGCCGCCTGGCACCAGTGTGAAGTTGCGCTGCAACATTGTCATCAACTCGCGCAATTCATCGTCGGTCAGAAACGTCGGTGAGCCGCCGCCCAGATGCAATTGCGACACGGACTGTCCAACACCCAGTTTGGCAATGTGCAGGTCCACCTCACGACTCAGATAGCGCAGGTAGGGCGCGGCCCTGTCATGGTGTTTTGTAATGATCTTGTTGCAAGCGCAGTAGTAACACAAGTTCTCACAAAAAGGGATATGCACGTACAGTGACAAAGGCGTTGCCGAGGCAGCGCCGCCCGTGCTGCGCATGGTCAGCGCGCGCGTGTAGTCGTCAACCTGGAAGCTCTCGACAAAACGGTCCGCAGTCGGGTAGGACGTATAGCGCGGACCCGACACATCAAAGCGACGCAACAAATCTTCGGAAATGGGTTCAGCTACTGCTGCGTTCATGAATACTCCTTGGCAAGGCTCTCGAATATGCCTGAAATCGAAATAATAGTCTTGATACCCGTCAAAACCCGCAAGGATTGCAATCCCACAGATTTGACTGATATCAGGACCGCTTACAAATTAGTGCCAAAATGAGGGACATGAACCCTCACACACTCAAAGTAGCCTGCTCGAACTGTAATCTGCGGGAACTCTGCATGCCTGTGGACCTGAGCAAAGAGGAACTTGACCGCGTTGATGAACTGGTTGGAGCAAGACGCAAGATAAAAAGGGGCACAACGCTTTTTCGCAACGGTGAGAAATTCACCAGTCTTTATGCTATTCGCACCGGCTTTTTCAAGACTTGCGTTGCCTCCGAGGATGGTCGGGATCAGGTTACGGGCTTTCAAATGGCTGGCGAGATTGTGGGTTTGGACGGCATTGTCAACGACCATCATACCTGCGACGCGGTGGCTCTGGAGGATGCTGAAGTCTGCGTCATGCCCTTTGACCGAATCGAAGAGTTCTCTCGCGAAGTCAATGCACTGCAGCACCACGTGCACAAGATCTTGAGCCGTGAAATCGTGCGTGAGCACGGGGTCATGTTGTTGTTGGGCAGCATGCGGGCCGAGGAGCGTCTTGCTACCTTCCTGTTGAATCTCGTGCAGCGGCTCCATGCCCGGGGTTTTTCACAGTCGGAACTGATATTGCGAATGACGCGGGAAGAGATTGGCAGTTTCCTGGGTTTGAAGCTTGAGACGGTGAGCCGGACATTTTCCAGATTTGTGGAAGACGGAATTGTTGAGGTCAAACAGCGCCACGTCCGCATCCTGAGTGCGGCAGCGTTGCGCGACATTGTGAACCCCAAAGCCCCGATCTGAGCATTGCCTCAGGAGGGCTGACAATCTTCATTCTTGGGGCGGCCGCCCGGCCTCTCATTGCCGGGCCGCTGGAACGACGACGCCAGTCGCCGCGTGGTTACGCGCCTGCACGGCCGGGGCCAGACTGGCCGCATTTGCATCCTCCTCCAAGGTCTTGTTGATTTCGATTCCCTTGCGGTAATAGTCCTCAGCGACCAATGGATCAATTCGCGTTGCGGCGATGTAGAAGGTCACACAACTGGCCACGACGACCAGCGCAGGACCTGCCAGAACGAGCCAGACATGCCCGAATTTCCACCAGGGAAGATTGCTTTCAAGAGTGTTCTTCTTCATTTCAAGTCCTTATTGCGGTACCAGGAATACCGATTTCTCTGTCAAATGGCCGGGCGCATCAAGCGATTCAATTTCAAAGGCAATCGGGTGTGATCCGGGCGTCGTGTCCTGCAGCGGCACCTGCAGGCGTACTGTCACCCAGCTCGCCTGGGTTGATTCCACCCGCACCACATTCTCGGTGCTGAATTGCAGTCCCGGTAGCCCGTTGGCAGTGATTTTGTAGCGCTGGTCCGATTCGGTGGCGTTCATGATCTGCAGCCGG
>CAITQH010000339.1 GCA_903894475.1 uncultured beta proteobacterium
ATGCCGGGATTGGTTGCAACCGCTGCGTTTGAAGCCCAAAACCCATCAGCATTTCCAGACCGGCCAAATCTCTGCATGTTCGCCCCGGCGGCCACAGTCTTTGACGTACTTGGGCGAAAGGCCTGTTTTCTGGATAACGACATCGGCGCTGTAGCCGCGTTTGCGCAGCACCTCGATGTCGGCCAGTATCTCCAATGGTCGGTAACCCCGACGGGCAATGTTTTCTGCCAGGCTCATGATGAAGGCGTCTTCGTCACTGACATCCACCACCAGTGCCGGAATGTGGCTTTGCCCCAGGATGCGAAACGCGTTCAAGCGCCCTTCGCCGCACACCAGCAGATAGCTCGGCTCGCCATCGGAATTTGGGCGCTGGGTGACGGTGATGGGTTTCTTCAAGCCGATGGCGCGGATGTTTTCAACAATGTCGTTGAAGATCTTGCTGTTGCGCTCACGCGAGTTCAGTACCTCAATGCGGTTCACCGGAACCATCGTGACCGCCTCTGGCGTGGGGGGCAAAGTTCGCGGGGGATCGGGTAGATGCGGACTGTCAAGCATGGAAAGACTCCTTGGTGGTGGGTGGTGGGTGATGTTTAGGGGTGGGGAATTACTGATATACCGGGATGTCATTGCGAGCGGAGCGCGGCAATCCATGCCCTCGGCGCATCACCGGCATGCGCTCTGCCATTCCATAAAGAAAGTCCAGACTGTCAAAGCGAAAGCAATCCAGACTACTTTCACGCCGGCTGAAGATGCTCAGTGCCGGCCCCGCCAGATCAAGCGCGGGCATCACGTAGTAGTCAAGCTCGGCCTGGTTTGTGTCATTCAGGCGTATGGCGATGGTGATGTCTGGTGCCAACCTGACCGGGTCAAAACGAAGGCGCCAGCACTGCTCGCCGCTGACGTGGGTGTGACAGCGTGCCATCAGCACGCAAATGATCAGTTCCCGGTTGACATGCATCAGGTCTGTCTTGGGGTCGCGCCAAACCGAGCCACCCCATTTGGTGATGGCTGCATAGGTGCGCTCAATGATCTCCGGGTGCATGCGCCGGATTCGGCGGTTGACCTCTTGGTGATCCGGGTCAATCGTGGGCCAATAGCCAATCAGCTCATAAGCACGTCTCAAACTGCCAAAGCGCGAAATATAGGTTTGAACGGTGGGCATGCCAGCAGTCTGCTCAATGACATCGCGCGACAGCACTCCGGTTTGCTCAAATAGTTGCTTGAGCTGGTCAAGCAGTTCTTTACTGCTGTTGGGGGTGGTGTTGACGATCGCTTTTGCGGCAACAAACATCTCTTTGGGCACGATCCCCACAAAAGCGGCTTCCTTGCGGATCCACATTTCAGGTGGGTTCGGGATGCGGGAGGTCTTGAGCTTGTAGGAGCTACGGTTGTAGACGTTGTTGCCTATGTATTTTTCGTTGGTGAGGACTTGACGCACCCGCAGAGCAGTCCAGCACCTACCCGGTTCAGGCGGCATCTGCATGCCATTTAAACGCTTTACGATCTCAGAAACCGTGAGCTTGTCATGAACCAGCCAGCGGTACAT
>CAITQH010000340.1 GCA_903894475.1 uncultured beta proteobacterium
ACCGCCGAGCAGTACGCGATCGAGGCCTTTGAACGCTATGGCGCCGATGCGGTGACCCTGTCGCCCTTCATGGGTTTTGATTCGGTGCAACCCTATCTCAAGTACCACGGCAAGGGCGCGTTCCTGCTTTGTCGTACCTCCAACCCGGGCGGTGACGATTTGCAGAATCAGCGGCTCTCCAGCGTCGAGGGCGCGCCGCTGCTGTACGAGCATGTGGCACGGCTGGCGCAAGGGCCGTGGAATCTCAACGGTCAGCTCGGACTGGTGGTTGGTGCCACTTACCCGGCCGAGATCGAACGGGTCCGCCTGGTTGCGCCAACCCTGCCACTGCTGATCCCCGGCGTTGGTGCCCAGGGTGGTGACGCGGTCGCGACAGTGAGGGCTGGCTGGCGCGCACTGGACGGTGAAACAATGGCGCCGATTGTCGTCAACTCGTCGCGCGCCATACTCTATGCTTCAAGTGGCGCAGACTATGCGCAAGCGGCGCGCCGTGAGGCACAAAAGACCCGTGATCAATTGCAGGCTGCCAAAAAGGAGACACCATGACAAAGCCAAAGCTGATTCTCGATTACGTTTACGACCACGAGGTCAACTTCGCCGATAAGGTCTTCCTGACCCAACCTATTGGCAAGGGCCAGGTGAAGGACTACAACTGGGCGCAGACCCTGGATCAATCACGGCGCATGGCCGCCCATCTGCGCAACCGCGGTTTCGAGCCGGGGTCCCGCATTGCCTTGCTGTCGAAGAACTGCGCGCATTTTTTCATGACCGAGCTCGCGATCTGGATGGCCGGTTACACCACAGTGGCCATCTTTCCGACCGAGACCGCCGAGACCGTACGCTACGTGCTGGAGCACAGCGAGGCCAAGCTGCTGTTCGTCGGCAAGCTCGATACTTGGCCGCAACAGATCAGTGGTGTGCCGCAGGGCGTTTCCTGCATTGCCTTGCCGCTGTCACCGCAGACCGACTTCGAAACCTGGGATGCGATTGTTGCGCGCACGCAGCCGCTGGGCGAGCGGCCGCAGCGCGACGCCAAAGATATGGCGATGCTGATCTACACCTCGGGCTCCACCGGGCGACCCAAGGGCGCCATGATCAGCTTTGATGCCATTACCCGCGCCGGCGAGGGCTTTTCCAGTTACACCCGCGAGCGACTGGGGCGTGACACCGAAATCCGGATCCTGTCCTATCTGCCGCTGGCGCACAGCTACGAGCGTTCCTGCGTCGAGGCATCGAGTCTGGTCGCTGGCGAGGTTCATGTCTACTTTGCCGAGACGCTGGACACTTTCCTGCAGGACCTGCAGCGCGCACGGCCTACGATCTTCATCTCGGTGCCCCGGCTCTGGCTCAAGTTCCAGCAGGGGGTGTTCGCCAAGATGCCGCCCAGGAAGCTTGATCGGTTGCTGAGTATCCCGATACTCGGCCGCATTGTCGGCAAGAAGGTGCTCAAGGGGCTGGGGCTCGATCAGGTGCGCAACGCGGCCAGCGGCTCGGCGCCGATCCCGGCGGACCTGATCGCCTGGTACCGGCGCCTGGGTCTGAAGCTGTACGAAGGCTATGGCATGACCGAGGACAACTCCTTCTCGCACGGCTCCAACGAGCAGTTCAACGAACCCGGCTATGTTGGTGTCGCGATGCCCGGCGTGCAGGTGCGCATCAGCCCGCAAGGCGAGATCCTGATCAAGTCGCCCAGTCAGTTTGACGGCTATTACAAGCAGCCCGAACTAACGGCGGAGTCTTTTACCGAGGACGGCTTTTTTCACACCGGCGACCTGGGCGAGCTGCGCGCCGACGGGCTGCTCAAGATCACCGGTCGCGCCAAGGAACTGTTCAAGACCGCCAAGGGCAAGTATGTGGCGCCGGCACCGATCGAGAACCTGCTCAATGCGCATCCGCTGATCGAGCTTTCTCTGGTATCAGGTGTTGGTCAGGTGTCGGC
>CAITQH010000341.1 GCA_903894475.1 uncultured beta proteobacterium
CGAATCCGGCCCGATACCGCACACGGACTCTGAACCTGAAATTGTCATCCCGGACTTGATCCGGGATCCAGTGCCACGCGAGCCATGGATTGCGGGTCGGGGCCCGCAATGACAAGCAGGGGTGTAACTGTTCATGGAAAGGAGCAAAGCGACGCGGCAGTCGCAGTGACATCCGAAGCTCTCAGGACAGGGCCATGATGGCCAGGCTGGCCCCCAATCCGGCAAACCAGACCAGCGAGCGCAGTGTGCCCTGGTTCAACAGATAGACTGCCACATAGACCACGCGAATGGCGACAAAACTCATGGCCAGGGTGTCGATGCGGCCCTGGTCGGCGTGCACCTGCTGCGCCAGCACCACGGCCGCAATGAACAGAGGCAATGCTTCAAAGCCGTTGTTCTGCGCGGCGATGGCACGCGCCTGCCAGCCGCTCAAATGCGAAGCCCAGCTGCGCGGATCGCGGTTGTCATAGCCTCCCTCTTTTTTTGGCTTGCCAGCAAAACTGACTTTGGCCAGCCCCGCGGTCAGAACCGGCAGCACACAGGCCGCCACCACACACCAATTTGCAATCGTCATAGTTTTTGCCTCCGCCGGCATTGTGACCTGATTTTGTCAAACAGGGCGGCGCAGGGCTGAAGGCTGGTTTCGCTAGAAATCCGTTACCAGAGACAAATTCAGGTGTCTTCCAGGCTGGCTGTAGGCATCGACAGCGCTGGAGTTCGCGGCCAGACCCTGTACATCAGACCAGTGCCAAAATTTTTGATCAGTCAGATTGACAATCGCCAGATTGACCCGCAAGCCCTTGCGCACACGCCATTGCGCATGCAGGTCCAGTGTCGTCACAGCAGGCAGTGTCAACTGCTCAATGCGCGGTGGACTCACCGGCTTGGGCAGGTACGGACTTTCCAGATCAGCCACAGATTTGGCGGCGTGGTGGGTGACGTCCAGTCTGAGGTCCCACTGGGGTCGCTCCAGTTTCAGTCCGACGCCGGACTTGGCCGGGTCGATCGAATTCAGCGGCAGATCGGTCGACCTGTCCACGCCACGCGTCTGTCCGTAGAAGAATGGCGTGCTCACGGTCACGCCGTCGATGGCACCCCATTGCACTGACGCCTTGAACTCGAAGCCGTAAATTCTTGCGCTGTCGATATTCACCGTTTGAAACAGCAGCGGGTCGCCGGCAACACCGCTTCCTCCCATTGGCTTCTTGTCAACAATCAACTGGTAATAGTTGCTGGCAAAAAAGGCCAGATCAAGCCGGCTGGCGCCCAACTTTGCGCGCATGCCAAATTCCAGGCTGTTGCTGGTTTCGGGTTTCAGGTCCGGATTGGCCAGCAGCGTCACAAAAGTGCTGGGCGTCGGGTTCTCGCTAAAGCCATTGATCTGCGCACCGCTGGGCGCGCGAAAGCCGCTGGCATAGTTGCCAAACCATCGCCACTCGGGAGTCATCTGGTAGAGAACACCCAATTTGGGCGACACATTGGCGCCTGAAAGCGACTTGCCCGGGATGGGCGCGGGCGGTGAATAACCGGACTGGCTCAGGACGTCCAGCGAGAACTGCTCAAGACGCACACCCGGTGTCACGCTCCAGTGCGCCTCGCTGAATTCGCCCTGGGCGTACAAGGCGACACTGCTATCACGCGTGTCGGGGAAGTATTTCTTTGGCACATAGGGCGCCAGCGGCAGCGGATCGGAACCGTCGAACCAACTGGTGACGTCGGTGCGTGCGTAGTCCATCCCATAGGTGATTCGCTGTGACCACTGGGCCGACAGCGCCAGTGTCTTGTCTGCCTGCACACCGACTTGCAAGGCGCGCTCGCCATACGAGGTCTCGCGCAGTCGCAGGCCGGCGTCATTGCGCAGGGTATTGCCATTTTCCTGGACCGCACTGTTTTGCAGGCTCAGCACGGTCTGCAATCGATCGAACCAGGGTGCCTCCGCGCTGTAGCTCGCGTGCCAGGCCAGGCGTTCACGTTGCAACTTCTTGGCGGCGCTTTCATCGACCACCGAAGCGGCAACAAGCGGCGCCTTGGCACGACTCGACAGCAGTTCAAGCTCGGAACCCTTCTGCACATACTCGAGGGTCAGCACATGCTTCTGTGCCGCATCGGGGCGCAGCACCAGTTTGCCCAGCAAGGAGCCGCCCCGGTCTGCCTGCGGGTTGGGCGTAGTTCGATCCACCGTCGCACTGTCATTCGTTCCCATGCTCTGCAGACCGGCAGAGCGCGTTGTCGTGCCCGTCAGCAGCCACTGCAGACCTGGGTCGACGCCGCTCGCCAGCGTCGCTGCCAGCGTGAGCCCGTGATCATCGCCGCTGGAACTCAGTGCCAGTCGGCCGCCCGACGTCCTTGCAGCGCCATCACTTGAGCGCAAGAAGTCGGCTGGCTCGTGGGTGATGAAGTTGACCAGGCCGGCCAGGGCGTCCGAGCCGTACAGGACCGAACTCGGCCCGCGCACCAGTTCAACCTGTTTGAGCAGTTCGAGCGACAGGGTATCGCGCCCGAAAGCGTTGTTGCCATTGATGTAACTGCGCGGCAAGCGCACACCGTCGACCAGCATCAGCACCCGATTGCCATCCTGACCGCGCACGTTGAATCCCGCATTGCCGTCGCGCCCCGTCGGGTTGCCTGCTCCGGTCACCGTGAAGCGTGCGGGCGCACGCTTGACCGATACGTTGGCCCAGCCGTTGGCCATATCGCGAATGTCGCCGATCTGCCCGGCTTCCAGATTGGCGGCGTTCAGCACCTCCATCGAAAGCGGCAGGTCGTCGTGGAATTGCTCATTGCGCGAGCCGCTGATCACGACGGTTTGCAGTGCCGCCAAAACCTCATGGCTGCCCGTCTGCGCGCAGGCCTCGGCGCTGGCCAAACCAGCCAGCGTCACCACGCAGAAGCTCGCGCACAAGCGACTGCCGGCGCTTGCCGCGGGAGCGTTGGAGGTCGCGTGTTTCATTGAAAAAACAATATGTCTGAAGCGAGGCCGAATGCTATCGCAGGAAGTGCTTCAGAGCAGGAAACAGAAAGCTGCAAGCCTCTGTTTTTCAGATCTACCTGCAAATTTCTTAAGCCAAATGAAGGAACTGAGGCTTGCTTTGAGACAAAGTTGTCACCACTCGCGCGTCGTCGCGTTTTTATTATTTCAGGAGACTCCATGTCGCAAAACAATCCGTCCGATGCAGCACATGATTCAGGCGAACCGATCCCGTTCATGCAGCAGTTGCTGGACAACCCGTTCATTCTTCTTTTTCTCGGCGTGATGGTGCCCATGCTGGTCTACACGCTGTGGGGCGTGATTGACATTCTCACGGTACCTCTGGCCAAGTAGCCGTCGTTCACCGAACCCCGATTCAAACGCGCATAAAAGGAGACACTCACAATGAGCGCCATATTGCCCCCTGCTGAACGACTC
This sequence comes from uncultured beta proteobacterium, assembly GCA_903894475.1. Lineage (GTDB taxonomy): Bacteria > Pseudomonadota > Gammaproteobacteria > Burkholderiales > Burkholderiaceae_C > Rhodoferax. Next base: position 3,407 of record CAITQH010000341.1, read on the forward strand.
TGGTGGAAGCATCCGCTGGACCGTGTTGAAGGTACCTGGATCGTCATCGCACTGGTCTGGTGTCTGACGATGTTTGCCATGATGATTGGCTGGCACATCTGGGGTAAGCAAAACCTCTCGACGGAAACCTACAAGACCACGCCCGACAAATTCACGCAAAAGGCGCAGGCGGTGGTCGACAAGTACACCATCCGCACCGAGACCTACAAGAATGCGGGCGGTCAGGAAGAGAAGATTCCGGTCGTCGCACCCCCTCCCGGCAGCGACGTCTATCTGGTTGCGCGGCTCTGGAATTTCTGGCCCATCATCGAACTCGAGAAGGACAAGACCTATCGCCTGCACATCACGTCGCTGGACTACAACCACGGCTTTTCGCTGCAGCCGGCCAACATCAATATCCAGATCGTGCCCGGCTACGAACATGTGGTGAAGGTCACGCCGAACCAGGCCGGCACCTACTCGGTTGTTTGCAATGAATACTGCGGCATCAACCACCACACCATGGTAAGTCGTATTTACGTGAAATAAGGTGGCACAGATGACAACAACAACTTACCGGACCTGCCCTCGTTCAGGCCTGCAATTCGAATCCCAGGCCGAGAAGCTGATGATCGTCAACGCCTTCGTGGCGGTTGTGGCGCTCTTGGTCGGCGGCATACTTGCGATCGGCGTGGTGCTCACGCGCTGGCCTGCCGTGCACTGGCTCGGCGCCGATACTTTCTACATGGTGCTCACAGCGCACGGCATTGACATGCTGATTTTCTGGATCATCTTCTTTGAAATGGCTGTGCTGTACTTTGCCTCCTCAACGCTGCTGCGTTGTCGACTGGCCACACCCAAGGTCGCCTGGGCCGCCTTCGTGCTGATGCTGATTGGTGCGGTGACCAACAACATCGCCGTATTCCAGGGCGGCTCCAGTGTGATGATGACCTCCTATGTGCCGATGATGGCCTCACCCTGGTTTTACCTGGGGCTGATCCTGTTCGCGGTCGGCGCGCTGATCGGCTGCTTTGTTTTCTTCGGCACGCTGGTCGTGGCCAAGCGCGAGAAGACTTATCAGGGCTCGGTCCCGCTGGTCACTTTCGGAGCCATCACGGCGGCGATCATCGCAGTCTTCACCATTGCGTCGGGCGCCATCATCCTGATCCCGACCTTCCTCTTGTCGGTTGGCATCATCAAGGAAGTCGATCCGCTGATCTACCGCACCATCTGGTGGGCCTTTGGTCACTCATCGCAGCAGATCAACGTCGCAGCCCACATTTCGATCTGGTACGCGGTCGCTGCCATCGCCTTCGGCGCCAAGCCGATGTCCGAGCGGGTCAGCCGCGGCGCCTTTCTGCTCTACATCCTGTTCCTGCAACTGGCCAGCGCGCATCACCTGCTGGCCGACCCGGGCGTCAGCACGGCGTGGAAGGTTGTCAACACCAGCTACTTCATGTACTTCGCGGTGCTGGCTTCAATGATCCACGGCTTGACGATTCCCGGTGCGATCGAGGTTGCACAGCGCGCCAAGGGCTACAACAACGGACTGTTCGAGTGGCTGCGCAAGGCACCCTGGGGCAACCCGGTATGGTCGGGCATTTTCATCTCGATCATCGGCTTCGGCTTCCTGGGCGGCATCTCCGGCGTCATGATGGGCACCGAACAGCTCAACATGATCATCCACAACACGGTCTATGTGCCGGGTCACTTCCACGCCACCGTGGTCGTCGGCACAACGCTGACCTTCATGGCGCTGACCTTCTTCCTGATCCCGGTGCTGTTCAAGCGTGAGATGATCAATCCGGGCCTGGCCAAATGGCAGCCCTATCTGTTTGGCTTCTCGATGTACTTCTTCTGCCTGGTGATGATGGGTGCCGGTACTCTGGGGGTCTCGCGGCGCCATTGGGACATGAGCTTTGGCGGAGCGGCCATGGCCTACGAGTGGCCCGGCGCGGCTTACCTGATGATGGGCCTGGTCGGCATCGCCGGCGTCGCGGCCATCGCCGGTGGTGCGATCTACATCTACATCACGGTCGGCTCGCTGCTGTGGGGCAAGAAACTTGCCGGTGGTGATGTCAGTGCCCGCTTCACACCGATTCCGCCAACCGCGCCAACCGTCGCCGCGCAGAGCTATGGCTCGGCCGGTTTTGCGGCACCCGGAACTTTTGCCCTGGCGATGGTCTTTCTGGTTTCATTTATTCTGTATTACTTCATCAACTGGAAATACCTGTCGCAAGTGTGGGGCTTGAGCTGATTGGATGACGAGGGCGCGCGCGCCCTCGCCTGTGCACCTGCATGAACCGGAGCTCTGTATATTTTGAACACTGCATCTAACACCATGAACAGCAAGCCAAGACCGCTCACCAGCCTTGCCCGCGACGTGCTCGGCGTGTTCAAGCTGCGCATCGGCTTCATGATCATGATCACCGCTCTGGTCGGCATGGTGGTGTCGACCGGCCCCGCCCCGGGAATGGTCAAAGTACTGGTGCTGGCCCTGACGGTCTTGCTGGCTTCGGCCAGTGCTGGCGCCTTCAATCAATACTACGAGCACGACAGCGACCGCCTGATGGCGCGCACGCGCGGGCGCGCCTTTGTCACCGGCGCCCTGCCGCATACACCGGCCTGGCTGGTGCTGATCGCGCTGCTTCTGGTCGCTGCAGTGTGGGCCGCTGCGCACTGGCTGAATCCGAGCGCCGCCATGTTTGTCTTCCTGGGCGCCTTTTTCTATGCCGTGGTTTACACCGTCTGGCTGAAGCGCCGGAGCTGGCTCAATATCGTGGTCGGCGGTCTGGCCGGCAGCTTTGCCGTGCTGGCTGGCGCAGCCGCTGTCGACCCGGTGCTGGGTCCGCTGCCGTGCCTGCTGGCGGCCGTGCTGTTCCTCTGGACGCCGCCGCATTTCTGGAGTCTGGCGATTGCCAATCAGGCCGAGTACGCGGCCGCCGGTGTGCCCATGCTGCCGGTGGTGGTGGGCGTGCCGCGTGCGTCCCGCATCGTGCTGCTGAGCACGGTGGCGCTGGCCATCACCTCGCTGCTGCCGATCTTCTTTGGCGCAGGCATCATCCATTTTGTTGGCGCTGCCACGGGTGGCGGCTACTTTGTCTACAAGGCCTGGCTGCTGGCACGCGCACCCTCGCGCAAGACCGCGATGGGCTCCTTCTTCGCCTCCTTGATTCAACTGAGCTTGCTGCTGGTCGCGACCACCCTGGACAGCTTGTTGTGATGGGCATTCAGCCAGAATAAGCTTCATGTCCAGCCATCAGGACGCGGCGCACCCGAGGCGGCGTTTATTGTCTTTCAGGAAGCTGCAGGCCTCTTTGGTCGTGGCCTGTGCGATCGTCTGCTCGACTGCCAAGGGCGCGCCGACCGACATCGGGCCACAGCCCAGCGCGAGCGGGCTTGACCCGGTCGCGGCCTTGCGCGCTAGCCAGGCGGTCATCGGCAAGCAGGTTGGCGATTTCACTTTGCTCGATCGCTCCGGCCAGGCAGTGCGCCTGTCGCAGTACCGTGGCAAGCCGCTGCTGGTGAGCTTTATCTACAGCGGCTGCTTTCAGGTCTGCCCGCTGACCACGCGCTCGCTGCAGAGCGCGGTCGAGCTCGGTCGCGAGGCCTTCGGAACACGCCAGTTCAACGTCGTCAGCATCGGCTTCAATCAGCCGGCGGACTCGCCGCAGTCGCTCAAGGCGTTTGCCGCGCAACATCGCATTGACCAGCCGAACTGGGAGTTCCTGAGCCCGCACGCATCCATCGTGGATGCGCTGACGCGTGAATTTGGCTTCAGCTATGCGGCCACTGCGGGCGGCTTTGATCACGTGCTGCAGGTCACTCTGCTCGACGCGCAAGGTCGCATCTATCGCCAGATCTACGGTGAACAACTCGACGCCGACGCGCTGGGCGAGCCGATCCGGCAGTTGCTCGGCAGCGCGCCCGTAGCGCAGCAGATTCGACTCGACGATCTGGTCGACCGCATACGGCTGCTGTGCACCGTGTACGACCCGAAGACCGGTACCTACCGCGTGCAATACGGCCTGCTGATCGAGATCGCCGGCGGCGTCACCTTTGCGCTGGCCATGCTCTGGTTCTTTCTGGCCGAATGGCGCACGCAGAGGCGGGCGCGGCGTCAGCGCTCAAATCAGCAACACCACGCTGCCACCTGATTAATGACCAACCCATCTCCCACCCCG
>CAITQH010000342.1 GCA_903894475.1 uncultured beta proteobacterium
AATGTTTCATAATAGGTCGGGATGTTATTCCATTCTTCCGTTCGCCAGGAACTGGCACGCAGTTTTGGCGCCACGCTGGTGGTGCTGGTGACCGTCGTCATGACCATGACCCTGATCCGCACGCTGGGCCAGGCCTCGCGCGGCAGCTTCAATCCGTCCGATGTGATGCTCGTCATGGGCTACACCGTGCTGGCCTACATGCCAACCATCCTGACCATGAGCCTGTTCATCGCCATCTTTGGCACCTTGTCACGCATGTACCGCGACAGCGAGATGGTGATCTGGTTTGGCAGCGGCAAGGGCATGGCCACACTGCTCAAACCGCTGTTCCGTTTTGCCTGGCCCGTGCTGCTGGTCGTCATGGCGCTGGCGCTGCTGGTGCTGCCTTGGTCCAACAACAAGATTGAAGTGCTCAAGGAACAGTACGAGCGACGCGGCGACATTGAGCGCGTGGAGCCAGGTCAGTTTCAGGAATCGGCTGGCGGAACGCGGGTCTTCTTTGTCGAGAAGAATGCGAACGGCAAGGAGTCCGGCTCCAACGTCTTTATTGCCACCACGGAAGCGGGCAAGGAGACCATCACTTCGGCCCGGCGTGGCCAGATCGAACGCGTCGAGCAAGATCGCTTTCTGACTCTCAACAACGGGCAGCGGCTTGAAAATGTGATCGGCAAAACAGAGTTCAAGATCAGTGAATTCGAGGAATACCGCACCCGGGTCGGCGCCGACGCGCTCTCCAGCACGGACTTTGTGCCCGTCAACACGCGTGCCACCCTCGAACTGCTGAAAAATCTGTCACTGCAGAATCTGGGCGAGTTGTCGTGGCGCTTCGGGCTGTTTCTGGCGGCCATCAACTTCGTCATCATCGGCACCGCGGTCTCCAGCGTGAATCCGCGCGTTGGGCGAAGCGCCAATCTGGTGTTTTCGCTGTTTGCCTTTGTTCTGTACAACAATCTGCTGAACCTCGGGCAGAACTGGATCGCCTCAGGCAAATTTACCTTTACCGGCTACATGCTGGGCTTGCACGGCGGTATTTTTTTGCTAGGCGTGTTCTGGGTTGCCAAGGGGCATAACAACTGGAACTGGCGCAGTCTTCCCGGCATAGGTGCTTCGCGTCTGCGAGGCAAGCCGTCATGAGAACGATTCGGCGCCTGATTTACGGCGAGGTGCTGTCCGGGGTCGGCTTTGTCACCCTGTGCTTTCTCTGTCTATTTTTCTTCTTTGACTTCGTCGAAGAGATTCAGTCCATCGGGCGCCACGGCGCAGAGCAGTATCAGTTGGTTCACGCCCTGAGCTACGTTACCCTGATGATTCCAAGCCATCTGTACGAACTCTTGCCAATCGCCGTATTGATCGGCACCATTTTTGTGATGGCGCGCTTTGCCAAGAGTTCTGAATACACGATCCTGCGCACCAGCGGGCTAGGGCCCTGGCGGGCGCTCAAGACCCTCCTGATTTTGGGTTTGGGCTACGTCTTCCTCACTTTTGCCATCGGTGACTATCTGGCACCCATGGCCGACCGCAGCGCCCAACTTCTCAAGGCGCGCTACCAGGGCCGGATCACCGTCGGGCATACCGGCGCCTGGCTGAAGGAAAGGCAGGCCTATTCGCAGTTCGCGGTTAATATCGCTGCGCTCGATTCGGACGACAGCATGCGCGGTGTGCGAATCTTTGAGTTTGACAATCAGGGTTACCTGATGTCCATGCTGCAGGCGGAGTCTGCAGTTCATGCGCCGGACGATTCCTGGACGCTCAAGCGCGTGCTGCGCACCGAGTTTCCGGCGCGCGAGGTGGATACGGCACACATCGAGCGGGCGCAGATGGAGAGTTTTCGCTGGCCGAATCAGATCAGTGCGGAAATGGTTTCTGCTGCCCTGCTCAAGCCCGAGCGCATGAGCACGATTGACCTGTTCCAGTACATCCGGCACCTCGATGCCAATGGCCAGAGCGCGCAGCGCTACCAGATCGAATTCTGGAAAAAGGTTTTTTATCCATTGAGTTGTCTGGTCATGGTGGTGCTGGCCCTGCCCTTTGCCTACCTGCACTTTCGCACGGGCGGCATCACCGGTTATGTGTTTGCTGGCGTGATGGCGGGCATCAGTTTCTTTCTGCTCAACAACGTGTTTGGCTACATCGGCAACATGCAGAATTGGCAACCGTGGCTGACAGCCGCCTTTCCCGGCATCATCTATTCGCTCCTCTCACTCACAGCTTTCGGCTGGCTGGTTTTCAGGCGATGACTGATGCGGATCAGGAGCGAGGCACGATTGTGCTGGCGCAAATCACACTGTCCTGAATTCGGTCCGGTTCAAGCATGCGAGTAAGGCATAATAAATTTCATTGTTAGCTGAAATTTGATATGAACCTACACCAATTTCGTTTTGTTCAGGAAGCGGTTCGACGCAACCTGAACCTGACCGAAGCAGCCAAAGCCCTGCATACCTCGCAGCCCGGAGTCTCCAAAGCCATCATTGAGCTCGAAGAAGAGCTTGGCATCGAGATCTTTGCGCGCCACGGCAAGCGCCTCAAGCGGGTTACCGAGCCAGGCCAGCACGTGCTCAAGAGCATTGAACTGATCCTGCGCGAACTGGGGAACCTCAAGCGCATTGGCGAGCAATACAGTGCCGAGGACAGCGGCACGCTCTCGATTGCGACCACGCACACGCAAGCACGCTACGTGTTGCCGGAGTCAGTCGCCAAACTGCGCCTGGCCTACCCCAAGGTCAACGTCAGCCTGCATCAGGGCTCGCCCGACCAGGTGGCGCGCATGCTGATCGACGAAGTTGCTGAAATTGGTATCGCCACCGAATCCCTTGCCGGCTACACCGAACTGGTGACGTTGCCGTGCTATGAATGGCAGCATGTGCTGGTGCTGCCGGTTGGCCACCCGCTGGCTCAAAAGGAGCACCTTACACTGGAAGACATCGCGCAGGAGCCCCTGATTACCTACCACCCGGCCTACACCGGCCGCACGCGCATTGACCATGCTTTTGCCACGCGAAAACTTGAGCCCCGGATTGCGCTTGAGGCGATAGACTCGGACGTGATCAAGACCTATGTGCGGCTTGGCCTGGGTGTCGGCATCGCCGCTGAAATGTCGGTACGCGATGTGGTCGCCGATGGCGACAAGAGCGAGCTACTGGTGCGCCCGGCCGGACACCTGTTTGGCCAGAACGTGACGCGCGTGGCCTTCAAGCGCGGCGCCTACCTGCGCAACTTTGTCTACAGGTTTGCCGAACTGTTAAGCCACCGCCTGAACCGGACGCTGGTGGCGCACGCCATGACAGGCCATGTGGATGACTATGAGTTGTAAGACCAAGCACCATTTTTCGTCATCGAGGATTCGAAGTTTGCCGTGCCGGACACCCTCCTTGCCATCCCGGACCACCTCCTTGTCATCCCGGATCCCCCCTTGTCATCCCGGACTCGATCCGGGATCCAGTGCTACACCGCGACTGGATTGCGGGTCGTAGCCCGCAATGACAATACGTCAGGCAATGCCACCCTTTTCGGCTAAACCCATCGCGCAAGCCAGCAAGCAATGACTAATCCCCAAACGCCCCTCCTCCAAAGCAAGCTGCCGGCCGTTGGCACAACCATCTTTACCGTCATGTCGACTCTGGCGGTGGAAAAAAACGCCGTCAACCTGGGTCAGGGCTTTCCGGACTTTCAATGCGACCCCAAACTGGTCGACGTGGTCACCGACGCCATGAAGCAGGGTCTGAACCAGTACCCTCCCATGACAGGTGTACCGGTGCTGAGAGAAGCCGTTGCAGCAAAGATTGCCGCGCTCTATGGCCGCGAGTACAACGCCGCCAGTGAAATCACCATCACTGCCGGTGCCACGCAGGCCATCATCACTGCCATTCTGGCCGTCGTTCATGCTGGTGACGAAGTGATCGTGCTGGAGCCCTGCTACGACAGCTATGTGCCCAACATCGAACTGGCCGGTGGTTTCGCGGTGCGCGTGCCACTGGCGCCAGGCACGTTTCGTCCGGATTTCGACAGGATCAGCGCCGCCATCACACCCAAAACCCGCGCCATCCTGATCAACTCACCGCACAACCCCAGCGGTACGGTCTGGACCCGCAACGAAATGCTGCGCCTGCAGGAGATTCTCGCGCCGACCCAGGTTCTGCTGATCAGCGACGAAGTCTATGAACACATGGTGTTCGACGGCCAGCAACATCAAAGCGCAGCTATGTTTCCGGACCTGGCAGCGCGCGCCTTCATCGTCTCCAGCTTCGGCAAGACCTACCATGTGACCGGCTGGAAAGTGGGCTACGTGGCCGCGCCAACAAGCATGACGAACGAATTTCGCAAGGTGCACCAGTTCAATGTGTTCACCGTGAACACACCGGTGCAGTACGGTATTGCCGCTTACATGGCCGACCCGACGCCTTATCAGCAGTTGCCGGCTTTTTACCAGCGCAAGCGCGACCTGTTCCGCTCCGGTCTGGCGCGCACCCGGTTCAAATTGTTGCCGGGAGAAGGCACCTATTTTCAGTGCGTCAATATCTCAGACGTCAGCGGCCTGAGCGAGACCGAATTCTGCAAATGGCTGACCTCGGAGATCGGCGTCGCCGCCATTCCGCTGTCGGCTTTTTACGGCAATGGTTTTGACCAGCGGGTTGTGCGCTTCTGCTTTGCCAAAAAGGATGAAACGCTCAATGCCGCACTGGAGCGCCTGGCAAAACTCTAGTCCTGCTCAGGTGTTGAGCTGAGCCCAGGCCTTGTCCAGCCTTTTCACGCTCACCGGCTGCGGCGTGCGCAGTTCCTGGGCAAAGAAGCTCACGCGAAGTTCTTCGAGTAACCAGCGAAACTCCTGCAGGCGCGCGTCCTGCACGCCTTTGCGCTCCGTGACCATTCGCCAGTAACGCTGCTCCAGCGGCCTCAGTTCGCCTGCCTTGGCGGCGTCACGCGCCGGGTCAGCCCGGTATTTGTCAAGACGTGCCGTGATGGCCTTGAGGTAGCGGGCAAAGTGCTGCAGGGCGCCCCACGGTGAATGCGTCAGAAAGCGCTTGGGCATCAGGCGCGCCAGTTGCTGAGCGCAATCCGCGCTAGCCTCCTGTGCACTCTTGCTGTCCTTGATCTTGCGCGCTGCTCCGGCATGCTCCGTCAGAATTGTGGCGGCCAACCGTGCCACTTCATTGGCAATCAGGGTCAGGCGTCCCCTGCCCTCATCGACCCTTCGCTTGAAATCGAACTCGTTGGTCGGCAGCGGCTCCAGCAGAAAGGCGCGCTCCAGTGCCACGGCAATGATCTGCTCACGCAATTCTTCCAGGGTACCGCCGCCACCGCCGTCGGTCGTCTTGCCAACCTGGGTGTACAGGACCGCCATCTTCTGCAGATCCGGAATATTCTTTTCCAGGTACTTCAAGGCATCCTTGATCTGCAATGCAAACAGGCGCCGCAGTCCGACACGGTGCCGGGCGGCCGCCACATCGGGTTCGTCAAAAACTTCGATGGCCACCGCGTCGCCCAGGTCAATCAGTCCCGGGTAGCCGATCAGCGTCTGGCCACCTTTTTGAATTTCCAGCAGTTCCGGCAACTCGCCAAAAGTCCACTCGGTATAACGCTGGCCAGCCGGCGTTGCTGGCGTCGGATTCTTCGGCACATCGTGTTGCAGTGCCTTACCTACAGCTGCTGATGCGGCCGTGTTGGCAGGAACTGCGGGAGCTGCATCACGCGCCATCTTCAGGCCGGCAAGCGCCTGGAAGGCTCCGCGTGCCTGGGCACCCAGTTCGGCCTTGAGTGCGCCCAGATTGCGGCCGGTCCCAAGCTGGCGCCCATGCTCGTCCACGACCCGGAAGTTCATGAAGAAATGCGGCGACAGCATGTCGGCCTTGATGTCGGCGCGAACCAGATCCAGTGAAGTGGCCAGGCGCACCAGTTTGAGCACCGCGTCCAGCAGCGAGCCATGGCCAAACACCTCCGGCACATTGAGCGTCTCGGCCATCTTGCTGGCGCTCTCGGGCAGCGGCACCAGGCGCGAGCGCGGACGTTGATGCAAGGTCTTCAGCAGCGCCTGTATCTTCTCCTTGAGCATGCCCGGCACCAGCCACTCGCAGCGCTCCTCCTGCACCTGGTTCAGCACGAACAGCGGCACCGTCACGGTCAGACCGTCCTTGGCGTCGCCCGGCGCGTGCAGGTACTCGCAGGCGCAGTCGATGCCGCCCAGACGCAGCGTGCGCGGAAAGGTGCGTGTCGTGATGCCCGCGGCTTCGTGGCGCATCAACTCCTCGCGCGTCAGCAGCAAGAGCGCGGGCTGCTTCTTGACCTCATCGCGGTACCAGTTCTCGAAGCTGTAGGCGCTGCAGACATCCTGTGGCAGCTGCTGGTCGTAGAAGGCGAAGATCAGTTCATCGTCCACCAGCACGTCCTGCCGGCGCGCCTTGTGTTCCAGGTCTTCCACCTGTCGGATGAGTTTCTGGTTCGCGCTCAGAAACGGCAATTTGGTTTCCCACTGGCCATCGACCAGCGCCTGGCGGATGAAGATCTCGCGCGCGGCGTGCGGATCCACGCGGCCGAAGTTGACCCGTCGCCCGCTGTAGATCACGATGCCGTAAAGCGTGGCGCGCTCCAGTGCCACGACTTCGGCTGCTTTCTTCTCCCAGTGCGGATCGAGCAACTGCTTTTTCAAAAGGTGGCCGCCCACCTGCTCCAGCCAGGGCGCATCGATGGCCGCAATGCCGCGCCCAAACAGGCGCGTGGTTTCCACCAGTTCGGCTGCCACAATCCAGCGCCCCGGTTTTTTCACCAGATGAGCGCCGGGATGCGGAAAGAACTTGATGCCGCGCGCGCCCAGGTATTCACCCAAAGTACCCTCAGACTCCAGTTTGCAACCGATGTTGCCAAGCAGACCCGCCAGCATCGACAGATGCAACTGCTCGTAGCTTGCCGGCAGCGTGTTGAGTCGCCATTTGTGTTCCGCAACCACGGTGTGCAGTTGCGAGTGGATGTCGCGCCACTCGCGCACGCGGCGCAGGTTGACGAAGTTCTGCCGCAATAGCTGCTCGTACTGGCGGTTCGACAGCTTGTGCGATGCGGTGGCACCGCCCTTGGCGTCATTGATCCACTTCCAGAGCTTCAGGTAGCCGCTGAATTCACTTTTCTCGTCGTCAAACTTGGCATGCGCCTGATCCGCCTGGGTTTGCGCTTCCATCGGGCGGTCGCGCACATCCTGCACGCTCAGCGCCGCCGCGATCACCAGCGCTTCGTCGAGCGCACCTCTGGCTCGCGCCTCCAGAATCATGCGGCCCACGCGCGGGTCCAGCGGCAGTTTGGCGAGTTCCTGACCCACCGTCGTCAACTCGTTGTCGTCATCGACGGCGCCCAGTTCGGCCAGCAGTTGGTAGCCGTCGGCAATGGCACGCGCGGATGGTCGCTCGATGAACGGAAAGTCTTCCACCACGCCAAGGTGCAGCGACTTCATGCGCAGAATCACACCGGCCAGGGAACTGCGCAAAATTTCCGGATCGGTAAAACGTGGCCGCGAATCGAAATCCTTGGCCTCGTAAAGCCGGATGCAGATGCCGTTGGCAACGCGGCCGCAACGTCCGGCGCGCTGGTTGGCGGAGGACTGGCTGATCGGCTCGACCAGCAGTTGCTCAACCTTGCTGCGAAAGCTGTAGCGCTTCAGGCGTGCGCTGCCGGCGTCGATCACGTAGCGGATACCCGGAACGGTCAGCGAAGTTTCTGCCACATTGGTGGCCAGCACAATGCGGCGCCCACTGTGGCTGTCAAAAATGCGGTCCTGCTCGGCCTGCGAGAGCCGGGCAAACAGGGGCAGCACTTCAGCATGACGAAACAGCGGCTGGTGGCTCAGATGCTTGCGCAAATGGTCCGCCGCCTCGCGGATCTCGCGCTCGCCCGGCAGGAACACCAGAATGTCGCCACTGTTGTGCACGTCGCGCCACAACTCGTCCACGCCGTCGGCAATCGCGCAGTTCAGGTCGTAGTCGCGTGACTCCTCAAACGGCCGGTAGCGCTGCTCCACCGGGAACATGCGACCGGAAACCATGATTATGGGAGCGGGTCCGGTTCTAGACGCAAAGTGATCCGCAAAACGCTGGGCGTCGATGGTGGCTGAGGTCACCACGATCTTCAGGTCCGGCCGGCGCGGCAGGATCTGGCGCAGGTAACCCAGCAGGAAGTCGATATTCAAGCTGCGTTCATGGGCCTCATCGATGATCAGCGTGTCGTAGGCTTTGAGCAGCGGATCGGTCTGCGTCTCTGCCAGCAAAATGCCGTCCGTCATCAGTTTGATCGAACTGTCGCGGCTCAGCCGGTCCTGAAATCGCACCTTGAAACCCACCACGTCGCCCAGCGTGGTCTTCAACTCCTCGGCAATGCGCTTGGCCACGCTGCTGGCGGCAATGCGGCGCGGCTGCGTGTGACCAATCAGGCGTCCCTGGCCCGGTGGGTAATTGAGCTTGCCGCGCCCCATTGCCAGCGCAATCTTGGGCAGGTGGGTGGTCTTGCCGGAGCCTGTTTAGCCGCAGACGATGATGACCTGATGCGCGCGCAGTGCCGCCATGATCTCGTCGCGTTTACCCGACACTGGCAGGGACTCTGGAAACTCGATTTTCAGGGGAATGTCAGACAAGAGGGAAACTTCGGTCAAAATGATCCAGACGGCAAC
>CAITQH010000343.1 GCA_903894475.1 uncultured beta proteobacterium
GCCTGGTTTGTGCCGACCTCACTCTTGAACCGATTGCGCCGCGACGCGGTCGAAGCGCTCGAGGCCGCGCGTGCGCTGGCATTTACTCGCCTGCCCCGGCGCCTTGCAATTTCGCCACCCGCCCCCTACCCATCGAGCAGTCTGAGCTATCTGGCCAATGTGTTCAACACACAAGCTCGCGCCTTCTACGCCAGACACGGCGTGCGGCTCATAGCGCCAGCTTTTGAGGCGCTGCAGGAATCGGGCGAAGTCAGCCTGATGATCACCAAACACTGTGTGCGTTTTTCACTGAGCCTCTGCCCCAAACAAGCCAAGGGCGTCACCGGCGTGCAAGGCACGGTCAAAGCCGAGCCGCTGCAACTTGTCAACGGCAAGGAAAAACTAACCCTGCGCTTTGACTGCAAGGCCTGCGAGATGCACGTGGTCGGCAAGATGAAACAGTCTGTGCGACAGCAAGAGCTGAAGAACTTTGCCGTCAGCGCGAGCACGATCGTCATCGCGAGGCCTCCCAGTTCCGTCGTTGCGAGGCCTGCCAGTTCCGTCATTGCGAGGCCTCCCAGTTCCGTCATTGCGAGCGAAGCGCGGCAATCCATGCAGTCCGGGGTCATGGATCGCCATGGCCTGCGGCCTCGCGATGACGAGTATGCAGAGATGACGAGCCAACAAGCGAGAACAAATAATGACTGAAATATTTCTAACCCTGCTGGCCTTGCTGGTGCTGCTCTGGGCCATCGGCCTTCTTTATCTGCGCGGGCCGGACCTGAGTGCCTTTGATCGTCCGAGCGGCCAGATTGTCAATCGCGATCAGAGCGCCAGCCAGGAACTCACGGCGGTGATTGCATCGCTTGGCGGTGTTGCGCAAATGCTCAAAGGCACGCCGCGGCGCCAGCACCTGGCCCTGCTGCGCAACTACATCAACACCGTGTTCCCGCAAGACGATGCAAGCGTGCAGATCATCCCGGTCGACGCTGGCGGCGTGAAGGCCGAATGGGTGCTTGCGGCCAACATTGATGTCAGGCGGCGACTGCTCTACATCCACGGTGGCGCCTACACCATGGGCAGCCCGACGAGTCATCGGCGGCTGACCAGCAAGTTCTCCGAGGTCGCCAACGCGGCGGTGCTGTCAATCGACTATCGACTGATGCCGGAACACCCCCGCATGGCGGGCGTTGAAGACTGCCGTGCCGCCTACCGCTGGCTGCTCGACAACGGACCGGACGCAGCGCTGGCGCCCAGCGCCATGTTTGTTGCCGGCGATTCGGCTGGCGGCAACCTGACGCTGTCCCTGATCGCCTGGATTCGCGACCAAGGTTTGCGCGCACCCGATGCCGCCGTGGCCTTGTCGCCAGCGACCGACGGCACGCTGGGCAGCCCGAGCCTGAAGACCAATCTCGCCACCGACCCGATGCTCGGTCCGCTGTTCAAGTCCTTGACCAAAATTCCCCGCACTGGCCTGCTGTGGGGTGGCTGGATGGCGAACCGCGTTCGGCCCTGTGACCCGGTGGTGTCACCTGTATTTGGCGATCTGTCCAA
>CAITQH010000344.1 GCA_903894475.1 uncultured beta proteobacterium
GCCAGCGGTCTTGTTGTCCACGCTGGTTGAGCCACCCGTGCCGTTGTCGGGGCTGACGGCTGCTTCCAGCCAGAACGCGGCCTTCAGGCCGCCACCCAGATCTTCCGTGCCCCTGAAACCCAGGCGGCTTGAGGTATTGCCGTCGGTGTTGATGGAGCTGACCGAACCATTGCCGTCAGCGCTGGTGTAGAGGTAGCCGATGTCGAGCAGACCGAAGATTTCGACGTTCGCCTGGGCGTGGGCCATTCCGGCAACAGAAGAGAGGGCGGCGGCGACGAGAGCGGGATGAATTTTCATGGTCAGATCTTTCAAAACGTGGATAAAGAAACTCGGAAATCTGGTGCAGGAGCTTAGGACTCGATTTTGCATATGTCAAATATGAAATAATTGAAATTGCATATGTTTTAGATATGATATGAAACCATGGACTTGAAGCAACTTCGCTATTTCGTGGCTGTTGCCGAGGCTGGACATATCACGCGCGCTGCCCAGCATCTTGGTATGCAGCAGCCCCCGCTCAGCCAGCAGATGAAGTCGCTGGAAGCGAAAGTGGGAGCGCAGTTACTGCATCGCCATGCGCGCGGCGTGTCTCTGACCGACGCGGGCAAGCTGTTGCTAGAGGACGCGCGCCGGATTCTTTCGGATGTTGCAGCCATGGAGAGCCGTCTGGTTCATGCGTCGAGTGGTCTATACGGGCGACTCGCCATTTCATTCACCAGTTCGGCGGCAGCCCACCGGTACACGCCGGACGTGTTGCGTGCTTGCCGCAAGTCCTACCCGGGTATTGATCTGGTGTTGGGCGAGGACAACGCCGCCGGCATCATCGAAGCCGTGGCTTCTTCGCGTCTTGATTGCGGCTTCTTGCGCATCCCTACGTCGGCGCCGGAAGGCGTTGTTTTTGAAACCCTGTTGCGTGAGCCGGTTGTCGTTGCCTTGCCGCTCGGGCATCGCTTGCTTACTCACAAAGCCTCCGGCAAGCCCCCTGTGCTTGCCTTGAAAGATCTGGCCGGGGAGCCGCTGATTCTTGTCAGACGCCCAGGTGCACCGGGGCTCTATGGCAATCTGTTACAGCGTTGCCATGAGCAAGGCATTGAGCCCAGAATTACAGCGGAGGTACCGCGCATGCTGACCGCACTCAATCTGGTGGCCGCTGGCACCGGAATTTCCGTTGTGCCGGCGTCCATGCAGGGCACGCATCCCCACACCATTGTTTATTGCGCCTTGGCAGAAGATACCCGACTCGATGCACCGCTGACCCTGGCCTACCGTGCAGGCGAGTTGAGTGGTGCGCTTGGCAAGTTTGCATCGCTTGCACGCAAGGTAGCCAGGCAAGGCAATTTCTAGTACTTCGGTGGACAATCGCAGTGTGGTAGCAAAGATTTCAAGACGCGCTGCACTGCCTGCATTTGGTTTGCCCTTGCTGGGGTTGGGCATACCTTGGGCTGCAGGTCAGTCGAACGCGCAAGCTGCGTGGCCTGCTCGTGCCGTGCGGATCGTTGTTGTCTATCCTCCGGGCGGCCTGAGTGACGGCACGGCTCGCGCGATGGCAGACAAAATGGCTGCGCGCCTAGGTGTGCCAGTGCTGGTCGAGAATCGTGCCGGCGCCGGAGGCACGATCGGCATGGATTTTGTAGCCAAGGCAGCGCCTGACGGATACACGCTGGCTTTTTCAGCCATCAGCCCGTTGACCTTGAGTCCCTACCTCACCAAAGTCAATTACGACCCACAGCATGACCTGGCACCTGTCGCAAGTGTCATGTATACGCCGGTTCTTGTGGTTGGTACTCCGGCGTTTTCGGGTAAGACTTTTGCTGACTTGCTGGCAGAGGCGCGGGCCAGGCCGGGACGCATTCGCTGGGCAACATCAGGTTCCGGGACGTTAGGACACCTGGTGCTGGAGCACGTTCGGCTCACCAGCAACACCGAAATCACCCATATCCCGTACAAGGGTGGAGGTCAGCAGTTAACCGACGCCCTGGCTGGACATTTTGAAATTCTGTCGACCAACGTGGCAGCACTTCCTCTGCAGTACATCCGCAGTGGAAGATTCAAGCCCCTGGCAGTGGGCTCCCCGATTCGCCTGGCTGTATTGCCGAATGTTCCAACACTGGCCGAACTGGGCTTTCAGCAGGCTAACCTGACTTCGATATTCGGCATCTTTGCGCCGGGGCGCACATCGGCGGACATTATTCAGCGCCTGAACCTGGAGATAAATGCTGTCATTGGCCAAACGGAATTTCAGGGCCGATTGAGGTCAGTCAACAATGTTCCCGCCGGTGGCAGCGCTGCGGAATTTGCCCGGCAGATCGTCGCAGAGGCACGCAACAACGCCCGTATTCTTCATGTATCGAATTTGAGGCCGGAGTGACGAAAAGACTGTCCTGCTTTCGATAGAGCAGGACCCGCAGAAACTAGAGCTTGAGCTCCAGCCGCACCTGCAGATTGAGCCAGGATGGGGCCGTGTTGGTGACGCTTTCACGCAGCACCTGACCGACTGCATTGCTTGAATCCAGCGTGTTGGTCGTCACATAATCGCGCGGCGTCAGATTGCCCAGCGAAATGCGAAGCTGGCTGGTTGGATTGACCGTCCACAGGACAAAGGTGTCGAGCACCAGTTTCGCGCCCTGCACCACGCGCTGATCGTCACTCAGGCGCGTCGTGTAGCCGGGCGTCCAATTGAGGTTGCCGCCAAAGCTCAGTGGCATGTCACGCATTCGGTAGTCGGCACCCAGGTTCGCCGTGCCATTGGGCTGCTGCGAGAGCCGATTGTCCGGTGCCGGCACACCTTGCACACGCGAAGTGAACAGGCTGATGTTGCTGCGCACGTCAATCCGTGGCGCCTCTGGCCAAATGTCGCTGGCGCGAAATTTAGCTTCCAGTTCCAGACCCTGGGTAATGGCATCACCGATGTTTTGCAGTCGTGCCACCCAGCGCGGTGAATCGGCCCAGGAGACCGTCTCCAGCGTGGTCTGGCTGCGCATCAAGTTGCTGATGTGGCGGTAAAACAGGTTGGCACTGAGCATGCCGCTGCCGGGCAGGAAGCGCTCCATGGCAATGTCCAGCCCGCTGGCCAGTTCCGGCTTGAGCTCCGGATTGCCGCCGCGATCCGGGTGCAATTCGTCGTTGGGGCCGCGCCCCGGAAACATGCCGGAGATGCGGGGGCGGGCAATCAGATCCTGCAAACCCGGTGAGCGGTAGCTGCGGGTCAGGCTGGCACGCAGCTGGTCCCGGCTCTGCGTATCGAACTTCCAGACAGCATGCAGCAGCGGTGTCCAGACAGCGCTCTGGTTGTGGGCTTCGGGCATACCCGTGGCAGTGCTGCCTTGGGTGCTGATGCCTTCCCAGCGCAAGCCGGCATGTGCTGCCAGTTGGCGTGTCAGCGACCATTCGTCCTGAGCGTAGAGGGCTGCGCGCAGACTCGATGCCGTGAGATTGCCATCGAATTCCGTCAGGGGTGACTCGCCATCCTGCAAGGTTGTGGCAACTTCGCGCCGGCGGTTGCTTTGCAACTCGGCGCCGGCTACCAGATTGTGATCGTTGGCCAGCGTCTTGGTCAGTTTGGCACTGGCGCTGAAGTTGAGGTCATGCTGCTCGGAGCGGTTGTCCGATTGGCCAACGGTAGGACTTGAGCCAAAGTACTGGCGCAGCGAAGCATTGTCCCAATCGCTTTGTCCCAATGTGGCGCGCAGTTGCCAGTTGCCGCCTTCCTGTAGCCGGTGCATCCATTGGGCACCCAGGTGCCGGGTGCTGAAGCGGTTGGCGCCGGAACCGCTGCTGCCATCATAGGGCGCCGTACCACCGATTTGCGTCAAGCTGCCGCTACTCAGGCTGGAACTCTGTGAGTGCACCAGCATGGGCGTCAGCACCAGGGTATCGCCCTGTTCGCCGCGCCATTGCAGGCGCCCATTGGCCTGGATGGCGTCGCGCTGGCTGGATGACTGTGTGCGTTCAAGCCGGTCGATCAGCTCGCCGCTGTCGAGGTTCTCTATGGTGGTGTGGCTGCTGCTGTCGTTGCTGCGCTCACCGTGCTGGGCCGACAGCGAGACGTTGTAGATCCAGTTGCCCGCCACTTCATTGCGGGTCCAGGAGACGCCGGGTTGCTGGTTGCCGTTCTCCAGGCCAACACCGACCCGAAGGTCGTTGAGGCGCTTGCTGTAGCCGCCGCGGGTCACGATGTTGATGGTGCCGCCGATGGCGCGGGCACCGGTTTCAGCAGTAGGAGCGCGCAGGATCTCGATGCGCTCGATCTGCTCGGGCGAGAGTTCGTCGAGCGAAAAGCCGCGCGGTGCCGGCTCGCCATCAATCAGGATCTGGGTATAGCCACCACCTAACCCACGCATGCGGGGTGCGCCGCCGCGCCCCGGGCGACCGGGCATGGTGACGCCCGGCAGGCGCTTGAGCAACTCACCCACGGTGCTGTCGCCAAAACGTTCGATTTCGTCACGCCCGACGATGATCTTGCTGGCGGTGGACTGGCGCCGCGCCTCGGTGTCGTCAAGCGTTGCGCCGACGACGGTGACGCGCTGCAGTTCACCCGTGGTGCCCTGCGCACGCACGTCAACGGCGCTGGCGAGTACCAGCAAGCCCAGTAGCCAGGGCGTTGGTTGACGAACCGGATGAGGTGTGACGGACATCGGGCCGATTATCAGAGGCCTTTGTAAAGCCGCTGCCAATCAGTCCGGTGTTGTCGTCAACACGCTACGCTACAGCATTCCCAGCATGCGCGGGAACCAGGTGGACAGGCCCGGCCAATACGTGACCACCAGCAAAAAGCCCAGCATCGACAGCAACCAGGGCCAGACGGCCACCGTCAGTTCGGTGATGCCCATCTTGGTGATGCCGGAGGCCACGTACAGGTTCAGTCCGACGGGCGGGTGGCACATGCCGACCTCCATGTTGACCACCATGATGATGCCGAAGTGCACCGGGTCGATGCCGAGTTTCATCGCGACCGGGAACAGGATCGGCGCGAAGATCAGCACGATGGAGGACGGCTCCATGAAATTGCCGGCCAGCAGCAGCATCACGTTCACCGCCAGCAGGAAAGTGATCATGCCCAGGCCGTTGCCCAGCATCCAACTCGCCAGCGCCTGCGGGATGTTTTCGTTGGTCATGATGAAGGAGAACAACACGGCGTTGGTGATGATGTAGAGCAGCATCGCCGACATGTTGGCCGAGTTCAGCAGCACCCGCGGCACGTCTTTGAGTTTCATGTCTTTGTAGACAAACACCGCCACCACAAAAGCGTAGACCGCGCTCATGGCTGCTGCTTCGGTTGGTGTGAACAGACCCGTGTAGATGCCACCCATCACGATCACTATCAAGAGCAGGCCCCAGGCCGATGTCTTGAAAGCCTTGAAGCGTTCACCCCATGTCGCTTTGGGAAGGCGCGGGTAGTTGAACTTGCGCGCGCGGTACCAGGTGACTCCGCCAAGCACGCAGGCCAGCGCGATACCGGGCACAACGCCGGCCATGAACAGGGCGCCGACCGAGGTGTTGGTGGCCACCGAATACATCACCATCACGATCGAGGGCGGGATCAGGATGCCCAGCGCGCCCGAAGTCGTGATGACGCCGGCGCCAAAGCTCTTGGGGAAGCCGGCCTTGACCATGGCGGGCATCAGGATGGAGCCGATCGCCACCACGGTCGCCGGGGACGAACCCGAGACTGCGGCAAACAGCGCGCAGGCCAGCACACCGGCCAGTCCGAGGCCGCCGTACCAGTGGCCGACCATGCTGGAGGCAAAGTTGATCATGCGCCGCGCCACACCGCCGTGCGTTAGAAAATTGCCGGCCAAGATGAAGAACGGAATGGCCATGATCTCGAACTTCTCGATCCCGGTGAAGAGCTTGAGCGCCACCGATTCGAGGGGTACGTGGGTAAAGCCAAACAGAAAGGTCAGAACCGTCAGACCCAGCGAAATGGAGATCGGCATGCCGGTGAGCATCAGCACCAGCAACAACACAAAAATGATGGCGGCGTTCATTTGGCGCCTCCTTTCTGGTCCGGCGTTTCATCCGGGTGCAGGTTGTCTTTCATGGCGTAGGGGTCAAAGTCAACCGCCACAGCCAGTTCTTCCTCCAGACCGTCGACATGACCGTGGTCGTGGTGCGGTAGTTCACCGGTCTTGATGAAGCTGACCATCACCTGCAGGAAACGGAAACACATCAGGCTGGTGCCCAACGGAACGGCACTGTAGACCATCCAGGTTGGCCACTCCAGGTCCGGTGAGGTCGGACCTTCCGGAATGCCATCGACCGACATGCCAAGCCACTTGAACCAGGCGTGGTGGGCGCCGTTATCCCAGACAAAGCTGGTGGCCAGGTAAGCCACGATGCCGGTGAACAGCACGCCGGCGCACAGGCCAAAGATGATGAACTTGCTGCGCGTCTTCTCGTCCAGGCGGTTGATCAGCACATCGACGCCGACGTGGATGCCGGTGCGCACGCCGTAGGCCGCGCCGAACTTGCACATCCAGACAAACATGATGATGGTGAGTTCCTGCGCCCAGCCGAAGTTGAGCGTGAGCAGCCAGTCCTGCACGCCCGGTATGGCCAGACCCGCAGCGTAGCGGTGCACCACAGCGACAAAGATGATCAGCGTCGCAGCGCCCATCAGGAAGGTGACAAGCCACTCTTCCAGGTGATCAAGAAATTTCATGATTTGTACTCCCAATGTGCTCGGGCTAATGAAGATTCACTTTTCGTCATTGCGAGGCCTTTGGTTGTCATTGCGGACTTGATCCGCAATCCATGGCCCCGGGGTGCATGGATCCCGGGTCGAGCCCGGGATGACAGTTCGCAATGGCGCCAGGCTTAGAGCTTGGTCGGGTCAAAGCCGGTGGCTTTGTAGAACTCCTGCAGCGTTTCCTTGCCAACGCGCTCGGTCATCTTGATGTGAACCGGGGCCATTGCCTTCTTCAGCGCGAAGCGCTCGTCCTTGGTCGGCTCGTAGACGGTGGTCTTGCCGCTCTTCTTGACACCAGCCAGCGACAGGTCGTTCTCTTCCTGGGCAATCTTGTTGGCATATACAGTCGCTTCTTTCATGGCCTGTTCGAGCTGACCGCGCACGTCCGCCGGCAGACCGTCCCAGAACTTCTTGTTGGCGATGACCGCATAGCCGAGGTAGCCGTGGTTGGTCAGTGTCAGGTGCTTTTGCACTTCATGCATTTTCTGCGTCCAGAAGTTGGAGATCGGGTTCTCGGTGCCATCGACGACACCGGTCTGCAGGGCCTGATAGACCTCGGAGAATGCCATCACCTGTGGAATGCCACCGACTGACCGGATTTCTTCTTCCAGCACTTTGGAGGACTGGATGCGGAATTTCTTTCCCTTGTAATCGGCCACGTTCTTCAGCGGCGTGTTGGCCGAGAAAGACTTGAAGCCGTTGTCCCAATAGGCCAGGCCCTTGATGCCCTTGGGCTCGAGCTTGGCCAGCATGGCGGCACCCACCGGGCCTTGGGTGATCTTGTGCAACTCTTCCGTGTCGTCAAACATGAAGGGGAAGTCAAAGGCTTCGAACTCCTTCACGCCGAGTGGTCCGAACTTTGCCAGGGAAGGAGCCAGCATCTGAACCGAACCCATCTGCAGGGAGGACATTTCTTCACCGTCCTTGTACAGGGCGCTGTTCGGATAGACCTCGACCTTGACCTTGCCCTTGGTCAGTTCTGCCGCCCTCTTGGCGAAGAATTCGGACGCTTTGCCCTTCGGTGTGTCAGCGGCGACAACGTGGCTGAACTTGATGATGGTCTGGGCGCCGGCGCTCAGACCGAACGCCAACAAAA
Source organism: uncultured beta proteobacterium (assembly GCA_903894475.1). Classification (GTDB taxonomy): domain Bacteria; phylum Pseudomonadota; class Gammaproteobacteria; order Burkholderiales; family Burkholderiaceae_C; genus Rhodoferax. The sequence goes on from CAITQH010000344.1 coordinate 7,785, forward strand.
CGCTGGCGAGCAGGACTTTGAGTTTCATGGGGGTCTCCAAAAAATAAGAAGAGTTGTCAACTGAACAGGCGAAGGTTAGTGAACAATGGCCGGCGTGGCAACTGTGGCGTTCAACAGCTAGGGTTAACCCTTGACGGTTTGCTTCAGGGCGTCGCGCATGGCGTCCATCCAGGCCAGGCCAATACGGTTGGCCAGTGCCTTGTGCACGGGCTCAACGGCACGATGCAGGCGTTCACGTTGGCTCGCACTCAACACGTGGATACGTGTCGTTCCGGTTTGGCGCAAGGCAGCCAGCGCCTTGTCATTCTGTGCGTCGGCAATTTCATTGCCATAGGCCAGCGCCTCGCGCAGCGCCTGCCCAAGCAGTTCACGGTGATCTGCAGACAGACTGAGCCAGAAACGTTGATTCGCCACAACCGCATAGCCAAGGTAGCCGTGATCGGTAAGACTGAGATCGCTCTGCACTTGGTGCATGCCCTGCGTCCAGAAGTTGGACACCGGGTTTTCCGTGCCATCCACGACACCGGTTTCCAGCGCTCTTCGTGTTTCGCTGAAAGGCAGGTCCACCGGCTGCGCACCCAGTGCCCGCATCTGCGCCGCAATCACGCGTGAGGCCTGCACCCGCATGCGCAGGCCGACAAAATCCGCTGGCGCCAGCAGCGCCCGGTTGGCACTCATCTGCTTGAAGCCGTTGTCAAAATAGCCCAGCCCGGTCAAGCCCTGACGGCTCAGGCGCTCCAGCAGGCGCTGCCCGAGCGGACCCTGCGTAATGCGTCGCACGTCGGCAACCTGAGCAAACAGGAAAGGCAGGTCGAAAAGCTCAAACTCCGGAAAACCGATACGCCCGAATTTGGACAAGGACGGCGCCAGCATGTCCACGGCGCCGAGTTGCAGGGCCTGCATCTCGTCGTGGTCGCCGTAGAGTTGGGCGTCCGGGTAGATCAGTACGCGGATGCGTCCGCCCGAGCGCAGTTCTGCGAGTTGCTTGAAGCGTTTGGCGGCCAGGCCTTTGGGCGTTTCTTCGGCCACCACGTGCGAGAAGCGCAGCGTGACGGCCTTGTCGGATGCGGCCAGCGCGGGGCGCTGCAGCAGTGAAGAACCCAGCACAGGCCCCAGTGCGGATGCGCCAAGGCGGCGCAGGCAGGCACGACGGTGGCTGGAGACGACCGGGTCAGGGCTTGACATGGTGGGAGTTATGGAGCATCCCTGGCTATTATGCGAGGGCCTGCCTGAAAAACAATGGTTAAAACCCGAACCACTTTCGCTGACCAATCGCTCGACTTTGCCTTGTTGCAACAGACCATGCCCAGTCACGCCAGTCGGAATCGGCGCGCCCTGCTCTGGCTGCTCGGTTTGCTGATACTGCTGCTGGCTTCGGTGGTGACGCTGGTCCTGTACCTCAACACTTTTGAAGCCGACGAGGAGGCGCGAGCGCGCGCAGCCGACGCACAGTGGCTTGAGCAGAGCGTGCAGTTTCACTTTCGCCGTCTCGAAGATGATCTGCTGCTCTTGGCACGCCAAAGTGTGCTGGGCACCGGCAAGAGCGACAAGCCGCAGGTGCAGGGTGGATTGCTGTGGCGCGAGAGCGGTGTCGTGCTGTCGCATGGTTGGCTCGCGGGGCAGGCGGGTCGTGGTGAGGTTGCCGGACCGCAACGCTGGAAAAGCGACTGGTCGGCGCACACGGCTAACGCACAGGCGCTGGCCACCATGCAGGACACGACCCGTGGCTTGCGGCGCGCTGCCTATGCTGGTCTGATGCAAGGACTCGATGGACTGTCGACCGATGTGGTCTGGCTCGCGGTACCGTTTTTTGAGCGTGGGCAGTTTGTTGGCAATTACCTGGCCGCCCTGTCGCTGGAGCGCGCCACCGCAGCCATGGTGCCGACCTGGTTCGCGCAAAACCATGCGGTCCGTCTGGCCACCGATGAGTTGAAGGGATTCCCTGACGAGTTAACGGGCAACAAGGCCTACCGTGCTGCGCTGAACCTGCCTGGCACTGACCTGTTCTTGGGCGTGACACCGGTGGGCGTGCAGCCGGCCACCGTGCCGCGCATCTTCTTTTTTGTGGCGCTGCTGTTCTTGTCGGGCATGCTGGTCAGCCTGTGGGCACTGCGGCGCGACTTTGTCAAGCGCCAGCAGGTGCAGGGCCTGTTTGCGGCCCAGGTGGCTTTGCGTACGGCGATGGAAAACTCGGTGACCATCGGTCTGCGCGCCTGGGACCGCAGCGGCAAGATTCTGTACGTCAACGAATCCTTTTGCAGTCTGGTGGGTTACAGCGCGTTTGAACTGGTCGGCAAATCGACCCCGCTGCCCTACTGGCCGGCGGATCGGGCCGATGAGCTTCATCTGGTGCATCGCGACATCATTGCGCAGGGCACGCACGAGGACGGCGTGGAAGTGCAGTTCCAGCACCGTGATGGGCGTTTGCTGGACGTGCTGATCCATGAAGCCCCCCTGAACACGGCTGACGGTGAGCAGATTGGCTGGATGAGCTCGGTGCTTGACATCAGCGAGCGCAAGCGCTCCGAACGCATGGC
>CAITQH010000345.1 GCA_903894475.1 uncultured beta proteobacterium
AGGCGCGGACGGCATGAACATGGGCACACGCTTTATCGCCACCAAAGAGGCGCCGGTGCACGAGAACGTCAAGCAGGCCATCGTGGCCGCCAGCGAGTTGGATACGAGGCTGGTGATGCGACCGCTGCGCAATACCGAGCGTGTGCTGCACAACGCGGCGACCGATCGCCTGCTGGCCAAGGAGGCTGCCTTGGGCGCCAGCCTCAAATTTCACGACATCATGGAAGAAGTGGCCGGCGTCTACCCGCGCATCATGCAGCAGGGCGACATGGAAGCGGGCGTCTGGTCCTGCGGCATGGTGGCCGGACTGATCCACGACATCCCGAGCGTCAAGGAGCTGATTGACCGCATCATGGCGCAAGCCGAGGGCATCATCCGCCAGCGTCTGAGCGGCATGGTTGACGCTTGAAGAATCTTTATTCAAGGTTTGCAGGCACCCTCCCGGCATCAAAGATTTGAACTGCTCCAAAACAGACACTGAGCTACTACCGCAACTGGTCCCGAAATAGGTTTTTACGAAATCAACGCCGCTTTGCCGACTTTCAAAGGTATATCTGAACAGCGGCTTTTGCGCGGCTGGGATCTGATCCAGGTGCAGGGTCCACAGGAAAGCCGCTGGGCCACACCGCTTTCATCGACAAGCTCCCCGCGCGTCAAGCAGGAAATCAGTCACCAGTTCGGCAAAACGCTCGGGCATCTGGTCGGGCAGCGGCACCATGCCGCCTTCGACTTCGACATAACGGCTGCCAGCAATGGAATCGGCCAGGCGCCGCGCGCTCGGGTAGGCGTGCGGATCGGCGGTCGGTGCGATCACCAGCACCGGGCAGCGAATCAGCGGCAGGCGCGTTTCCATCACATAGCGCGCCACCATGGCGTGCCCCTCGACGGCACGCGCGCCGGCCTTGAGTGCATCCACCATGAAGCGATCAAGCAAATCGATGTCACCCGCCGGATACCAGGGCTGGCGTTGCCGCCACAGTTCGCTCAAGTGCGAGCCGTCACTGAAATGCACAGCGTTGTCGATGCCTACCGGCCCGGCATGGCTGGCGCGAAAATCGCCGTCCACCAGGGGCGCAGCCGACAGCACGGCAGCATCGATACGGGCGGGAAAAGCGGCTGCCATCTCGGTGGCAATGGCGGCGCCGGTATGGTGCCCGACCACCGACAGGCGTGCTATGCCCAGGGCATCGGCCAGAGCGATGGCGGTTTGTGCCCAATGCTCGATCGAGTCCTGCCCGAGCGCTGGCTTCGCGGAGTCACCAAAGCCGATCGTGTCCATGGCGATGGCGTAAAAATGCCGCCCCAGCAGCGGCAACACATCGCGGTACTCATCCCAGGAACGTGGCGTCTGGTGCAGCAGCAGCACGGCCTTGGCCTGCCGCTCGCCGCACTCGGCGTAGTGGATCTGCCCCACAGAGAGCTCGGCAAAGGCGCGCCGGATCTTCATTCGCGTGTCTCGCTGGCTGGCGCTTGCCAGAGCCCCGCATGCCTGAGCATGCCAAGCGTGCGCGACAGCACGTCGCGCCTATAGGCGCCGACGTCGCGACCCTCGTAATCATAAAAACCGCCGCCGCTTTTCAGGCCGAGCCGCCCTTCTTCGACCATGCGGTCCACGATAGCCGGTGCGGTGTAACGCTGCGGACTGATTGATGCCGACATCTCCCGGCTGGCATGGTGCAGGATGTCGCAACCGCCAAAGTCAATGAACTCGACCACGCCGATGGCGGCAAAGCGCAAGCCCATGCCGTAACGCGTGGCCTTGTCGATTTCCTCGGCCGTGGCGGCGCCCTCCTCGATCATGCGGGCCGCTTCGTTCATCACCAGCGCCTGTAGTCGCGGCACGATGTAGCCAGGCGTTGCCCCACAGACGACCGGGAGCTTGCCAATGGCTTCCATCAGCCGTTTGGTGCGCGCCAACACCTCGGGGTCAGTACCGGGATGGCAGCTGAGTTCGACCACCGGAATCACGTAGGCTGGATTGAGCCAGTGCATGTTCAGGAAGCGCTCGGGTCGATGCACCAGAGCAGCCAGTTGCGTGACGAGAATGCTGCTGGTAGTCGAGGTCAGGATCGCATCGATGCGGCAGTGGCGGTTGATCTGCTCGAAGGCCTCGCGCTTGGCCGAGAGGGTTTCAGGCACACCCTCGAATACAAGGTCAGCCGACTGCAGCGCCGCCGGCGCATCGGCTGCGTTGACGAAGTTGACACGTGCCGCAATGCTCTGGATTTGGGCCGCTTTCATCACGCCGAGCTGCGCCAGTCCGGCCAGGCTGGCCTCGATCTCGGCCTGCGCTTCACCGCGCAGTTTGTCCCAGGCCTGGGCGTTACGCGAGCGCAGGTCGATCAGCGAGATGCGGTGCCCCGCGTAGGCAAACGCGATCGCGATGCCGCGCCCCATGCGTCCCGCGCCGACCGCGGCAAAGCGGGGTAGTGGCCTACTGTCCATCGTGCAAGCGCTGCTGGAGTCGTGCCGGCGTCAAGCTTGAGAGGCCGAGGGCTTCGAGCGTGCGCGGCCCACCACGCAGATCGCGACCCAGGAAGCCACCAACGATGGCCAGCAGGCCATGCGCGATCGGCGCATCGACGCCGGCGTAACGTGCCACCGAGGCGAGAAAAGCCAGCCCCAATTCGGTGTCTTCGGTGATGTAGCGGTGGCTGTAAAGATCGATCTGCTCGCGCCAATCGCCCGACTTGACGAGCTGTCTGTGCGCATCGCCATACATCCATTGATCGTTGTTGTAATGGTCTGCCAGTGGATAGTGGGGTCCGCTGTGTCCCAGCGCCTCGCGCACCGCGATGCGTTCCTGGTCCAGCCGGTCAGTCACGTCACGCACGGCACGCTGCGTGCCTTCGTTGTGGATGTCCCAGCGCTCGAAGTGCTGCAGCGCTGCGGCGTTCATGACCATCAGCGGCGGATGGATGATCGGGCCTGCGTTCATCAGCGCCCCGGACAGCGCGTCGCCACAAGCATGCACGCCGGGATAGGCCTGGCGGATCACTTTGAGCGCTGCGGCCGACTTGCGCGCTGGATAGACACCGCTTGGCAGGCGGATCGCGCGGACGGTGACATTGACTTCGCGTTCGCCGTGCTTGCGCGCCAGATAAGGCAGGGTGCCGGTCTCAGCCCAGGCGAGGTCGGCCTGATTGCCGCTTGCCGCCACTTGCCGCGCCATCGAATAGCTGCCGAAGGTGCCGGGGGGAAGAAAGATGACTTGTCCGTCGACCAGGTGCGGCGCCATGGCGCGGGCGATGTCCTGCTGCGCAGTCGCCGGTGAGGGAATGACGACCAGCTCTGCGCCCCGCAATGCCTCGGCCATATTGGCTGTGGCGAGAGCCAGCGGCACTTCGCGCGAGCCGCTGGCGTCTTTCAAAGTGATGGAGCCAGCCTCTAGCAGCGGTCTCAAGGCGGCCGCATCGCGGCGCCACAGGCGCACTGCATGGCCGGCTTCGGACAGGTCGGCGGCAGCCGCGTAGGCGCCGTGACCGCCGCCGAGTATGGCAATTTTCATGGGGCTACTCCGGCTTGGCACCGGTGAGTGCAATCATGCGCTGGTAGCGCTCGATGTCGCGGCGCAGCAGAGCCTCGAGTTCTGCCGGGCTGCCGGTGGTGGCGTCCAGCCCGGCCACTGCAATGCGTTCGATCACCGCCGGCTCGTGCATGATGGCGCGAATTTCCCGGTTCAACCGCGCCACCACCGCCTCGGGCGTGCCGGCTGGCGCCAGGATGGCGTACCAGTTGACCAGCGCGAACTCAGGGTAGCCACTCTCGGCGACGGTTGGCACTTCGGGCGCCGCGGCGTTGCGCTTGGGGCTGGTGACGGCCAGGGCCACCAGCTTGCCCGCCTTGGCTTGGCGTATGCCATTGCCAGCGACAATCAGCGACAGACTGACCTGACCGCCCATCAGGTCGATCAGAGCCTGGCCACCGCCCTTGTAGGGAATGTCGAGGATGTCGATCCCGGCCATGCGCTTGAACCATTCGAAGCCGAGGTAATGCGGACTACTCGGGCCGAGCGAGGCAAATGACAGACGGCCCGGTTGCGCCCGCGCCAAAGTCACCAGTTCGGGCAGCGAGCGAGCGCCCAACGAAGGATGGGCCACCAGCATCAGCGGCGAAGTGGTCAGCTGCGCGACGAAAGCGAAGTCCTTGAGCGAGTTGTACGGCAGCGCCACACCGTAGGCGGCATTGATGGCGTGGATATCGGTAGTCAACAAAAGCGTGTGACCGTCCGGCGGCGCCGAGGCGACGGCGCGCGTCGCGATGACTGAATTGCCACCCGGCTTGTTGTCCACCATCACAGTCACACCGAGCACCGGCGTCAGGCGTTCAGCCAGTGCGCGCGCCACCACGTCGGTGCCGCCGCCAGGCGCAAATGGCACGATGATGCGCACCCCCTGGCTGGGGAAATCAGCAGCGCCCGCCTGAGCTGCCAGGCACAGTGTCGCCAGGCCGAGCATAAATGCAAACAAACGTCTCATGGTAATCCCCTTGGTCATCTGGTCCGGGTCTGGTCGCAGTGCTCACGACGCGCCGCCGAAGCCCAGGTAGGTCTCGACGATGCGCGGACTCGCGGACAGTTCCGCGGCGGTACCACTGATCGCCACCTCACCGGTTTCCAGCACGTAACCATGGTCAGCGATCTGCAGGGCGGCACGGGCGTTTTGCTCGATCAGCAGGATCGCCACGCCGGTATCGCGCAGCTCCGCAACGATGTGCAGAATGTCGCGCACGATGCGCGGCGCCAGACCGAGGCTGGGTTCGTCCAGCATCAACAGGCGTGGTTTGGCCATCAGGGCGCGCCCAATTGCCAGCATCTGGCGCTCGCCACCCGACAAGGTGGCGGCGAGTTGCTGGTTGCGTTCGCGCAGGCGTGGAAAGCGCTTGTAAATCGGTTCAAGGTCCCGATCGGCTCCCCGCTCACCGGAGCGTACGCGGTGGAAGGCGCCCAGGCGCAGATTGTTCTCGACCGTGAGATCCCCAAACAGTTCGCGCCGCTCGGGTACCAGCGACATGCCGTTCGCCACGCGCGCCTCGACTTCCTGCCCAGCCTGGTCAGAGCCACTGTAGCGAACGGTGCCGCTGCTTGGAAGCAGGCCCATGATGGCAGCCAGCAAGGTTGTCTTGCCGGCACCGTTGGGGCCGATCACGGTGACGATGCTGCCGGCCTCGACATCCAGGCTGACACCATGCAAGGCCTGCACCTTGCCGTAACTGACGACAAGGTCGCGCACCTGCAATAGAGGCGTGCTCATTCAATGCCTCCCAGATAGGCTTCGATGACCGCCGGGTTGCGCTGTATTTCCTGCGGCAAACCGGCCGCCAGCTTTTCACCAAACTCCATCACCACCAGCCGATCCACCAGACCCATCACAAACTCCATGTCATGCTCCACCAGCAGGATCGTCAGGCCTTCGCCGCGCAGGCGCTGCAGCAACCCGGACAAGGCGCGCTTTTCCGCGTAACGCAGACCGGCCGCCGGCTCGTCGAGCAACAGCAGCAAGGGGTCGGCAGCCAGCGCGCGCGCAATCTCGACGATGCGCTGCTGTCCAAGTGGCAGACTGCCGGCGGCGGCGTGCATGTGTTCGCCCAGACCGACGCGCTCGATTTGCCGTGCCGCTTCGGCCAGCAATTGCGCCTCTTCAGACCGATCCGCACGCAGCATGGCCGCCAGCGTGCCCTTGGCGCCACGCAGGTGCGCGCCCAGCGCAACGTTGTCCAACACGCTCATGTTGGATACAAGATTGACATGCTGAAAGGTGCGTGCCAGACCACTTCGGGCAATCGTGCGCGCCGGCAAGCCGTCGATCGGCGCGCCCAGCAGCTTCACGGCACCACTGTCGGCTGCCAGGGTACCGCTGAGCAGGTTGAATACCGTGCTCTTGCCGGCGCCATTGGGCCCGATCAGGCCCAGAATCTCACCCGCGTTGATGGAAAAAGAAATGTCTTTCACGGCGATCAGGCCACCAAAGCGCTTGTTCAGACCTTCCACACCGAGCAGGGGTGTTCCGCTCGCCGGGCGTTTGCGAAGTCTTGGTACCGGCGCCTCCGGGGGTCGTGCAGGTGTGGCGCCTTTGGGCAGCCAACGGCTGACCGCCGGGGCAATACCGTCGCGTGTGCGATGCAACAGCAGGAGCATCAGCGCACCAAAGACGATGGTCTCGTAATTCGCCGTGGTGTGAAGCACGAAGGGGACGATCTCCTTCAGGGACTCTTTCAGAATGGTCAGGATGGCAGCGCCCACCACCGCGCCCCAGACCTGACTGGCACCGCCGATGACAGCCATGAACAGGTAGTCGATACCGGCATTCACCCCAAAAGCATGCGGGCTGACGAAGCGCAGATAGTGAGCGTGCAGCCAGCCCGCCAGGCCGGCCAGGACAGCGGCCTGAACAAAAACGATCAGCTTCAGCGCCGCCGTATTGACGCCAAAACTCTCGGCCATCACACTGCGAAAGCGCAGTGCCCGCACGGCTCGACCCGAGCGCGAATCGAGCAGGTTGTGGGCCGCCACCAGCGCTGCCGCCGTAAAGGTCCAGATCAGGAAGTAGGCGCGGCGTCCGGTATTGAACTCCCAGCCGGCGAGCGAGACCGCCGGCACGTTGTCGATGCCGCTGTACTGGCCTAGCTGCGGCAGATTGCCGAACAGGTAGTAGATGGCAATACCCCAGGCGATGGTCGCAATGGACAGATAATGTCCTGACAGCCGCAAGGTGACGGCACCGATCAGCACGGCCATGCCGGCAACCAGCAGGATGCTCGCCGCCAGCGAGCCCCAGGGCGACCATCCGAGCAGTGTGGTCAGACCGGCGGTGGCATAGGCGGCAGCGCCGACAAAGGCCTGCTGCCCGAAGGAAACAATGCCCGCCACCCCGGTCATCACGACCAAGCCCAACACCACCAGCGTTGCCAGGCCGATGTAACACAGCAGCGTGACATAGAACTCCGGCAACAGCAGCGGAGCCACACCCAGGGCGAGCAGACAAATGATGAGCAAACGCTGTGAAGGATTCATCATGCAGCGCTCATTCTTCTTCGTCCTCGACTACCGCGTGACGCGACACCAGCGAACGCCACAGCAGCACGGGGATGATGAAGGTGAAGACAATGCTCTCCTTCAGTGCGCTGGCCCAGAACGAGGCAAAGGCCTCGATCAGACCCACCGCCAGGGCGCCGAGCGCCGCCAGCGGGTAGCTCGCCATGCCGCCCAGAATGGCACCGACAAAACCCTTCAGACCGATCATCAGACCGGTGTCGTAATAGATGGTGGTGAGAGGAGAAATCAAAATGCCAGAGAGGGCACCAATCGCCGCCGCCAGCCAAAATGCCAGACTCCCGGCCAAGGCGCTGGGAATCCCCACCAGGCGCGCACCGATGCGGTTAATGGCAGTCGCGCGCAATGCGGTGCCGTAAAGCGTGTGCTCAAAGAACAGCCACAGCGCGGTCATGCAGACCAGGCTGGCACCCACAACCCACAGGCTTTGCGCGCTGATGTTGAGCACACCCAGATTGAACTTCAAATCAGAGATCGCGTTGGAGCGCAGGCCCTCGCCACCGAACAGCACCAGAGCCAGACCGGTGAGCATGTAGTGTGCAGCCATGGACACGATGAACAACACCAGTACCGACGCGCTGGCCAGTGGCCGGTAGGCTATGCGGTAGAGCATCGGCCCCAGAGGCACCACAATCGCCAGAGTGATCGCCATCTGCCATACCGGCGCAAACTTGCGCGGCGCGGCCCAAGCGGCAAGTGCCGCAACGGCCAGCGGCAGCGCCAGTTGCAGCACGGCGATGCGCAGCAAGCGCCCCGGTGCCTTGGCGCGCAGCGCTGCCGTGGCCTCCATCGCGCTAACCAGAACGGCACCCCCCGCGAGCAGGTAAATCGTCCCCGGCACCTGACCGAGTTGCAAGGTGCCCAGGGTAAGGCCGGCGTAGGAGATGAAATCTCCCTGCGGCACGAAGATGATGCGTGTAACGGCAAACACCAGCAGCAGCGCCAGCGCAAGAAGCGCGTAGATGGCGCCGCTGGTTACGCCGTCCTGAATCAGCCACAGCGCGATGTCACCGTTCATCTTGTTACTTCAGGAGACGCCATTCACCATTGACTACTTGCACCAGCACGCGCGCGCGGTCGTCCAAGCCATTGTGGTTGGCGGCACTCATGTTGTAGACACCGTGGGTGCCGACCACATTCTTGAGATTCTCCAAGGCGTCACGCAATGCAGCGCGGAACTCCGGCGTACCGGGTTTGGCTTTTTTCAATGCTACAGCAGCAGCAGCATCGAGCAGGAGCACGCCGTCATAGCTGTAACCGCCGAACGCGTTGCGACTGCCTGCGCCAAAAGCAGCTTCATAGCGCTTGACAAAGTCCAGCGACACCGTCTTCGTTGGGAAACTGGGGCTGAGTTCCTCAGCGACGATCAGCGCACCGGTGGGCGCGATGGCACCCTCGACAGCCTTCTTGCCGGTCTGGATAAAGGGCAGATTGACGGTACCGTGGTTGTGATAGATCGGTCCCTTGTAGCCGCGCTCAGCCAGCGCGATGTGCGGTGTCGCCCCGGGGGACCCGGAGCCGCCGATGACAACGGCGTCAGGTGACGCCGCCATCACTTTCAAAACCTGACCCGCCACGCTGGTGTCAGCCCGCCCATAGCGTTCGTTCGTGACGATCTTGAAGCCGCCGCTGTCTACCAAGGTGCCCATGGCGTTGTAGACCATGTCGCCCCAGGTGTCGGAGAAGCCGATGTAACCCACCGTCTTGACACCGTGGGCCTTCATGTGCTGGGCGACAGCGCTCATCATCAGTTCAGTCGGTTGCGGCACGATAAAAGTCCACAGCGCACGATCCGGCGCTAGCGGCGGCAAAGGCGTCAGCGCAACCATGGGCGTCTTGGTTTCGGCGGCCACCTGAGCCATCGCCACCGCGGAGGGCACGCCGTTGGAGCCCATCAGCGCGTCCACCTTGTCTTCGGTGACGAACTTGCGCGCATTCTTGACCGCGGCGTCCGGTTTGGATTCGTCGTCCAGAATGATGTAACGCACGGTCTCACCGCCCAGTGTCTTGGGGACGAGCTGGAACGCGTTCTTGTAGGGCACACCCAGCGATGCGCCGGGTCCGGTGGTACCCAGCGAGACCCCGATCGTGATCTCGGCTTGGCTGGCGCTGACAGCCAGAGTGCTGACCAGCGCGAGTATTGCAAGGCGTAGCTGCTTCATAAAATCTCCTTTGGTTTTGATATGTAAAAGTGGCCACCGATGGCGACCGCGCAGACCCTCGGGGGAGCAGGCGAACTCATGCGACCACGCCGGCACTATATAGCGCCTGCACCTCGTCGTTGACAAGCCCGGCCTGTGCCAGCACGCTGCGTGTGTGCTGGCCATACTTCGGTGCAAAGGCAAGCTTGCCTTGCGCACCGTCGATATCGACTGCCATCGGCTGCATACTCACCTCCCGCCCATCGGGGAGAGTCGTTTGCGTCAGCCGGTCGCTCAGGGGTTCGAGTTCGCGCACCTGGCGAATGTCATGGATGCGCGTCGCCGGAATCGTTGCGATTCGCAGGTCCTCGAGAATCTCGGCGGCCAGATGTTGGCGGCTGACCTGCCCGATGTCGGCATGGATGGCTTCACGCTGCAGGTGCCGGCCCTCGTTGGTCTGGCGCACCTCATTGCCGACGCAGGCAAACTTGGGGATGGCGGTAAAGCGGCGCCATTGCACGTCACTGCCAATGGCCAGGAAAATGAAGCCGTCGCTGGTCGGATAGACGTTGGTCGGGATGAACTTGCGGTGCTCGTTGCCGGCGCGCGTGATCTCGTTCGGCTGGCAGCCATAGTCGATCAGTGGCAGCACGGTGATGAGCCACGACGCCGCAGCCTGCAGCATGGAGACGTGGATCTCCTTGCCCACGCCTGTCTCGTAGCGCTCCAGCAGCGCTTGCATCACGCCGGCATAAACCTCGTCGCCAGCCTTCAGGTCGATCACCGGAATTCCTGCCAGCATGGGCGGCCCCTTGGGGTCGCCCGTCACCTCCATATAGCCGCTCATCGCCTGGATCACCGGGTCGTAGCCGGGAGCCTCGGGGTAGCGTGGACCCATGGCCGAAATGCCGGCCCAGATCAGTTCAGGCTTGACAGCGCGCAGGGTGGCGGGATCAATGCCCAGACTCTGGTAACGCGCGGGCACCGTATTGCAGCAGAACACGTCGACATCGAGTTCGCGGATCAGGCGCTGGAGCACTTGCTGGCCGCGCGGATCCTTCAGGTTCAGCGCGATCGCCTCCTTGCCAACGTTGGGCGCGACGAAGTAGCTGCGTCGGTCCTCGTCGGCGATGCGACTGCCGATGTAGCGGTTCGGATCACCCGGCAAGCCCTTGCCGCTGGGCGTGGCTTCGATACGGATGACGCGCCAACCGAGTTGCGCAAAGCGCAGCGTGGCGTAGGGCATGGACAGCGCCTGCTCCATGGAGAGGACGGTGCGACGTTTCATGCAGTCTCCGCTAGGTAGTTCATTTCAGAAGCCATGTAAGGTCTGCCATTCAGCCGCCCGCGATCGGCGGGGCGAATATGACCTCGTCGTCGTCATGCACGGGATGGTTGCGATCTGCGTAGCTGAGATTGACCGAGACCAGCACGACATCGATGTACTCAAACGCCTTCCTGAAGCGCTCGTCATGGGTCGATAGCCAGTCGAGCAGCATGCCCACGTTCTTGACCTTCTCTGGCACAGCGATGTGCTCGGAGTCACATCCCATGCTGTCCCTGAGCCAGGCGAAGTACTGAAGCTTCATCGGTGTTGCAACCACCTAATGACGGGACTGCCTCAATTCGTGGATGGCGCGGGCCACGGTTTCCGGCGACATCGGCGGATTGAAGATACGCACGCCGGTCGCGTTGTACAGCGCGTTGGCAATCGCCGGCGCTATGACGATGGTCGGCAGTTCCGATATGCCCTTGGCGCCATAGGGTCCTTCGGCGCAGTTGCTCTCGATGAAGTGCATATCCAGCGGCGGCATCTCTGGCGCCGTAATGAGCTTGTAATCGCGAAAGCAGGGATTGGTCAACATGCCATTTTCGAGCCGCATGTTTTCGCTCAGGGCGTAGCCCAGACCGATGGCAATGCCGCCTTCGACCTGACCTTCGAGACCCATGCGGTTGATGACGCGGCCGACATCCTGCGCCAGCGTGATTTTGTCCACCTTGATCTCGCCAGTCAGGGTATCGACGGTGATTTCGGCGACATGCACGGCGTGCGAATAGGCCGCCGAGTGGTCGGAGATGTGCTTGGCACCCTCGGGTTCACTCTTGGGTTCGTAGTAGTCCGTCACCATCACCAGTTCGGGTTCGGCCTGAAAATGCATTTGCCGCAGCAGACGATCCAACTTGATGAGCGGCGTGCCGTCGTAGGTGCGGACGACCGAGCCGCCACGCAGGTCCAACTGATCGGCTGGTTCGCCCAGCATCGTCTCGGCGGCGCGCAGGATCTGCGCTTTGGCCTTTAGCGCAGCACGGCGCGTTCCGTTGCCAGCAATAAAGGTGGTGCGCGAGGCGTGCACGCCGACATCCCAGGGAGCGATGTCGGAATCGTTGTTGACAAGGGTCACGTGTTCCAGTGGCACGCCAAGTTCTTCAGCGACGATCAGGGTGATCACGGCGTCGATGCCCTGACCGATTTCAGAGGCGCCACTAATGACCGTCACCCGGGCGTAGTCGTCCATCTTGAGGATGGTGCCGATGCCGTCGGACTTGTGAATCTTGGCGCCGCCGGCGTTGTGGATCGATGAGGCCAGGCCGATGCCTTTCTTGTAGCGCCCTGGCTGGTCCCGCTCCGCCGCGAAGGCCTTGCGCTTGCGGCTGTAGTCACTGGCTTTGGCCGCCGTCTCCAGACATTCCACCAGTGCGCATTCGCGCAGAAATGATTTCTGTGGCGTGATTTCGCCCGATAGCTGCGCGTTCTTGAGATGAAATTCAAGCGGATCCATGTCCACCATGTCGGCCAGCATGTCCATCTGCTGCGCCGTCGCGTAAGTGGTCTGCACGTTGCCGTAGCCCCGGAAGGAGCCGGCGTAAGGATTGTTCGTATAAATCGCCTGCGCCTTGAAGTCGACCACTGGTACACGGTAGTGTCCCGAGATCGTGCGCATCATGATCACCGGGATGGTTGGGCCCCAGGAGGTGTAGGCGCCGTTGTCAAGCACGACATCGGCGCTGCGGAAGGTGAGCACGCCATCGCGGCTGCAGCCGGTGCGCATGTGGATGATCGCCGCCTGGCGCGTCGGCGAGGCCTTGAACTCCTCCTCGCGCGAATAGATGACCTTGACCGGCCGCCCGGTCTTTTTGGCCAGCAGCGCGGCGATCGGCTCGTAGGGGTAGACATCGAGTTTGGAACCGAAGGCGCCACCGACGGGTGGCTGCATAACCCGGATGTCGCCGGGATGGATCCCCAGTGCCGGAGCCAGATCCATCTTGTAGTTGTAAGGATACTGGGTCTGCGTCCAGATCGTCAGCTTGCCGTTGTGATCGAAGTCGGCGATGGCGCAGGACGTGCCCATGCAGCAGTGCGTCACGTGGTGCGGACGGAACACACTGTCCACGACGAATTCGGAGAGCGCCTCGGCCTCGGCCAGATCACCATGTTTGAACTCGAAATGCAGGCTCTTGTTGCCGGCAAAGTTGTCGTGAACCAGCGGTGCGCCCTCCATGGCGCCCGCTTCGGGTGAGAACACACCTGGCAGATCCTCGTACTCGACTTCGATGAGTTCAAGCGCGCGCAGGGCAATCTCCTGCGTTTCTGCCGCGACGGCTGCGATCTCATCGTGCTCGCAGCGCACCTTGTCCTTGAGCGCCACGTTATCGCGGACGAAGCCGAACTTGAGTCCGGCGGCATCCTTGCCGGTCAGCACGGCATGGACACCAGGCAACTGTTGCGCCGCCGAGGTGTCGATACTCACGATCCTGGCGTGCGCTCGACCGGCGAACAGGACCTTGCCGATCAGCATTTGCGGCAACACCATGTCGTTGATGTAACGCGTCTTGCCGGTTGACTTGTCGGGGGCGTCGGGCTTTCTAATGCGCTGACCGATCAAGGTGGTTTTGATGATGGGTGAAATGCTGGCGTTCTTTTCCATGACTTGAATCTCTTTAGGAGGTTGCGGCCGGAGGTGTGCGATGCCGCACGCCTAGCAGCGGCCGCAGCATTTTTTCGTCTCGACCACGGCCTCCACGGCATCCAGCACCTTGGTGTAGCCGGTGCAGCGGCAAAGATTACCCTCGAGGCCCCGTTGCGCTTCTTCCCGCGTCAGCTTCGGATTGTTTTCGACCAGGTAGTCGGCTTGCATGATCATGCCCGGCATGCAAAAGCCGCACTGAATGGCACCATGATCGACGAAGGCCTGCTGCATCGGGTGCAGGCCCTGCGGCGTATGGAGTCCCTCGATGGTCACCAGCTCACGTCCATCACAATCAACGGCATACATCAGGCAACTGTTGACCGTCTGGCCGTCAACCTTGACCGTGCAGGCACCACATTCGCCCTCGCCGCAGGCATACTTGGTTCCCGTCATGCCGAGCTTGTCGCGCAGCATGGTCAGGGTCTTCATGGTGACCGGCACCTTCAGGCCGACCTCCCGGCCATTGAGCTTGAAGCGGATTTCAGTTTCCACGGACTTCATTGAGCACCTCTTCAAGAAACACACGAACGAGATGACCGCGATACCAGGCACTGGCGCGCACGTCATCAATGGGTTTGGCATCGGCCACCGTTGCAGCGACTGCCGCGGCGATGGTCGGGGCGTCGAGCGGCTTGCCCTCAAGCGCTGTCTCTACATGGCGGGCCCGCAGGGGAGTCGGTGCAACCGAGCCCATGGCCACTCGCACCTCGCTGAGCCTACCGTCGGCGACGCGAGCGCCGATGGCCACCGATACGGTGGAAATTTCCAGCGCGGGGCGCGGGCCTGACTTGCGAAACCTGCCGACAAAGTCGGCCGCAGGCCGGTCGAACAGCACCGCGGTCAGCAACTCCTGCGGCAGCTTGACGGTCTTGCCGGGACTGAGGAAGAACTGATCGAGCGGCACGCACCGCGTCTGCACGGCACCGCCCCGCCAGCAGGCCAGTTCGACCGATGCACCAAGCACCAACAGGGGCGGGCTCATGTCGCCGGCCGGCGAAGCGTTGCAGAGGTTGCCGCCGACCGAAGCCGCATTGCGAATCTGGTCGCTGGCAAAATGCTCCGCCGCCTCGACCAACACCGGTGCGATTTCCGCGAGCGCTGGGTTGCGGCGGATTTCGCTGATGGTCGTGATGGCACCAATGCGAACCTGGGCACCCTGGGCCGCGATCCCGCCCAGCCCTTCGATGCGACGAATGTTCAGTAGTTTCGCTGTGTATTGGCGCGCGCCGGATTCGGTCTGCGGCGCCAGATCGGTACCGCCGCAGAATACCGTGGTATTGCCGTCGGCCATCGCCTGCAATGCCTCGTCCAGGCCGCGCGGCGCCAGGTAGGTTTTTATCTCCTGCATGGTCCGCTCTCGATTCTCAAGTGGTGTTGCAATTCTTTCATTATCTGTCCAAGCCTTCAAAAGCGGATCGGTTCCTGATAGCGACCGAACACATTGACAAGTTCCTTCGTCATCTCACCGACGCTGGCGTAAGCCTTGACCGCTTCGACCAGCGCCGGCATCACATTACGGCAAGCGGCGGCATCAGCGCGCAGCCGGCTCAGCGCCGCATCGACAGCCGTGTTGTCGCGCTCGGCCCGGATGCGATTGAGGGCGTCGATCTGCACCTGCGCGTCCTGCTCGTTGTAAGCGTGGAACTCGACCGGATGATCATCTTCCTGCTCGTTGCGGTAGCAGTTGACCCCGACCTTGGGGAATTCGCCCGACTCGATCTTGCGCAGCATGCCATAGGCCTGGGCCGACACCTTGGACTGGATGCTGCCTTCGGCCACCATCTTGACGATGCCGCCCTGCGCATCGACCTCGGCCATGATCTCCTCCATCTTCTTGCGCATTTCGTTGGTCATGGTCTCGACGTAGAACGAACCCGCCAGCGGATCCACCGTTTCGGTCAGCCCCATCTCCTCGACCAGCAACTGCATGGTGCGCAGCGAGATGCGGGCGG
Organism: uncultured beta proteobacterium; assembly: GCA_903894475.1. GTDB lineage: Bacteria > Pseudomonadota > Gammaproteobacteria > Burkholderiales > Burkholderiaceae_C > Rhodoferax. The sequence continues at coordinate 15,113 of CAITQH010000345.1, forward strand.
AATACTCGGTGGGTATGGTGTAGGCCTCGTCGTAGGAACACAGCGCCATGGTCTGTGTGCCCGAGAGCGCCGAGATCAGCGCGTAATAGGCGCCGCGCACGATGTTGACCTCGGGTTGCTCGAAGGTCAGACCGCCACCGCCGCCGGCGGCGATCATGCGCAGCCACATCGAACCGGGCTTCTCGGCGCCGTATTGCTCCTTCATGATCTTGGCCCACAGCCCGCGACCGGCGCGGAACTTGCACACCTGCTCGAAGATGTTGCCGAAGATATTGAAGTTGTACGAAAGCCGCCCGGCGAACTCGTCCACCGACAAGCCTCGCTTGATGGCGTCGTCGGCGTAGGCCTTGGCAATGCAGAAGGCATAGGCAATTTCCTGCGCTGGCGTGGCGCCGGATTCGCGGATGTGGTAGCCGCAGACCGACACCGGGGTGTACTTCGGTGCGTGCGTGGCGCAGTATTCGATGGTGTCCCCGACCAGTCGGATCGACGGCTCCACCGGGAAAATCCAGGTGCCGCGGCCAATGAATTCTTTCAGGATGTCGTTCTGCGCCGTGCCGCGCAATTCCTTGATGTCGTAGCCGCGCTTTTCGGCCATCGCCAGGTACATCGCGATCAGGATCGCCGCCGCACCATTGATGGTGAGCGAGACGGTGATCTTCTTGAGGTCGATGCCGTCGAACGCGATTTCGAAGTCGCGCAGGGTGTCGATCGACATGCCGACGCGTCCGATCTCACCCTCGGCCAGCGGATCGTCGGAATCGAGTCCGATCTGGGTCGGCAGATCAAAGGCCACGTTGAGGCCGGTCTGGCCATTGGCGATCAGGTACTTGAAGCGCTTGTTGGTTTCAGCCGGATTGCCGAAGCCGGCGTACTGACGCATGGTCCAGGGCTGCTTGCGGTACATCTCGCGGTGGATGCCGCGGGTGAAGGGAAACTGACCGGGCTCGCCGACCATCTCCATGCCGCCGCTGGCCTCGACGTCCTGCGCGGTGTACAGCGGCTTGACCTCGATGCCCGACTCGTTGATCACCTTCTTCATGGCGGGTTTCTGCGGAGTACTCATTTCACTTCTTTCTTGATGTAGTCGCAGATGTCGTCGAGTTTGGAGCCGGACGGGAAGATGCCCTTGAAGCCCAGCTCGCGCAAAGCCTGGTGATCCTGTGCCGGCAGGTTGCCGCCAATCACCCAGAGTTTGTCGTCCAGGCCATCAGCTTCCAGCAGGGGCTTGAGTCTGCGGCAAAACGGCAGGTGCGAGCCGGCCATGGAAGACAGCGCAATGACGTCGACATCCTCCTCCAGTGCGATGCGTGCGATCTGTTGCGGCGTTTGGCGCAGGCCGGTGTAGATCACCTCGAAGCCGGCGTCCATCATGGCGCGCACCACCACCTTGGCGCCCTGGTCGTGGCCGTCCAGGCCGGGATTGCCGAGCACGACTTTGATGGGGCGTTGCGATTCGGTCATAGAGACACCTCCTTGGCGATGATCATTTTTAAAATCTCACTGGTG
>CAITQH010000346.1 GCA_903894475.1 uncultured beta proteobacterium
GCCACTGGTCAACCCCGCGTGAAACCCAGGGCGGCAAGTTCCGTGGTGCGGCCGTGGGAACCAGCGCGGGTTACTCGTATGCCGCGCAAGTGGTGGAAGTCGAAGTGGACGATGACACCGGCATGGTGCGGGTCGTCAAGGTCTGGGTCGCGCATGACTGTGGTCGCGCCATCAATCCGCTGGCGGTGGAAGGTCAGGTGCAGGGCTCGGTCTGGATGGGCATGGGTCAGGCCTTGTGCGAGGAAACGCAGTACCACCAGGGTCTGCACATGCGCGCCAATTTTCTGGACTACCGCATACCCACCATCGTCGAGTCGCCACCGATAGAAACCTATATCGTCGAGGCACCCGATCCGAACGGACCCTTCGGCGCCAAGGAAGCCGGGGAGGGTTCGCTCTCGGGTTTTCTGCCAGCCCTGACCAATGCCATCGCGCACGCCACCGGTCTGCGCCTGCACGAGCTGCCCGCCACACCGGACCGCATGCTCGACGCTCTGGTGGCGCGCAAGCGGGCGCTCAAACTCAGCGCAGCCAAAAGCGCTGCCTTGAAGAAAGAGCAGGCCTGAAGTGGACGCCATGACTCCTTTTGTACTGCGCTCGCCAAAATCCGCAAGCGAGGCGGTGGCCCTGCTGGCGGTCAACCCGCAAGCGCGGATGCTTGCTGGCGGTACCGATTTGATGCCCAATTTGCGCCGCGGCATCGGCGCGCCCGACATGCTGCTCGACCTCAGTGGCATCGACGAATTAAAGCAAGTGCGCCGTGACGGCAAAGCCTGGCTGATAGGCGCTGGCGTGACGCTGCAGTCGCTTGCCGGCGATAGCCAGATCGGGCTGGAGTTGCCGGTGCTCGCGCAAGCCGCGGCAGCGGTGGCGGGCCCGAGTCACCGGGGTGTCGCCACGCTCGGTGGCAATCTGTGTCTGGACACGCGCTGCGTCTTTTACAACCAGAGCCAGTGGTGGCGGCAGTCCAACAACTACTGCCTCAAATACCGGGGTGATGTATGCCACGTGGCGCCGCAGGGCGCACGCTGCCATGCAGCCTGGAGTGGCGATCTGGCGCCCGCGCTGATCGCGCTCGATGCCAGCGTCGACCTCTTGGGAAGCAACGGTTCGCGCAGCTTGCCGCTGGCTGATTTTTACCAGGACGACGGTGCCAAGCCCTTGAAGCTGCTTCCCGGTGAAATGGTCACGGGTGTGCGCATCCCGGCGCAGCCGCAGGGCATGCGCTGCGCCTACCGCAAGGCGCGCGTGCGCGCCGCAGTGGACTTTCCTCTGGCCGGTGTCGCGATACGGGTTTTGATGAGCGAGGGCGTTCTGAGCGGTCTGCGCGTGGCGCTGACTGGCACCAATTCGCAGCCGATCCTCATCGAAGGCAGCGACGCCCTGTGCAACAAGGCAGTCAACGCTGAATCGCTGGCCGCGCTGGGCAAACTGGTGCAAAAGCAGGTCAGCCCGATGCGCAGCACCGTCACAGCGTCGAATTACCGGCGTCAGGTCGCGTCCGTGCTGGCGCAGCGACTGTTGGGCGAATTGAGCGCAGTTTGAGCGTGCGATGCGCCCTTGATTGTTAGACCTAAGGAAATACTTTATGAGCGCTCCTGCCGAGACAAAGATTGTCATTCGCGCCCTGACCCGGGAGGACCTGAACGCGGTGGTGGCGATTGACGCCGAGATCGAAGGGCACTCACGGCGTGACTACATCGAACGTCGCCTGACTGCTGCGCTGCGCGAACCGACCTTGCACGCGCAGTTCGCGGCGACGCAGGGTGACACCCTGGTCGGTTACGTACTGGCTCGCCTGCTGCTGGGGGAGTTTGGCCGCCCCCATGCCGGGCTGCGGCTCGAAATTGTCGGTGTGCACAGCCAGACGCGTGGCGCCGGCGTTGGCGCGCAACTGGTACAGGCCCTGACAAGCTACGGACGCAAGCATGGCGCGACCGAACTGCATACCTCGGCCGCCTGGAACGATCACGACATGCTGCGCTGGTTTGACGCCATGGGCTTCACGCTGGCGGCCGACCGCTGGCTTGACTGCGAGGTTGAGGGGGGCGCCTATCACGCCGCTCGTGATGAGGGCGTTGGCGCGCCGGAAGGCTCCGGGCCGGGTCGGGAGATTGATTACGGCGCAACGGGTGACAACGATTTTGAGAAGCTGGCCCGCGACAGTGCCGATGTGCGTTCCATGACGCCGCAGGACCTGCAGGAAATCGCACGCATCGACCGCGCCATCAGCGGGCGCGACCGCAGTGACTATATGCAGGGCAAACTGGCCGAGGCGATGAACGATTCTGCGATTCGCGTTTCGATGACGGCGCGCCTGGACGGCGCCATTGTGGGCTATCTGATGGCGCGCGCCGACATCGGTGACTTCGGGCGCACTGAAGCGGCTGCCGTGATTGACACGATTGGCGTCGATCCGGAGTACCAGCACCGAGGTATCGGGCGAGCCTTGCTGTCACAGTTGTTTGCCAATCTGGGTGCGCTGCGGGTCGAACGGGTCGAGACCAGCACCGCGCCACGTGATCAGGCGCTACTCGGCTTTCTGTTTGACGCCGGCTTCAAACCGGCGCAGCGTCTGGCCTTTACGCGAGCGATCTGAGTTGTCATGGAAAGCCTTGACCTGCGCGTATTGAGCGATGTACTGGCGTGGCATCGCACGGGCCATGCCGTCACGCTGGTGACGGTGGTCGAAACCTGGGGCAGCGCGCCGCGCCCGGCTGGCGCCTTGCTGGCGATTCGGGACGATGGCATGGTCAGTGGCTCGGTCTCGGGTGGCTGCGTCGAGGACGATCTGATTGCGCGCACCCAGGCCGCTTGCAAGGCCGACCGCGCAAGCGCCGCCCCACCGTCGCTGATCGTCTATGGCGTCAGCAAGGAAGAGGCAGCGCGCTTTGGACTGCCCTGCGGTGGCACCTTGCGACTGCTGCAGGAGCCTTTGCTCGATGCCGGCTGGGTGGTGGAGTTGCTCGCGCGCACGGCGACCCAGCAACTGGTGAGGCGCAGTGTGACTCTGGCCACGGGTGCCGTGCAGCTTTCGGCGGCGCGACGCGGCCAGGAACTTGAGTTTGACGGCATCACCTTGAGCACCGTATTTGGCCCCAAGTGGCGCCTGCTTCTGATTGGCGCGGGACAACTGTCGCAGGTGGTGGCGCAGATTGCCTTGCTGCTGGATTTTGAAGTGCTGGTCTGTGATCCACGCGAGGAGTACGCAAGCACGCTGATGGCGGCGCTGCCGGGTGTGCTGCGCGTCGAGGGCTTGCCTGACGACGCCGTGCGCGCCTTGCCGCCCGATGCGCACACCGCCATCGTGGCACTTACGCATGATCCGAAACTCGACGACATGGCTTTGATCGAAGCGCTGCAATCCGACGCTTTTTATGTGGGCGCTCTGGGCTCCAAACGCAACCAGCAAGCGCGCAAGCAGCGACTGGCTGAGCATTTCGATTTGACGGCAGAACAACTTGATCGCCTGCACGGCCCGGTCGGGCTGGCGCTGGGTGCCAAGACGCCGGCTGAAATCGCTGTCTCCATCGTCGCGGAGATGGTTCAGGTCAAGAGCACCGTGACCGCCAACTCGAGCCCGCTCAGTGTGTCCTCTTGAGCCTGCCCACCGTCCTTGTTCTGGCCTCCGGGCGTGGTGAGCGCTTTCTTGCCTCGGGTGGCAGCGGCTCCAAGTTGCAAGCGCCACTGGCGGGCAAGACCGTGCTGCAGCACACAATGGATGCCGTCAGGGCCAGTGGCCTGCCCTGGCATCTGGAAGACCGTGGGCACAGTGGCATGGGCGACTCTATTGCCGCCGCTGTGCGCAGTACGCCTGATGCCAATGGCTGGCTGATTCTGCCCGGCGACCTGCCGCTGATCCAGGGCGACACCCTGCGTGCTGTGGCGCTGGCCCTGCAGCAGCACAGGGCGGTGCTCCCGTTCTACTGCGGCCAGCGTGGCCACCCGGTCGGTTTCTCTTCGAGCTGCCGGCAGGCGCTGCTGGACTTGAAGGGGGACCCAGGGGCGGCCACGGTCGCACGCAGTTGTGGCGCTTTTGAACTTGACGTGAACGATGCGGGTTGCGTCGCCGACATTGACACCCTTGACGACCTGCTTCGGGTAGCGCGTGAGCTGAGGCAGGCGGGCGGCGGGATCGACTAAGTGCGCTTGAGCAGGGTCTCGAACTCCTGGATTGGCAGCGGGCGGCTGAACAGATAACCCTGATAGTGATGGCAGCCCAGAGCATCGAGAAAGTCGCGCTGCGCCTGCGTCTCCACGCCTTCGGCGATCACCTCCAGGCCCATGCTGGCGGCCAGCACCGTCACCATCCTGGCGATTGCCGCATCATCGCGGTCGATCAGGATGTCGCGCACGAAGCCCTGGTCGATCTTGAGCTGGTCCAGCGGCAATCGCTTGAGGTAAGACAGCGACGAATAGCCGGTGCCAAAGTCGTCGAGCGAGAAGGTCACCCCTTTTCCCTTGAGCGCATTCATCTTTTCAATCACGCCTTCAAGGTCTGTGACAAGCAGGCTCTCGGTCAGTTCGATCTTGAGCCGGCTTGGGTTGGCACCGGTGCGCGCCAGGGTGCTGAGGACCTGGTCGACAAAATCCCGCTGGTGAAATTGCCGCAAGCTGACGTTCACTGCCACGGTCAGCTGAGCCAGCGCAGGCTCGTTGGCCCATAGCGCCAGTTGTCGGCACGCGGTCTCCAGCACCCAGTTGCCGATCGGCAGGATCAGACCGGTTTCCTCCGCCAGCGGGATGAACTCGGATGGCGACACCATGCCGCGTTTGGGATCGGGCCAGCGCAGCAGCGCCTCGACGCCCGTGATCTGGTCCTTGTCCGTCACCTGCGGCTGGTAATGCAGCAGGAATTGGCGGGCTGCAATGGCCTCGCGCATGCGCGATTCCAGTGCGACGCGCGAGTTGACCACAGCCTGCATCCGGGGATCGAAGAAGCGCAGCGCGTTGCGCCCGTGCGCCTTGGCTTCATACATCGCCAGTTCGGCTCGCTTCAAGGGCTCGATCGTGTCCTCGCGCTCGCCGAACAGAGAGATGCCAATGCTGGCGCTGCAGGAAATCTCGGACGCGTCGAGCTGAAAGGGCTGGCTGAGCGCATCGAGGATCCTGTTTCCCACCGTTTCGGCGTGCATCGCCGCATTCAGCGGGCTCTGGTCGAGTTGCTTCAAGAGCACGACGAACTCGTCGCCGCCCAGGCGGGCCACGGTTTCGCCCTCGCCGGCGCAGGCGCTCAGGCGCTCGGCGGACTGTCTCAGCAGGAGGTCGCCCTGTTCATGACCGAGGGCATCGTTGAGGTTCTTGAAATTGTCCAGGTCGACCAGCAGCAGCGCGCCCTGACGCTTCTCGCGCTCACCCGCGATCATGGCCTGCTGCAACTGGACAAGCAGCATCCGGCGGTTGGGCAACCCGGTCAACAGGTCGGAGAACGCCAGGCTCTCGATCTGCACCTCGGCCGCCCTGGCTGATGTGACGTCGCTGAAGGTGCCAACGTAGTGGGTTGTCACGTCGGCTTCATTCCTGACGGCACTGAGGTAGAGACTCTCAGGATAGACCGTGCCATTCTTGCGCCGGTTCCAGATCTCGCCCTGCCATTGACCGGTGCGCTTGATGCTCTCCCACATCGCGGCATAGAAGGCGGGTTCATGGCGACCCGAGGCGAGCAGTCGCGGTGTCCGGCCGACCGCTTCTTCGCTCGTGTAACCGGTGATCCGGGTGAAGGCCTTGTTGACGCGCAGGATGACATGCTGCGTATCGGTGACGATCACGCCCTGCTGCGACTCGAAGGCAGTGGCGGCAATGCGCTGGGCCTCTTCGGCTGCCTTGCGCTCGGTGATGTCCTGAACGGTGCCAATCAGGCTGACGGCATGGCCCTTGTCGTCATGGCCAATCTGTCCCATGCCGTGCATCCAGCGTTCGATGCCGTCGCTCGGTCGGATGATCTTGTATTCGGCATCAAACGGTTTTCTGTGGTTGATCGACTCCAGAAGCGCGTCATGCATCGTCTGCATGAAATCGGGGTGCATGAAATTCACCCAGCCCTCATTGGTATGCGGGTAGTCTTTGGTGATGCCGAAAATTTCGTCCAGAGTCGATGTGCATTCAAAAGTCCCGGCGTCCAGATCGTTGACGTAGCTGCCGATATTCGCTGCCTTCTGGGAGTCACGCAAAAGGCGATCGCTTCTCACCAGTGCCTGCCCGGCCTGCTCGCGCTCCGTGACGTCGGTGACGATGGAAAAAAGCAGGATCCCCGTGCCAAGCCTGATGGGCGTGGAGCGAACTTCCACGCTGCGCAAGTCGCCTGTCGCCAGGCGCTGGGAAAGCACAAAACAATCGGGTTCCTGGTGAATAGTTGGAGCCCGCTGTGCCGCGATCTCTGAAGCTGGCAGCGCATTGATCTGGTCGATGCTCATGGTCCGCAGTCGTTCGATAGAGTAACCATAGAAGCGGGCCGCAGCGGCGTTGGCGTCCACGATCAAGCCCGAATCAGGCTCGATCAGCAGCAGGGTCGAGGCGTTGTTCTCGAACATCTGGCGAAAGCGCTCTTCACTTTGGCGCAGCACCTCCTGCGCGTGCTCGCGATCGGCGATTTCGCAGCGCAGTTTGGCGACCAGATCCACGGCCATGACATCGAAGTCATGCGACAGTTGCCCAAATTCATCGTTTGTCCCGGTCGCGCAGCGTAGGCTGATATCACCCTGGGTGACGGCATGAACCGCCCGCTGAAGCGTGGACAAGGGACGAAGCACACGAGCCATCAGCAGAGCCGCGATCAGACTCAGCATGATCAACATCAGCAGGGGGACGCTGAGCGCCCACAGATAATATTCATGCTGGGTTTGTTGATGGGCGGCGGCAAGCGCGCCGGCCCACTGGGCCGACGACTCGCTCACGCTCTGGACGTCTGCAGTCAACTGACCCACCAGCAGTTCGACCTGACGGTCCCTGAAGTCAATCGGACTGGCTTTGGCATCAACCATTTGCTGGAAGATTGCGTCAAGAGATCTGGCCTGAGCGAGCAGTTCAGCGGGTACAGGCACGATAGGGGTCCGCTTGTCCGAGGCTTCGTCGAGCAGTTGCAGCAAGGCGGCATGGTTCGTTTTCCACTGGCGCTGCGCCCGGGCTTCGGAATGCGTTGTGAACTCCTGGGTCAGGGCCAGCAAATTGAAAGCCCGATCCCGCACCGCAAGCATCCCGTCCTGCTCGTCAGAAAGTTTGTTCATCCTGACCGCCACCCCAAAAGTAGCCAGCGCCAGGATCAGCACCAGCACCATGCCGATCGACACGGCAGCAGTCAATTGCGTTCTCAGACGCACGCCTCAGTCCCTGATGTTGACGGCAGCGGGGCGAACCCTGCGCAGCGGAAGCGCATAGATGAAGTCCAGATAGTTTGGCGACTGCTCCGCCTTCACATGGCCTTCGCGCCTCGCCCAGCGCGCCTCGCCCTCCAATGTTGTCAGCAGTGACTGATTGAGGGAGTTGCGATAGTTGTAACGCGGCCAGATGGAATCGATGAACTTTTCGTCAACCTGAAGCCGTTCGCGAAGGATGAACTTGGCCCTGCCCGGTTCGCTGGCGATAAATTGCTGTGCCCGGTCGAGCGCGCGCAGCAATTTGACAAGATCGTCGTCGCGCACGCCTTGCAGTTTCTTGCTGATGATCAGATTGAAGCTCTCGACATAGCCTCCGGACTTCGGCAGCACCTTGGCATCGCTCACTTTTGCCAGGGCCTGAAATGGGTAGGGTTCCCAAATCGCGATGGCATCGACCTCGCCCTTTTGCAGTGCTTCAACCATCATCTCGGGCTGCATGTTTTTGATCTGAACCGTCCTCGGATCGACACCGTTCAAAAGAAGCGAGTTGTCAAGAAAATAGTGGCTTGAGGCCCCGACGACCGTGGCCACCCGTTTGCCAGCCAACTGCGGCACGCGGGTAATTCCCGTGCTTGCGCGGGTCACCAGACGCAGATCGTCGTCGCTGCTCACAAAAGTTGCGATGACCGCATAGTCATCGCGCTTGAAACTGTTGAACATGACCACCGCATCGGAGGACGTCGCCATGTCGGCACTGCCGTCGAAAACCTGTTGCAGCGTGCGGTGCCCGCCGATCACCTCGCTGATCCTGACGGGCAGGCCTTCGGCAGCAAAATAGCCCCGGCTTTCAGCGACGAATATCGGCAGCGACAAGGGGGTTCGCGAAACCGAGATCCGTATCGGCTCGGCAGCGACGGCTTCGCGGAGCGGCAGCATTTGCGCAAAAATCAGGAGCAGCAGACTGGCGCGCATCAAGCGCCGGACGCCTTCGCAAGTTGAATCCATCGTCATTTGAGCAAGCTCCCGATCACGCCACTTTTCTGCTGGTCTGTAGTGCCGAGTCGAAACAAAAGGAATGCCGGAAAATTTCCTCGAGTTTGCGATGGTCTGTGCCGCCTTGTCCATTCAAACAGAGACTGAAAGTGACCTTTGCTTGCGCGATTGCGCGGCCCGCCCAGCCGGTCGGGCACCTGATGCGGCTTCGCCAGCCGCGGGACCTGCAGCGCGGAGCCCTTGCCCTCGCTGTCACAGTGACTCGGTCGGATCCTTATGCCAGATTAAGGACACAGACAGGCTGTCTGCTGAGAATTTGTCTGATCAGGCGGAACTGTTGCAACCGTCGGTGGGGGTCGCTGGCATGGGCCTCGGAAACTGTGTTTGTTGCGACAAGAATAAATCGGAGACAAGACAATGAAGCATTTACGATGGACCAGCGCTGCCGCAGCGCTGCTGGCTGCGCTAGCTCTGTCAGGGCAAGCGCAGCAAACGCCGACCGCTCCCCTGGAAAAGGCCTACCAGGCTGGCGACTCATCGCCGGTGGGTAACGTGCCCATGGTGCACAGCCTGAACCCGAAAGCGCCGCCCATGACACTGGCCGAATTTGACGCCGGGCGCAAGATCTATTTCGAGCGCTGCGCCGGCTGCCATGGCGTGCTGCGCAAGGGCGCTACCGGCAAGCCGCTGACAACCGACAAGACGATTCCCAACGGAACCGAGTACCTGAAAATTTTCATCAAGTACGGCTCGCCTGGTGGTATGCCCAACTGGGGTACCTCGGGTGAGTTGACCGACGATCAGGTCGACCTGATGGCGCGTTATATCCAGCATGAGCCGCCGACACCTCCGGAATGGGGCATGAAGGAAATGATGGCCTCGCTCAAGGTCATCGTCGCCCCGGACAAACGTCCGACCAGGAAGATGAACAAGCTGGATCTGGGCAATTTGTTTTCGGTCACGCTGCGTGACGCAGGCGAGATCGCCCTGATCGACGGCAAGAGCAAGCAGATCGTCAAGGTCATCAAGACCGGTTACGCGGTGCATATATCGCGCATGTCCTCCTCCGGACGCTATCTCTATGTCATCGGTCGTGACGCCCGCATCAACCTGATCGACCTGTGGATGGAAGAACCCTCCAACGTGGCGGAAATCAAGATCGGCCTGGAAGCGCGCTCGGTCGAGACCTCCAAGTTCAAGGGTTATGAAGACAAGCTGGCGATCGCCGGAAGCTACTGGCCACCCCAGTTCGTGATCATGGATGGCGACACCCTCAAGCCGATACGCATCGAGTCGACGCGCGGCGTCACGGTCGGCACGCAGGAATACCATCCTGAGCCACGCGTGGCAGCGATCGTGGCTTCGCACTACAACCCGGAGTTCATCGTCAACGCCAAGGAGACCGGCAAGATTCTCGTGGTCAGCTACAAGGATCTGAAAAACCTGAAAGTGACGACCATCGACGCTGCGCAGTTTCTGCACGATGGCGGTATGGATTCAAGCGGGCGCTACTTCCTGACCGCAGCCAACGCATCGAACAAGATTGCGGTGGTCGACACCAAGGAAGACAAACTGACCGCGCTGATCGACGTCGGCAAGGTGCCGCATCCGGGCCGTGGAGCCAACTTTATTCATCCGAAGTTCGGTCCGGTCTGGGCCACCAGCCACCTCGGTGACGAGACCATCAGCCTGATTGGCACCGATCCGGTCAAGCACAAGATGCAGGCCTGGCGCGTGGTCGAGACCCTGAAGGCGCAGGGCGGCGGTTCGCTGTTCATCAAGACCCATCCGAAATCTCAGAATCTGTGGGTCGATACGCCGCTCAATCCGGACGCCAAACTGTCGCAGTCGGTGGCGGTCTACGACATCAAGAATCTGGGCAAGGGATTCGAGGTGTTGCCGATCGGCGACTGGGCAGGCATCAAGGACGATGGCGCCAGGCGCATCGTGCAGCCTGAATACAACATGGGCGGCGATGAAGTCTGGTTCTCTGTCTGGAGTGCCAAAGACAAGATCTCCGCCCTGGTGATCGTGGATGACAAGACACGCACGCTCAAGGCGGTGATCAAGGATCCGCGGCTGATCACGCCGACCGGCAAGTTCAACGTGAACAACACGCAACACGACGTCTATTGAAACCTTGTGGGACAGACCAAGAGTTACGCGAAGCGAACTTTGCTCTGTCCCCAACCGATTGAGACTCACGACTCGGGGCCCGAAGCGGCTCCTTTAAACCAAAGGAAACTGAAATGAAAACACTGAATCTGTTGTTGGTCGCCAGCGCGGCCTTGCTGAGTCTCGGCGCGCAGGCCGCCACCGGCGAAGAAATCATGACCAAGTCAGGCTGCATGGCTTGCCACAAGGTCGACGTCAAGGTGGTGGGGCCGGCCTTGAAAGAAATTGGCAAGAAGTACAAGGGCCAGGATGTGCTCGCCAAACTGCTGGCGAAAGTGCGTGCCGGTGGGCCTGGCGTCTGGGGTCCGATTCCGATGTCGCCCAACCCTGTTGAAAAAATCAGCGACGCGGATCTGAAAACTGCCGTGCAGTGGATCTTGAGCTTGTAGCGTTTCATTGAGGCTGGCGTAGCGCATCACAACGGGGCCTGTCATTGCGATGGCCGCGTCGTTCCTTCGCGCGATGACGCGCTCGGCCTGTTTGCTTGCCTTTGCTGTACTCAACGCCGGAGCCGTGACTGAGGGGTCGTCAGGGTCATCGCCGCAGTGGGGCGAAGCGAGCATTCGTTCGTCCAGAGTCGAGACGCCGGGCTCCGCAGCGCTGCCGCCAAAGCCGCGTTGGCTGGCAGCCCCCATGAACCTGATTCTCGTCGTCGAAGCCGGTGACGACCATGTGTCAATAGTCGATGGTGACCGGTTTGAAGTCATTCACCGCTTTGCCTCGCGCAGTGCACTGCACGGGGAACTGAAATTCACGCAGGATGGGCGCTTTGTTTACTTCGGCACGCGTGATGGTTGGGTCACCAAGTACGACTTGTGGAATCTGACGCCGGTGGCCGAGGTCCACGCTGGCCTGGAAATGCGCAAGCTGGCGCTGTCAGGTGACGGGCATTGGGTCATCGCAGCCAACGACCTGCCCAGGACGCTGATGCTGTTCGACGCCGACTTGAACCTCGTGCGCAGTTACCCTGCGGCGACGCTGGACGGCAGGAGCGCCTCGCGCGTAGCCGCGGTCTACGACGCCACACCCCGCCACAGCTTTATCGTGGCGATGAATGACATCCCCGAACTTTGGGAAATTTCCTACGATCCAAAGGCCGAACCCATTTTCGACGGTCTGGTGCATGACTACAGAATGGGCGAAGGCCTGGCCAAGCCCGGCTTTCTGGGGGTGCGGCGCACGCTGCTGGATGAGCCTGTGGAAGACTTCTTCTTCGACCCGAGCTATCGTCACGTGGTCGGCAGCACGCGCAGCCAGGGGGGCAAGCCGGCGCGCGCCCAGGTGGTGAATCTGGATGTGCGCCGGCGCATTGCTGAATTCCCGCTACCGGGCATGCCGCATCTGTCATCCGGTATCAGCTTTGCCTGGGAAGATACCGTGCGGCTGGCCTTGCCGAACCTGCAAGACGGGGCGCTGACCGTGCTCGAATCGATGCTGAGCCCAGGCGCCCGGGACACCATCACGATCATCGACAAGCGCAGGCTGGAGGCGGTTGCCCAGGTGCGTGAACCGGGTCGCACCCTGTCGCACATCGGCTTCACGCGCGATGGTCGCTACGCGCTGGTCAGTTTGAGTGAAATGGAGGGTGCCCTGATCATCTATGACGCGCAGACCTTCAGGGAAATCAAGCGCCTGCCGATGTCCAAACCGGTTGGCATGTACAGCGTGGGGGACAAGCTACCGCGCTTCGAAGGCGGCTCGCGTTGAAGCCAGACAGCTAGTGAGCACCGTAGCAGGCCAGCCGCGTCACGTCGACGATGCGGATATCGCGCTTGTCGATCTCGATCAGTTTTTGCGTCTCGAGTTCATGCAAAACCTTGGAGAAGTATTCCGGCGTCAGTGAAAGGCGCGAAGCCAGCGTTGCCTTGTTCACTGGCAGCGAGACCGTGAAAGTCTGTGCTGCTGTGCCGGCTTCCGCCTGGCGTTCACTCAAAAGGTAGCCGATGACGCGCTGCATGCCGCTGTCCAGCGCACCCGATTCGATGTCGCGCACAAGACCGTGCAGGCGCCTGGAAATGCCCGCCAGCATGCGCATGGAAAAGCGCGGATCGCGCTCGATCTCGTCGAACACGGACTGCTTGCTGATGGTCAGCAGCAGCGTGCTGACCAGCGACTCGGCGTTCAGGATATAGGCCTTTCCAGTAAACATCAGCGCTTCGGCAAAGCTGTGACCGGGTGCCACCAGTTCAATAACTTTTTCCTGACCGGTGGGCGAAATCGCAAACAGCTTGACCTGTCCCGAAATCACGACGTGGAACTCTTCGCATGGCTGACCGAAGCGAAAGATGGTGTCGCCGCGCCCGAGTCGGTGCACCTGACAGCCCAGCGCCACACGCTCCAACTCGGCTGGCGACAGATCATGGAACAGGGGTAGCACCGCCAGAAAGCGGGGAATATTGAAATTATCAACGTCCATTGGACCAGTCTCCATCCTGGTTGAATCCAGGTTTTGGCGAATTGTAAAGACAACTACGATTGGCGTCTTAGAAGAGATACAAGCGCGCCCGCCAGCAGGGGCGCCAGCATGGCGTGAAAGAATGACAGCGTGATCGAACGCTGCTCCTGCCACATCAGCAGATAGCCAAGCAGGAACTGGCCCGAGAGCAGCAAGCCGACGACCCAGCGGCGCCCGTCCGGCGCCCGTTTGCTGCGCTGATCGAGCAGGACCACGCCGACCAGGATGAGGCACAAGAGCGCTGAAGCCAGATGCACCCGAGCCGGCCAGTGCACGGCGTGCATTGCCCAGGCGCTGGCCGCCGCACCCGTGCCGACCTGCAGCAGCAAGGCGACCATGGCGACCCAGGAAAATGCCTCGAGCGGTGGGCCTGCGACCGAGCCGGGCGCCGCGGACTCGCGCAGCCACCAGAAGGACAGCAGGAGCAGCACGCCGCAAAGCACGTTCACGACAGTCACCCCAGCCAGACGATAGCCGGGCGTGAGGGGGCCTATCAAGGCCAGAATCAGGGTGGCGGCAACAATCCAGAGCACGGCCTGGGTTATCCGTGGTGGCGCCGCCTTGCGCTGCTTCCAGCACAGCACGACGGCACACAATGCCAGCAGCGCGACGCCCGATGCACAGAGCCGGTGCAGCAGCCGTATCGCCTGCTCGAGGGGCGCTGCCAGTGTCGAACTGGCGTGCCCCTGCGGGTCGAGCACGCTGGTCAGACGCAACAGGATGCTGGCGCCGAGAATGATCAGGGCCAGCAGCGCACCCAGGGCGCCGATGCGCCGAAACCAGGTGCGCGGGCCGATGCCTGTGCTCGACAAGGGGGCGGTTTCTTGCATGACTTACTTCCGGTTCACGCGGCGCATGGAGCGCAGCACGATCAGCAGGAACATGATGCCGCCCACAATGGCGACCAGACCACCCAGGCCCATCAGTCCCATGCCCCAGACTTCCTGGGTCGAACGCAAGACCTGCTCGCTGCCGGCGACCTTGCGCTGCACGCCATAGCCGCCGGACCACACCAGGCCCACGATGTGCATCAACTGGCCCGCGCCATAGATGACAGGCTGCCAGGCTGCAGCGCGCGACGCCGGTGCCGCGAAACCGAGTTGCGGCAGCAGCCGATAGACCATGCCCATCATGGCCAGTGTGACGCCGACGATGCAGCCATGGTAGTGCGCGGGAATGCGCACATTGCTGCCGCTGATCATGAAGCCGATCATGCCGCCCGCGCAAAACAGCAGCAGCGAGGCAATCAGGCTGGAGCGCAACGGGCGCGCCGTCGGGGTCAGGCGCGCCATGGGCCAGATCGACCATAGCACCGCGAGCCCGATCGGACCAATCACCAGGCCGCCGCCGTAGCGCATCAACAGGGTCTGCAGGCGGTGATGTTCGACCGAGGTGACATCGTAGGCGAGGTAGATGATCGGTGTCAGGAAGACTGCGATCAGGGCGATCCCGAACAACAGGGTCACGACCCGTGGCGACAGGCGCAGCTTGCTGCCGAGCGAGGAAGCCAGCCAGATCCAGCCGATCAGCATCAGCAGGGTGTAGGCGAATTGCAAAGCGTGGCCGCCGCCCCAGAACAGCAATTCATAGTAGGCCCGCGGGTCGAGGCTGCGCGGCAGTGCGAGCCAGGTCCAGACAAAGGCCAGCACGGCGATGGCCGTGGCCACCATGGCCGCGTTGAGGCCAAAGCGCAGCGCGCCGTGACCGCTGATGTGCACGCCGACCGGCGCTGCTGCCAGCATCGAGCGCAGGCACAGCAGGGCGATGCCGAGGCCGAACAGCGCCAGGCCGCTCAGAAAGACGCCACCGTCGAGCACTGGAACGTAATTGGCCATCACCGGTGTTGCGCCTTGTGCAAAGGGTGCGACGCACATCGTCAGGGTACCAAGCGCTGCCAGCAGAAACGCCAGCCAGGCCAGCGCCTGCCAGCGCGTCGTTCCGCTCAGGGTCCAGAGCGCGCCGCCGAAAGCCAGAAACCAGACCAGCACGGACAGGTCGACGTGCACCACCAGCGCCACGCGAAAGAAGTCGGCCACCGGGAACAGCGTCTGCAACTGCGGCGTGCGTGAAAGGACTAGCAGAATCGAGAACAGCCCGGATGCCAGCAGAGCGGCCAGACCCAGCGCCAGCCAGGCCATGGCGAGGGACTTGCGCGCGTCCTGCGGCACCGACAGGTCGAACTGAAAGCCGGCGCTAGCGGGGGTCTCCATCATATTGCCTCGATTCCTTGATAGTGAAGGGCAGCAGGGCCGCTCGAATCCGACAGCCGGCTGCGCAAATTGGCGAGGGCCGCCCGCGCTTCAAGCAGGTCGCGACCCGACCATACCACTTCGATCCGGTCTAGCGGGGCCGATGCGCGCAGACGCGGCTCGCGCTGGCCCAGCAGGCGCTCCTTGACCCAGCGGTCGCCGAGCCGGAATTCGCAGTCGGATTCGCGGCAGCCCGCTATCAGCGCGCCGCTGGCGCCCATGCGCATCGCATACTCAAGAAAGGAGGGCGGCAGCATCGCGGCGCACTCGAGCGTCAGCAGCGCCGTGGCGCCATCGGCCAGCGCCTCGAAATCCGCCGCCTGGCGGCAGCCGAACACGACAATCTTTTTCGCTCCAGTCAGCGCCCCGATTTTGCGTTGCAGTTCATGGCGCAGCGCCGCAATCGGGCTCTGCGGCATTTCGATGCCCGAGACCATCGCTTCGCCACGCCGAAACGGCGTCGCCGAGGGGCAGGAGCCAACGCAAATGCCGCAGGCCGCGCACAGGGCGCTGTCGACCTGCGCCTGAGCCGGGTGTCGGCTGGCGTCGGTGCGTGCGACCATGCTCACTGCGCCAAACGGGCAGTCGGCAACGCAGCGTGAACAGCCGTTGCAGTTGGCCGGATCAACCCGGGCTGCCACGCGCTGCCGCTCCTCGCGCGCGGGCAGCCAGGGCAGCAGCGCCAACGTCAGTGTCAGCAAAGCGGCCAGCAACCATGCACTTTGAGCAGACAACAGGTCTACCAAAGGATGCACGAATTGGTAAAACCAGTCGATCGAAAGACGCTGCAGGACATGGCCAGTGTCGGCCGGCCCGAGGCTCAGCACCGGCACCAGCAGCGCCAGCAAGGCCAGCATCGCCAGGCTGGCCTGTGTCAGCGAGCGCGGCGGCCAGATGCGGACTCTGGAGACGCGCAGCACATGGACCCACATCGCTGCCAGCAACAGGAGCGGCATGCCGATGTGAACGAACATGATCAGGGAAAAGAAGCGGTCGTTCAGCGTGTCGGCGCTGAGAAAGTTGCGCGCCAGCAGTTCGCCGCCCAGTGGCAGCGCCTGCAGCCACTCGGCGGTGGCGGTCACGCTGAAAATTGCGCGCTCGTCCCACAGCAGCCACAGGCCGGTGATGCCGGCAATCCAGAGCAGCCATAACAGCGGGATGCCGGTCAACCAGGAGAACCAGCGCACGCCACGGAAATGCCCGCGCAGTCCTTCGCGCAGCAGATGCAGCAGTGTCAGCAGCATGCAGGCGTCAGCACCGTAGCGGTGCAGGCCGCGCAGCAGGCGGCCGAGTCCGCTCGGATCATTTTGCAGGCGCAGTCCCGATTGATAGGCGCCGCTGACGCTGGTGTCATAGAGCGCATAGGCGACGATGCCGCTGAGCACCACCAGCAGCAGGCAGGCAAACGCCAGCGCGCCCAGATGACGCCAGGGATTGTGCGCGGCCTCGAAAGCGCGATCGAATGTGCTGGTCGCCAACTCGTCGGCGCTGCGCAATAAGCGGGTGACTGTCGTCATCGCCGAAGATCAACTGTGCGTGAAGACGAAGCCGCCACTGCCAGTCAGAAAATCGATGATCAGCACCTGGCCGGGTGCCAGGTCGACGCTGACACTGCGCGAATAATTGATGACGCCATCGGGCCCGTCGGCCAGGCGTGCGTTGAATTGATGTGCGCCTGCGGGAATGGCCAGGCGTCGATAGACGGTGGCGGCGCCGTCCTTGCGCAAGCCCAGCGGCGCTGTGCTGACCCGGTACAGCGGCTTGCCATCCATGTCGAGTTCAACCAGCACCGCGGCGCGCTCGCGCGGGCAGTCCATCTTGTTGCGCATATTGGGTTCGACCTTGGCCAGTTCCTGCGCGCTGCGCTCGCGGCAGGCGAACTTGAGCTGGCCCGAATGGCTGAACGACAGTTTGAGAACTGCCTCGTGGTCGCCCAACTGCCGGTACAGGGGGGAACTCGAAAAGTAGCCGACAACGGCGGCGAACGCGGCGTAGGCCAGTGCCTGCAACAGATAGCGCAGCGGCGCGGGAAGGGGGCTAGACATCGGAGCCTCCAAGCTTGATCAGGTCGGCGTCCTGGCCCTGCAAAGCTCGCTGCGGCGCCAGGTGGAAGGCGTCCGAAAAGCAGTCGTCGCTGGCCAGTCCACGCTGCGCGAACGCCGGCTGGGCGGCCTGGACCATCTGCACCGAGCCGCAGGCATACACCTGGTGCGTCGAGAGATCCGGAAAATCCGCAAGAATGGCTTGGTGAACCAGACCGGTGCGCCCGCTCCACTGGTCGTCAGCCTGCGCATCGGAGAGCACCGGGACAAACTTGAAATTGGCATGCTCCCGTGCCCACTGCTCAGACAGCGCGCCCAGATACAGGTCGGCGCGCCGGCGAACGCCCCAGTACAACACCATCTCGCGCTTCAGGCCGCAGTGAAAGGCGTGCTCGAGCATGCTCTTGACCGGCGCGAAGCCGGTGGAGCCAGCGACAAAAAGAATCGGCTTCTCGCTGTCCTCGCGCAGGGTGAACGCGCCCAGCGGCCCCTCGATCCGCAGGGAATCGCCCAGGCGCAGGGTCGTGAAGACGCCGGGCGTGAAGCGCCCGCCTTCGACCCGGCGCACATGCAACTCGATGCTGGTCGCGGCATGCGGCGCGCTGGCGAACGAAAAA
>CAITQH010000347.1 GCA_903894475.1 uncultured beta proteobacterium
AACGGCATTCCGTCGCTCAATCAGAACTTCAAGCTGCTGGTGCAAAACCAATACCTCAGTCCGGCGGTCAAGCTGCACATTGGGGACCCGAGCTATCTCTACAACGTCGATCATGGTTACGTCCTGTTGAAGAATTACGAAACCAGTTCGTCGCTGGATCTGGCGACCATACAGACCTACCGACGCGATCCGAATCTGGTTTGGCCGCCGGCATCGGCAACGACAGCGGCCCAACAACTGGCGGCACCTAAGCCGATCGGCAGCCTTGCCTTCAATATGCCGGTCGATGCTTTGTCGGCGAAGAACTGGTGGGGTAACGGCGACGTCCGCGCCGGCTTGATTCCGACGATTTACAGTTGTGTCTGGCAGGCGGTCGGGACGCACGACGGCAATATGTACCAACCGGTGATTCCACCGACCAATGGTGTGGATGGACCGGGCGTTTCGGGCTATACCAGTTCCACCACGCCTACCACCGCGACCGGTGCCCGGCACAATGGTGCGCTTACATTTCAGCTGATTCGCGATACAACGCCGAACTCTGCCATTGAAATGAATGTGGCGGGTCGCCCCGAATACGGCTGGCGCGTTATATCGAGCCAGTATGCGAACTATGTGCTGATGGAGTACGCGACCTACTGGCACCATCCGAACGGCAAATGCTATAACAGCTCGGGCTGGACCAAGACGCCGCCGGCGGATACCGGCACCACGACGCCGGTGGCCAAGGCGGCTGGTTCCACCGATCCGCACATCGGCAGTCTGGCCGGCAGTTCGGGCGGCGCGGGCGGTACCATCACCTCGGTCACCACCACGATCGTCGGGGCCGTGACAACTACCACCATCAACTACTCGGACGGCACGCATGCCACCATCACCAGCACGGTCAACGCAGACGGCAGTGTGACGATTGTCACGGTGGATGCGCTGAACGTGACGACCACGCAGACGGTTGCCAATTCGGCTGGCTCCCTGAAAACCGGTGGCGATGAGCGGGCACGCCAGTCGGCCCGCACCGGACGGATTTCCTGGCGCGAACTTGTGGCACCATAGGCTTTTGACTACGAGAGGGGGCTTCGTGAAACGATTCAAAGCAAGAGGCTTCACCCTGATTGAGGTGATGATTGTGGTCGCCATCGTGGCTATTCTGGCTGCCGTAGCCTTGCCGAGCTACAAGCAGCACGTGGTTCGCGCGGCGCGGGTGCAGGCGCAGGCTGAGTTGCTGGACCTGGCGAGCCTGCAGGAGAAGATATTTCTCAATTCGAATGCCTACGCCGCCAGTGTGACGAACGCGTATAACGGCACCTCCGCGGGTGGTCTTGGACGTACCAGCGGCGCGACCAATGACGGTCGTTACACGCTGGCGCTGGATATCAGCACGCCATCGCAGACATTTGTTCTGACTGCCACCCCGACCGCCGGCGGAACCCAGGTGGGCGACGGGAATATTTCTGTCAGCGAGAGCGGTCAACGGCTCTGGGGTAGCGCTTCCTGGTAGGGTAAGTACCAACAGGATGGGTCTGAATTGCCTTTGACTTAAAGAGGCGACAGGCGCAATATTCGGCGCATCATGCGCCAAAGCGTTTCAGGGAGGAATGCGGGCCTGCTGATTTATCAGGCCGGCTATACCTTGGTCGAACTGTTGGTGGTGATGGCCCTTGGGACAATTCTGCTTTCCATCGCTGTGCCCCCAATGACCGAGATGCTCAATACGCAAAGGTCCAATGCGGCCAGCAGCACTTTTCTGGCCAGCCTGAATCTGGCGCGTGTGGAGGCCATCAAGCGCAATGCTCGCGTTGTCGTGTGCAAGTCTGCCGCTGGCTTGTCTTGTGAACTCACGGGTGGCTGGGACCAGGGACGCATCATGTTTCACGACGCCAACAACAATGCCGCGCTTGATGCCGACGAACAGTTGATCGAGCGCTTCGGCGCGATGCCTGAAGGTTTGAGTCTGACCGGCAACACCCAGGTAGCCAACTACGTGTCGTACAGCGCTTCGGGTTCGGCAAAACTGATGAGTGGCGCCTTTCAGGCCGGCACCTTTACCCTGTGCGTTGCAGCAGTTCCAGGCGCAAATGTGCAGCAAATTGTCTTGAGCAGCACGGGCCGGGCACGCTCAAAAAAAGGCGTTGCCACTGATTGCCAGTAGCAGCCGGGCGACGGCTCAGCGCCGTACTTCGTCCACCAGCGTCTTGAACTCGCCAATATCCTCGAAACTGCGGTAGACGCTGGCAAATCGGACGTAGGCCACCTTGTCGAGTTTCTTCAACTCCCGCATCACCATCTCGCCAATGCGCGTGGAGGGAAGTTCGCGCAGGCCCAGATTCAACAATTTTTCCTCGATCCGTTCGATGGCACCATCGACCTGCTCGATGCTCACCGGGCGTTTGCGCAGAGCCAGTTTCATGGAGGCCAGTACTTTGCCTCGTTCATACTCGATGCGCCGGCCATCCTTCTTGACGATGGCTGGAAAACTGACGTCCGCCCGCTCGTAAGTCGTGAAGCGCTTTTCGCAGGATGCACACTGGCGCCGGCGCCGGATGAATTCGCCGTCTTCCGCGACCCGGGTTTCCATGACCTGGGTTTCGCTATGGCTGCAGAACGGACACTTCATGGTGAATCGGATTGCCGCGCTGCGCTCGCAATGACAGTCATCTGTAGACCGGAAATTGCGCTGTCAGGGCATTGACTTTGGCGCGAACCGCGTCGAGGTTCGCGCCGTTCCTCGGATTGTCCAGCACGTCGGCAATCAGGTTGGCGGTAAGACGCGCTTCGACATCCTTGAAGCCGCGGGTTGTCAGTGCCGGTGTGCCTATGCGCACGCCGCTGGTGACCATCGGCTTTTCCGGGTCGTTCGGGATGGCATTCTTGTTGATCGTCATGTGCGCCGCACCCAGCACGCTCTCGGCTTCCTTGCCGGTGATGCCCTTGGCGCGCAGGTCAACCAGCATCACGTGGCTTTCGGTGCGGCCACTGACGATGCGCAGACCGCGCTCGGTCAGGGTTTCTGCAACGATCTGCGCGTTTTTTAACACCTGTTGCTGGTATACCTTGAATTCGGGCGCCAGTGCTTCCTTGAAGGCCACTGCCTTGGCCGCAATCACGTGCATCAGCGGACCACCCTGCAAGCCCGGAAAGATGGCGCTGTTGATCGCCTTCTCATGCTGCGATTTCATCAGGATGATGCCACCACGCGGTCCGCGCAGGCTCTTGTGTGTCGTCGAAGTCACGACATCGGCATGTGGCACCGGGTTCGGGTAGAGGCCGGCGGCAATCAATCCTGCATAGTGCGCCATGTCGACCATGAAGATCGCGCCGACGTCCCTGGCAACCCGGGCAAAGCGTTCAAAGTCAATGCGCAGGCTGTAGGCCGAGGCTCCGGCGATGATGAGTTTGGGCTTTGACTCGTGGGCCTTGCGCTCCATCGCCTCGTAGTCAATCTCTTCCTTGTCGTTCAGACCATAGCTGACAACGTTAAACCATTTGCCGCTCATGTTCAGTGCCATGCCGTGGGTCAGATGGCCACCCTCGGCAAGCGACATGCCCATGATGGTGTCGCCGGGCTTCAGAAAAGCCAAAAAAACCGCTTCGTTGGCCGAGGCACCGCAGTGCGGCTGCACGTTGGCGCAATCCGCACCAAAAATCTGCTTGACGCGATCAAGTGCCAACTGCTCGGCCATGTCGACAAATTCGCAGCCACCGTAGTAGCGTTTGCCGGGATAACCTTCGGCGTACTTGTTGGTGAGTTGCGTTCCCTGCGCGGCCATGACCGCTGGCGAGGCGTAGTTCTCGCTGGCGATCAACTCGATGTGTTGTTCCTGGCGGGCATTTTCGGCCTGGATGGCGGCGAATATTTCAGGATCGGTTTGTTCAATGAGAAATTGGCGGTCGTACATGTTGGTTCAGGAAGGAGATAGAAGGGCAAGCTTTTCAACGCTGTGGTCTGCCTTGGTCGGCACAGGCAAGGGCGCATTGGCTGGCTGGGGTGAGGCAGGAGTGAGCGGCACGTTTCTTCCCTGGGCTACCAGTTGCAGTCGGGCATGCTCGGCCATGACTTTGCCGGTGTACCCGTTGTCGTCGTCAATGTTGGAGGCCCCGACATACGAGCGAAGACCACCCTCAAGTGAGCCGGCGCGGCTGATGCATTCCTGCAATACGCGGGCGCCGACCCGCAAGTTGCTCAGCGGGTCGAAGGCCGCAAATTTGCCGCCAAAACTCTCATATTTGTCACTGTGGACCTGGGTCATCACCTGCATCAGTCCCTGTGCGCCGACCGGGCTTTGGGCAAAAGGATTAAAGCCCGACTCGACCGCCATCACCGCGAGAATCAGGGTCGGATCCAACTTGGTGTGCAGGCTGATTTCATATGCTTCGGTCACCAGAGCACTTATTGGCTCCGGAGCGACCCGGTACTTCTTGCTCAGCCAGTAGGCCACCGCCGCTTGTTGTCTGGGCAAATCCTGCGGGTTGATGGCGGTCGCACGATCACTGGCATCGATCTCGCTGGACCAGCCGGTCAGGGCGATCTGGCGGGTTTTCAGCCAACTGAACAGTTCGATTTCACCGACCTGGCGCAGCTCCGGCCGCACTGACAAGGCAATCACCGCAAAGATGACGGCCAGTCCGATCAAGGCAAAACCGTTGTGCGTAATTTCAAACAAGCCCTGGGCGACATCACTGGCGAAAGTTCGCAGGCCCTGGGTGAATTTTTTCGACGCTGTCATAGCTCTTCCTTCGTTCGCGCGGGCTGCTGTGATGCACTGCTGGGGCGGCAACACACGCGGCACCTCGTTTGGGTTGGTACGCTATCAACAATCTGCACTCAGAAAAGAAGTCCTGCAGAAGATTGAATTTGCCGGGTTCGGCAGCGGGTTCGGGTAATCCCTGATTATTCAAGGGTAGGCGGATTCTAGGTTGACATTATATATCGAGTCAACCATATGAAACCGATTCCTTATCCCTAAACAAAAGTTGGTCTAGGTCCAGCACTGTTCTAGACTGTGCTTGCCCGTCAATTGATGGGAAACTCGCCGGCAGTAGCCAGTCCCTACCGTCAGGTAGCTGCGATAAAGCGGCCCCGGCAACATGTGGTGGCAATCTTTTGCTGCCCAGCACCTGGGGACTTTACCCTCCCTTTGTGCAAGCCCTGACAGCATGGACCTCGTGTCAGCTGTCAAGCCCGGCGACTTGGCTTTGTGCCATCCGACCGGGCTTTCGTCTTTTTTGTTGCCGTGTCAGTGCAATTCGGGCGAAAATAGCGGCTCCTACCTTGTCAGCACTCTGGCTGGGGTTTCCTTCTTTGCTCGTGCTACTCATGTTCCCTTTTCCTGCCAATCAAAAATCTGCCCCAGCCACCGAAGAGACAAAATTTCCGGCCAAGTCGCACGAACCTCATCCCCTTGACCTGGTGACAGGCGGGGCGTTTTCCGCTCCAACTTCGAGCGAGCGTACGGCGCGCATTCGCGAGTGGTTGACCAGTTCACCTGGCGTCGAACAGATGCAGGCGGTTTTCAAGGAACTCAGCGGTAAAGACAAAGGAGCAGCCAAGCTTTTGCGTGAGCGCCTCGACGAGATCAAGCGCAGCAAGGGTCAGGAATCGATTGCCTTGGAGTGGGGCGACAAAGCCAGAATCCTGCTGGCCCTGCCCAAACTTAACATTGCCGACGCCATGGCCTGGCAGCGCGACGCCGCCAAGGCCGGCGCGCCCCTGAGCAAAGAACCGTTGGCCACACTCAAGACGGAACTCAGTGACCGAGTGAAGGTGATTGAGGACTTGCAGCATCGAGTCCAGGTGCAGCGAGAGGCAGCAGTGCTGCTGGCACAACGCATCGAGGTGCTGTCCACCAAGTCGTGGCGCGACGCCCAGGTGCTGCTGGAGGCTCTGCAGGCTGATGTGGAACATTGGCAAGCACAGGCGGCTGGTTTGCTAGGTGACGCAAACTGGGCCAGCGTTGATGTCAAGTTTCCGCCTTTGCTGGATGCCTCGCGGGGTCAACTACTGGTGGTTTGGGAGGCTTTCAAGGATGCGCTGGCGCAAGCCTGCGCTGCTGCGGTCGATCCCGCTGCCGCCTTGCCGCCGGTGCCGGTCTGGGCTGAAGAACTTCGCGCCGCCAGAGGTGTGCTGGTTGAGGCAGCGCCCCGACCCAAGCGCGCTGTGATTGACCCTGAAGTCAAGGCGCAGGCCGTGGCAGCGGTGGCGGAGACGCTGGCCAAGCTTGAACAGGAAATATCTCAGGGACACGGCAAAGCCAGTGCAGGCGCGGCAGCAGCCCTGCGCCATGCCCTGAAGGAGTACGGACGGATCATTGACGACAAGTTGGAGAATCAGGCGCACGCTGCGCTGGCCGCGGCCGGAGAACTCGAAGGCTGGCAGCGCTGGCGTGCCGATCAGTTGCGCGAAGAACTGGTGCAAAAGGCCGAGGCATTGCTCAAGCGACCGGAGGGCCAGGCCATCGGTGGGCGCAAGATGCAGGAGACCTTGCGCGCCCTGCGTGAGCAGTGGAAGCAGACGGATCAGGGAGGCGCGCCGAACCACGGTTTGTGGAAACGTTTCGATGACGCCTGCAATGAAGCGCACAAGGTTGTTGAAGCCTGGCTTGAAAAAGTCAAAGCACAGTCAGCCGAACACCGGGCACAACGCCTGGCGCTGATTGAAGAGGTCAACACGTGGGCTGGCGCCAACCGAACCGCGCTGGACGAAGACTGGAAAGGCTTCAACCGCATCCTGCACCAGTTTGGTGAGCGCTGGCGTGATGGTGGACACGTCGGCGAAAAGATTTTTGCCGAGTTGCAGCCGCTGTGGAAGGCTGCCATTGATGGTGCAGCGGCGCCACTGGAGGCGCTGCAGGTCAACAGTCTGGCGGCGCGCCAACTCATGATCGAAGAAGCCAGGGCCCTGGGTAGTGCCGGCGAACTCCGCATTGATGCCGTGCGTGCTTTGCAGCAGCGCTGGCAAGCCGAAGCGCATCGGGTGCCGATGGATCGGCGTCAGGAACAAAAATTGTGGGAGGCGTTTCGCCAGCCGATTGACGAAGCCTTCACGCGCAAGACGGCGCAGCGTCAGCAGGCAGATACCGCTTTGGGTGAGCGTGATCGCGTCGTGCTTGAGGCGGCGCGGGCACTGGAAGCGGCCAATCTGGCAGGCGATGCCAATGGCATCCGCAGTGCCATGAATGCACTGGATGCGGCGCTGCGCGGTCAGGCGCAAGCGCAGGCGGCGGTGCAAGTCGCAGTCACCGAGGTCAACACGGCAGTCGCTGCCATGGCAACATCCGAGGCGCCCAGCGACGGGATACACGGCACGGGGGTGACAGAGTCCGCCGAGCCGGTGGCTTCGCTTTCAGACGCTCCTGTAGCGCCGGAGCAGGTATCGAAGCCGGCTGCCAAGCCGGTGCGCGCCGTGCGTGGCGATGATCGCCCGGGCATGAAGAAGACCGAACCCGCCGCGCCGGGGCGTGGCGGCAAATTTGGTGAGCGCAAGGACGGCGCCAGAGACAAGCCACGGGCCCCCCGCGACGACCGGCCGTCGGCGCGCGCGGACGAACGTGGGCCCAACAGGGCAGGCCGCGATGAGCGCGTTGGCTCGGCGCCAGTTTGGCAGGATGCACCACGGCTGGGAGACACGGCTTTTAGGGCACAGCGAGATGCCGTGGAACACGCTCAGTTAGCCTTGCGAAAGCTCGCAGCCCAGGCCCACGGTGAGGCGCTGACCCATGTCCTGGCCGCTTGGGAACAGCGCGATGCCACCCTGTTGCCGTCGGCACAGGAACTGGGCAGTCGCGTTGCACCTGCTACCCGCGCGGGCTGGCTGAAGGCGATCACCCAGGCACCGGGCAACCATGACGCGGTAGCCCTGCTGCGCCTGGAGATGGCCAGCGAGTTGCCAACACCCGCGGAGCACCTGGATGCCAGGCGTGCGTTGCAGTTGCAACTGCTGACCAAACGTCACGATCCGGTGCCGGCACAGACCTGGGGACAGGATGCGGCCCGGGTGCTTGCCAGCGTGTACGATACGGTTCAGGCGCGACGCCTGCAAAATGTACTCAAGGTGCTGTTAAAGCCCAATTAGTGGCTGACGGCGTCGCGATTGGAGCGGGCTGGGCCTGCAGACAGCTATTCATGAACCTAAGGGAGGTTTGCCAGTGGATTCTGCCGACGACTTGATCAAGCGCCTGGAACAACTCAACGACATTGGAGCGGCGCTTTCCAGGGAGCGCGACATCACGCGACTCCTTGAGTACATTCTGATCGCGGCCAAGACGATTACCAACGCCGATGGCGGAACGCTCTACCGGATGACCGAGAACGGTCAGAGTCTGCGCTTTGAGATGTTGCGCACCGACTCACTGAATATCGCGATGGGGGGCACTTCGGGCAGTGCCATCAGTTTTCCGGATCTACCCCTGTACGACGGGGCGGGTGCTCCCAATGACTCACTGGTGGCAGGTTATGCAGCCATTCGGGTGCAGACGGTCAATATCGCCGATGCCTACAGCGAGCCGAATTTCGATTTTTCTGGTACGCGTCGCTTTGATGAGCGAACCGGCTATCGCTCGAAGTCCTTCCTCGCCGTTCCCATGAAGGATCACGAGGGCGAAGTGATCGGCGTCCTGCAATTGATCAACGCGCAGGCGCCCGGCAGCAAAGAGGTGGTGGCGTTTTCATCGGCCGATCAGAGTCTGGCTGAGTCTCTGGCCTCGCAAGCAGCCATTGCCTTGAGTAACCGGCTGCTCATGACGCAGCTCGAAGAACTGTTTGAATCTTTCATCAATGTGATCAACTTGGCGATTGACGAAAAATCACCCTATACCGGCGGACATTGCCAACGGGTACCGGCCCTGACCATGATGCTGGCCGAGGCCGTCGCTGAAACGGTTGAGGGGCCGCTGGCCGGGTTCAGAATGGATGACAGGGACCGCTACGAACTCAAGATTGCCGGTCTGTTGCATGATTGCGGCAAGATTGCCACACCGGTTCACGTGGTCGACAAAGCCACCAAACTGCAAACTCTGTTTGACCGTGTCGATCTGATCGACACCCGTTTTGAGGTGCTCAAACGTGATGCCGAATTGCGTGCCCTGCGACAGCAAATGGCGCTGCGCGCGTGTGCTGATCCTCAGGCCGAGGCTGAAATTGCGGCCAGTGCTCGGTCAGCCGTGGCAGCACTGGACGCCGACCGGGAGTTCCTGCGCGTCACCAACATCGGCGGAGAGGCCATGAGCGACGCGGCGCTCCAGCGTGTTCGTGCGATTGCCAGCCAGCATGTCTGGTGCAACGTCGATGGGGTAGAAGCCCCATTTCTGACTGCCGACGAGTTGGAAAATCTGTCGATTCGGGCTGGCACCCTGACCGCAGCTGAGCGCAAGACCATCAACCAGCATATCGTGACGACCATCAGGATGCTCGACCAGCTACCCTGGCCCAAGTATCTGAGGAACGTGCCCGAATACGCTGGCGGTCACCATGAGCGTGTCGACGGCAAGGGTTATCCCAAAGGTCTTTCGCGCGACCAGATGTCGGTACAGGCGCGTGTCATGGGAATTGCCGACATCTTTGAGGCGCTGACGGCGACCGACCGGCCCTACAAGTCTGGCATGAAGCTGTCACAGGCGGTGGAAACCATGAACAAGTTCAAGGCCAACGGTCACATTGATCCAGACCTGTTTGATATTTTTGTGCAAAAGGGCGTTTACCGGCGCTATGCCGAGCAATTTCTGAACCCGGCCCAGATTGACGAAATCGGGGTTTAGACATCAGGTTTGATAGATCCTATGCCAGGGTCGCGGGCAGACGGGCAAGG
Source organism: uncultured beta proteobacterium (assembly GCA_903894475.1). Classification (GTDB taxonomy): domain Bacteria; phylum Pseudomonadota; class Gammaproteobacteria; order Burkholderiales; family Burkholderiaceae_C; genus Rhodoferax. Next base: position 9,800 of record CAITQH010000347.1, read on the forward strand.
CTAGCCAGCGCTGGCGCGTCCCGTGACTGCGTTGCACTCAGGCGCAAGATCGAAGCGCGCGGTGGACTGGCGCTGGCATCCCAGTCGCTCAGCACGATGCGGCGCAGACCCTGGCCCAGGTCATGCTCGCCGGGCTTGTGCGTGTGCCCGTGGATCAGGGTGCTGGCTGCGCTGGCCTGCAGGCACTCGCACGTGGCCTGACTGTCCAGGTCAACCAGCATGTCACCCTTGGCCATGCCTTTTCTCTTGTGCGCCTCACTTTGTGAGCGCATCTGGCGTCCTATCTCCTGGCGCTTGGCAAGCGGCTGATCCAGAAAAGTTTGCCGCCACTGCTTGCATCGGACCAGCGAGCGAAACTGCATGTAGTCTCTGTCTTGCAGACACAAGGCGTCACCGTGCGACAGCAGCCAGCGTTCGCCGGCAAATTCGAGCACTGTTGGATCATCCAGCAGTTGCATGTTGCAGGCTGCGGCAAAGGCCGTTCCGATCAGAAAATCCCGGTTTCCATGCATGAAAAAAATGGCCAGACGCTGCGCCGCAGCGGCCAGCACCTGCGCACAGCGTGCCGCAAAGTCATCGCCATGGCTGGCCGCATGGATGGCGTCGTCACCGACCCACACTTCAAACAGATCGCCCAGAATAAACACCGCGTCGGCCTGCGTCTGCTGCATGAAGTCGCGCCAGACCCTGAAGGTGGCTTCATCGCCGGGTTGCAGATGCAAATCGGCGATGAAATCCAGACGCTGCCAGTGTGCTGGCACCTGCAGCAGAACTGGTGACGCCAGAACGCTCATGTCAAAGAGCTACAGCCTTCTCCAGGATCACGTCGTCCACCGGTACATCGTCGTGATAGCCGCGTCTGGCGGTCTTGACAGTCTTGATCTGGTCGACCACATCGGTCCCGGCGACCACCTTGCCAAACACAGCGTAGCCCCAGCCCTGCGCAGAAATGCCCGTGTGATTGAGGAAGCCGTTGTCGGCAACATTGATGAAGAACTGTGCAGTGGCTGAATGGGGGTCGCTGGTGCGCGCCATCGCTACCGTGTAATTGAGGTTCTTCAAACCGTTGTTGGCTTCGTTGTCGATCGGTTTGTCGCCGCGCTTCTCTTTCATTCCAGGCTCCATGCCACCGCCTTGCACCATGAAGCCGGGGATGATCCGATGAAAGATGGTGTTGTCGTAGTGGCCCTGGCTGACGTAGCTCAGGAAGTTGGCAACCGATTTGGGCGCCTTGTCAGCATCGAGTTCAAGGGTGATGACGCCGTAGTTGGCAATGTGGAGTTCAACTTGGGGATGGCTCATGATTTCTTTTCAAGGGTTGCAGAGTTGATGAGAATAGGTGTTTTTGGCGCATCGCTGGCAAAGGGGCCGGCCGCGCCGGTGGCCGTGCTTTTGATTTTCTGAATCGTTTCGGTGCCGCTCACCACCTTGCCGAAGACGGTATAGCCAAAGCCGTCGGGCGCAGGCGCGTTGAGCATGGCGTTGTCCTTGACATTGATGAAGAATTGGCTGGTCGCCGAGTTGGGGTCGCTGGTGCGGGCCATCGCAAGCGTGCCGACCTCGTTCTTCAGACCGTTGCTGGCCTCCAGCGCAACCGGGGGTCGGGTTGGTTTCTGGCGGTACTTGCTGTCATAGCCGCCCCCTTGCACCATGAAGTTGTCGATCACACGGTGGAAGAGCGTACCGTCATAGTGCTTGTCCTTGACGTACTGCAAAAAATTGGCAACCGTCTTGGGTGCCTTGTCGGGATAAAGCTCGACCACAAAGTCGCCAGAGCTTGTGACGAACTTGACGCGAGGCGCTTCTTGCGCCAGGGCTTCAGTGAGTGCAAAAAACTGCATCGCGGCGGCCAGCGCGAAAGCGGCTGCCACGGGAAAACGTATCCACTTCATCCAATCACTCCTTCATAAAAAATCTTCCATTGACCTTGCTGGCGTTCCCAATACTGGCGCCGGGTCGGACCACTGCGGCTGCCGTCAGCCACTTCGCCAAACGTGACGACCATGGTGTCGGCGGCGTCGGTCCAGTGCAGCATCGACAGGTCCTTGAACTCGATAGCACGTCCGCGTGTCTTGTCGAGTTGGCTGCGCAAACCCGGGGCCCACTCAGCCAGTGATTTACCGTTGCTATTGAAATCCTTACTGTAAAAGCTGAGGACCTGATCCATGTTACCGCGTGATTTGGCGCTTTGCCAGGCCGCCAGCGTCGCTTCGAAGGGTTTGCTTTCAAGACGCGCCACACTCGGCTTGATCCATTGCAGGGCCGGGGCGATCACCACGGGTGTGGTGCGCGTTTGCACCGTCCTGATGATCTGTGACAGGTCCGGGTTGGCAAGCACCACGCAACCATCGGTAGCCTGTGGCGGTCGTGCAAACTGACTCATCGGTGTGCCGTGTAGCCAGATGCCACTGCCGGTCTTGCCACGTCGATTGTCAAGTTCATTCGGATAGTTGATCGGCAGTGCGCCCGAGCCATAGTAGTCTTTCAGGGATCGCGGGTCCAGACTGCCGGTGATGAAATACACGCCCAGCGGGGTTCGCGAATCGCCCTCGGTCTTCTTGTCGTAACCTGATTTACCGATCGAGATGTAGTAGTCCGCGATCAAGGTCAAACCACTGACCCGGTTTTCAAACAGATAGAGGCGCGAACGCGAAGCATCGACGGCAATGGCATGCCGATTGCGTGATGACAGTGTCAGAAACTGCGATGGCACCGCACCCGCAGGCGGACGCTCTCGCAGCGCTCTGAGCCGCAACTGTGATTCGCCGCGCAGATCGCCCAGCGCTGCTACCGCTTCCTTGGAGACCGGCTCAGGTACATCGCCAAGCGTTTGCACCTGACGGATACGAGCCGACAATAAATCTCCGTATACGAGTTGTGCGAGCTGAAAATTGGGATAGTCGCGAACCAGGTTTTGCGCCTGCTCCAATGCCTTGCGACTTTCGGATTTGGCAAGCAACTGGTAAACCTCGAACAAGCGGCTTTCCGCCAGACCCGGGTCAACCGGCGGCGCTTTCGGTGCCGCGCGGGCCGCCGCCGCCTTCTTGTTCTTGCTGAGCGATTTCTTGTGCGCGTTGGCTTCCACTGATGTCGATAGCGCGACAGCAGCAGCAACAAGAACCGGAAAAAAATACCACCTCATGGGGTCATCAGACGATGCTACCAGGCTGTATCGCCAGCGTTGCCCGCCGCGATCCGTGAGCCAGCATCAACTGCCCGAGGATTCCTTGGTAATCAGCCAGCGATCGCCCGTCTTGAGCAGGTGCAGCGTCTTGCGGCTTGACACCGACAGTGCGCCAGCGCGGTACTGCTGGCGAAACTTGGCAAGCGCTTTATTTCCACTGACTGTGACGTCCAGATTGTCAATCTTGACGCTGATGCTGTTCTTGCCAACGATGCGTTTGCGGCGGTCTTCTTCCCAGGCCGTGCGCGACTGCTTGCCCGGTGGAGTAAATTCCTTGCTGTAGGCAGCAAGGTACGATGTCACGTCCTTGGCTGACCAGGCCTTGGCCCAGGCCATCACTGCCTCCTGAGCTGCTGGATCAGTGGCGCTGTCGGCCGCGACAACTGGCGGCTTGACGGGTGGTGCGCTCGGTGTCGTGGCCGCAGGCGGCGACGCGGCAGTCGAGACGGTCGTTGCCGATACCGCTGGTTTGGGCGCAGCGGCAGCAGCAGCACTGGCTGCGGCAGCCACGGTCACGCTCGGACGCTGCCCCTTGTTGCCGGGGCTGAACAATTCACGAATCAACGCCAGCTTGGGTGGCACGGCCGCGTTGGCACCATCAAGCTGCAACGCCTTGTTGTAGGCTTGGCTGGCGAGTCTGGCATAAACATCGCCCAGGTTCTCGTGCGCCGTCGAGTAGCTTGGGTTGGTCCGGATGGCCATTTCAAGCGCTGCTCTGGCCTTGTCAAACTGAGCCTGGCCGGCGTACAGAACCGCCAGGTTGTTATAGGGTTCCGGCAACTCCGGGTAATCTTCGGTGAGCTTGGTAAAGGTCGCGATGGCTTCGGCCTGTTTGCCCGAACTGCGCTGAATAACGCCTTTGAGAAAGCGCATCTGCGGGTCGTTCGGTTTGCCGGCCAGGAAAGCATCTGCCTTGGTCATTGCCTCGACCAGTTTGCCGGTGCGCAGCAGTTGACTGACATCGGCCGACTCATCTGCATGGACTGGCATGACCGCGCAGGCGGCGACCAGCATGAGCATGCGAATGCTGGTGAAAATAACGGAGTGGTCAAGCTTCATGGAGTCTTTGGATCCCTACTGTGTGAATGCCCAGTGTGAGAACCGGGTCGGCAGAGCTATATACTGGCCGTAATTGTAGCCCACGAGGCACTTTTGAGTCTGTTCCTGATTAAGCCCTAATTCACCGTCCGTATCGAGGCCGCCCACACTTGGATTCCCTAAGTTTCCTGTCTTAGCCACCCATGAGTTTACGCATTTACAACACGCTGACGCGTGCGCTTGAGCCTTTGTCGCCACTGCAAGCGGGCCACGTTCGGATGTACGTTTGTGGCATGACGATTTATGACTTGTGCCACATCGGGCACGCCCGCATGGCGATGGCTTTCGACATGGTGCAACGCTGGCTCAGGAGTAGTGGCTACCGCGTAAGCTATGTGCGAAATATCACCGACATCGATGACAAGATCATCCGGCGCTCCCTGGAGCGCGGCATCAGCATTCGGGCTTTGACCGACGAAATGATCGAAGTGATGCACGCTGACATCGGTCAACTGGGTATCGAGCCACCGACGCTGGAGCCGCGTGCCACCGAATATGTGCCACAGATGCTTGACTTGATCAGCCAGTTGCAGGCCAAGGGTCTGGCCTACCGTGCCAGTTCTGGCGACGTCAACTACGCAGTACGAAAATTTCCTGGCTACGGCAAGTTGTCGGGCAAATCGCTTGACGAATTGCGCGCAGGTGAGCGCGTGGCGGTGCTTGATGGCAAGGAAGATCCGCTCGACTTTGTTCTGTGGAAGGCTGCGAAAGAGTCCGAGCCCGATGACGCCAAATGGGACAGCGCTGCCTTGGGCCATGATTACGGCAGGGGGCGTCCCGGCTGGCACATTGAGTGTTCGGCGATGAGTTGTCAGACGCTGGGTGAAACCTTTGATATTCATGGCGGTGGCGTCGATCTGCAATTCCCGCATCACGAAAACGAGATTGCGCAAAGCGAAGGGGCTAGCGGCAAGCCACTGGCCACGCTATGGATGCACAACGGCATGGTGCAGATCGACAATGAAAAAATGTCCAAGAGCCTGGGCAATTTCTTCACCATTCGCGAAGTGCTGGCCAAATACGATGCCCAGACCGTGCGCTTCTTTCTGTTGCGTACGCACTACCGCAGCGACTTGAATTACAGCGATGTGCATCTTGACGACGCTCGCAACTCTCTCAAGCGTTTGTACACTGCGCTCGACCTGGTTAAACCCGCATTGGTGCAAATCGACTGGTCGCATCCCTATGCGGCGCGCTTCAAGGCGGCCATGGACGAGGACTTTGGCACACCCGAGGCTGTTGCCCTGCTGTTTGAACTCGCTGGCGAAGTCAACAAGACCAAGTCGGTGGAACTGGCCGGTTTGCTCAAGGCGTTGGGTGCTTGCCTGGGACTGCTGCAAGGCGAGCCGACGGAATTTTTGCAAGCTGGAGCCAGGCTGCTGGAGGGCGACATCGCTGCATTGATTGCAGAACGTGCGGCCGCCAAAGCAGCTCGCAATTTCGTTGAGGCCGACCGGATTCGTCAGCACCTGTTGGCCCAGGGCATTGTGCTCAAGGATTCGCCTGCGGGCACAAACTGGGAGGTTGTGCAATGACACCGGCCAAAGCAGTTGCTGATTGCGCGCCACCCCCCTACTGGGAAGAGGCGCGCAGACATCTCATGAAACGAGATCGCGTGATGAAGCGGCTGATTCCCCAGTTTGGTGATGTTTGTCTGCAGACCCGGGGTGACGCCTTTGTCACACTGGCGCGCAGCATCGTCGGGCAGCAGATCTCGGTCAAAGCAGCGCAAACGGTGTGGGACCGATTTGTTGTGCTACCAAAGAAGTTCAGCGCTGCCAATGTGCTCAAACTCAAAGTGGACGACATGCGTGCTGCGGGTCTGAGCGCACGCAAAGTCGAGTATCTGGTGGACCTGGCACTGCATTTTGTGAACCGCACCAGCCCGGTGACCGTATGGGAAACCATGGACGATGAAGCCATCATTGCCGAGTTGACTGGCATTCGCGGCATCGGACGCTGGACCGCTGAGATGTTTCTTATTTTTCACATGCTGCGGCCCAATGTATTGCCGCTCGATGATGTCGGTCTGATCAATGGCATCAGTCGGAGCTATTTTTCAGGCGACGTCGTCAGTCGCAGCGACGCCCGCGAAGTCGCCGCTGCCTGGGCGCCGTACTGCAGCGTGGCAACTTGGTATATTTGGCGCTCGCTGGATCCTGTGCCGGTGGCTTACTAACTTCCGGTGGCATGTCGGGAAGTCCATAATGCTCCCTGCTTTGCAAGACTGTCTACTTGTCGCTGCGTACATTTGATTCGTCATTGCATACCTCTGATTCGTCATTGCGAGCGAAGCGCGGCAATCCAGGACTTCATGGATCGCCACGGCCCTGGGCCTCGCGATGACGGAGCTATTGATTTATAGGAGCCTTCGTGGCAAAAAAAACCTTCCTCGATTTCGAGCAACCGATCGCCGAACTGGAAAACAAGATTGAAGAGCTGCGTTACGTGCAGACCGAGTCGGCGGTAGATATCTCTTCTGAAATCAACCAGCTTGCGAAGAAGAGCCAGCAACTTACCAAAGACATTTACAGCGACTTGACGCCTTGGCAAATCACCAAGATTGCACGCCACGCCGAGCGCCCTTACACCCTGGACTATGTGTCCGAAATCTTTACGCATTTTGTGGAGTTGCATGGAGACCGTCATTTTGCCGACGACCTGAGCATTGTTGGAGGCCTGGCGCGCTTCAACGGGATCGCCTGCATGGTGTTGGGCCAGCAAAAGGGGCGCGACACCAAAGAACGCGGCCTGCGCAACTTCGGCATGAGCAAGCCCGAGGGCTATCGAAAAGCGCTGCGCCTGATGAAGACGGCCGAAAAGTTCAAACTGCCAGTGTTCACGTTTGTAGATACACCCGGTGCCTATCCTGGCATCGACGCCGAGGAGCGTGGCCAGTCGGAGGCCATCGGACGCAATATTTTTGAGATGGCGCAACTTGAAGTGCCCATCATCACGACGATCATCGGCGAGGGTGGGTCTGGCGGCGCGTTGGCCATCTCCATTGGTGACCAGGTCTTGATGCTGCAGTACGCGATCTATTCCGTCATCAGTCCGGAAGGCTGCGCCTCCATTTTGTGGAAGACGTCGGACATGGCGCAGGAAGCGGCCGACGCCCTGGGCATCACGGCACACCGCCTGAAGGCGCTGGGCTTGATTGACAAGATCGTCAACGAGCCGGTCGGTGGCGCGCATCGCGATCACAAGCAGATGGCGGCGTTCCTCAAACGCGGGCTGAACGATGCATTGCGTCAGGTCAGCGACTTGAAGGTCAAGGAACTACTGGACCGGCGTTACGAACGCCTGCAGGGCTATGGGCGCTTCACCGATACCAAGGCGGCAGCCAAATAGTGTGCTGAGCAGCACTTTTGCCCAGGCACTTGCCGACTTTTCCCCGAAACTGCCGCTGGCCGTAGCCTACAGCGGTGGGCCGGACTCAACGGCACTGCTGCTGGCCTGCGCAGAAAAGTGGCCCGGACAGGTGTTGGCCATTCATGTCCACCACGGTGTGCAGACAGCGGCTGACGGCTTTGAGCAGCATTGTCGTCAGGTGTGCGCGCGCCTTGGCGTGCCATTGACCGTGATCAGTGTGAACGGTCGTCACGCGAGCGGCCAAAGTCCAGAAGACGCCGCGCGGCGGGCCCGCTACCAGGCCTTCGACGACCTGGCCAAGGAACCTGCGACCCTCTTCAGGAGCCTGGCCATTGCGCAACACGCCGATGACCAGATTGAAACTCTGCTGCTGGCCCTGAGTCGGGGCGCCGGCTTGCCAGGTCTGAGTGCCATGCCGGCGCAGTGGGCGCGGGCCGGCCTGGACTACCACCGGCCGCTGCTAGGTGTTCCGGCTTCGGACATCAAGACCTGGCTTGAAAGTCGTAGCGCCGATTGGGTGCTGGATCCCAGTAATGCCAACGAACAGTTCACCCGCAACCGCATCCGCGCGGGTCTGCTGCCCGCGCTGCAGGCAGGTTTTCCTCAGTTTCGCAGCACCTTTGCGCGCAGCGCCGCTCATGCCGCGCAGGCGCAAGTCGTCTTGCAGGAAGTCGCAATGCAAGACCTTGAACTGGTGGGTTCGCCGCCGCAGATCGTCTTGCTGCAGCGGCTCAGTCAGGCCCGTCAGGTCAATCTGCTGCGCCACTGGCTCAAGACGAAGCATGCGGCGATACCAAGCACGGCGCAACTGGCGGAACTGCTGCACCAGATTACCTGCTGCACCACCCGAGGGCACAAAATCCTGATCAAAGTCGGGAGTGGTTTTGTGCAGCGCAGGGGTGCCGAGTTGCATTGGTACAATCCCTAGGTCGAAAAATTATTACTTCATTCTCCAATGGCATTGATTGTTCATAAATATGGCGGCACGTCGATGGGTTCCACGGAACGCATCCGCAACGTCGCCAAGCGCGTCGCCAAATGGGCTCGCGCCGGCCACCAGATGGTGGTCGTGCCCTCCGCCATGAGCGGTGAAACCAACCGTTTGCTGGCACTCGCCAAAGAACTTGCTCCGGCCAAGACAGGCGACGCCTATGGCCGCGAACTCGACATGCTGGCCGCCACTGGCGAGCAGGCGTCGAGCGCCTTGCTGGCGATAGCGCTGCAGGCCGAAGGTCTGGGCTCGGTCAGCTATGCCGGCTGGCAGGTGCCTATTCGTACCGACAGCGCCTACACCAAAGCCCGTATTGAATCGATTGATGACACCAAGGTGCGTGCCGATCTGCAGGCCGGGCGCGTTGTCATCGTCACGGGCTTTCAGGGGCTGGACGAACTTGGCAACATCACCACGCTGGGTCGTGGCGGCTCCGACACTTCCGCGGTGGCTGTGGCTGCGGCGATGAAGGCGGACGAATGCCTGATCTACACCGACGTCGATGGCGTCTACACGACCGACCCGCGTATCGTTCCCGAAGCCCGCCGACTGACCACCGTGAGCTTTGAAGAAATGCTCGAGATGGCGTCCATGGGCTCCAAGGTACTGCAGATCCGCTCGGTCGAGTTTGCTGGCAAGTACAAAGTCAAGTTGCGCGTTTTGAGCAGTTTTACACCTTGGGATATCGATATCAACGAGGAAGCCACCTCCGGCACCCTGATTACTTTTGAGGAAGATGAACACATGGAGCAAGCCATTGTTTCCGGCATTGCATTTAGCCGCGAAGAAGCCAAAATTTCGGTGTTGGGCGTGCCCGACAAACCCGGTATTGCCTACCAGATTGTTGGTGCCGTGGCCGATGCCAACATCGAGGTCGATGTCATCATCCAGAACATCAGCAAGGACGGCAAGACCGACTTCAGCTTCACCGTCAACCGCGCCGAGTACGCCAAGACCGTGAGCCTGCTCAAGGACAAGGTGCTGCCCGCGCTGGGTGCCAACGAGGTCGTGGGCGACACCAAGATCTGCAAGGTCTCCATCGTCGGCATTGGTATGCGAAGTCACGTGGGTGTTGCCAGCAAGATGTTCCGTGTGCTGAGCGAAGAGGGCATCAATATCCAGATGATCTCCACCTCTGAAATCAAGACCTCGGTCGTGATTGACGAAAAATACATGGAACTTGCTGTGCGCGCCTTGCACAAGGCGTTTGAACTGGAACAGGCACCGGCCTAGCAAGTGCAGCAAGACGTGACATAATCGCGGCTTGCAATTTCAGGAAACGTGACCGAGTGGCCGAAGGTGCTCCCCTGCTAAGGGAGTATGGGGTGTTGAGCCTCATCAAGGGTTCGAATCCCTTCGTTTCCGCCATGAAAAATGTAAATACGGGGCTTATAGCCCCGTATTTCATTGCCGCCCGACAATCCACCCAACGAAGAAAAAATGGTTGCATGCGCGGGGGCCGCGATCAAGTTTTATGCCAGGGAAGCCACCAGGGATGCCAACGTTGGCCTTCAATCCCGTCCCGTCGATATTGTTACTGCCCTTCAGGCTTCGCTCACTGCAATTTCGCGTTGTGCCATGCTACCCATGCACACATCTCCTCAATTTCGCGGAAAAGACTGGCGCCAGGGGCCGCACCCTTGGGACGCGCCAGGAGGGGTGTCCAAGGTCACCACCAACATCATGGCAACAGTTGCCCGAGTCAATGCGCTAAGTTCGTCAGTCATGATATTGCAGCTGGCAACGGCGCGCGGCGAGTTTGCTTCATCCAAGCCAGCCGTACAATTTTTTCACCAGCACGTTTGCCATCCCGGTTGCCGCCAAAACCAGCCATCGCACACCTTCGCCGCATTCTCAAAGTAACATTTGCCGATGTGCAGCCATTACCAAGCCCTGAAGGAACAGGACAAGTACCTCCGCTACTTCGGCGTCGAGCCGCCTGCCGATCCTGGCAAGCACGACCTTTGGCCGGGGTATCTGGGAGCCTTCATACGGCGCCATCCCCACTCTGACGTGGGTGATGAGGCAGTACCTCTGGGCGAGGCTCTGACGGGCTTGTTTGGCCTTGTCCCTCACTGGTCACAGGACACCAAGATTGCCAGGCACGCCTTCAACGCGCGCAGCGAAACGGTAGCCGAAAAGCCGAGCTTCAGGGATGCCTGGAAGCGCGCCCAGCACTGCATCATCCCGGCAGACTCTATCTTTGAGCCTGACTGGCGCAGTGGCAAGTCGGTGCCCACCCAGATCGTTCGCGCCGATGGTGAACCGCTGGGCATCGCGGGGCTGTGGTCGTCCTGGAAATCACCGAAGGGCGAGATCGTTCACAGCTACACGATGCTGACCGTCAATGCCGATGATCACCCCTTGATGCGAATGTTCCACAAGCCGGCTGACGAGAAGCGCATGGTGGTGATCCTACCGACAGATCTCTACCGGAACTGGCTGCAGGCGCCGGTCGAGCACAGCATGGAGTTCATACGGCCATTTCCTGCGGATGCACTACAAGTGGTGGTTCCGGTATCGCCTGCCAGCGCGCTATTCCAATGAGCGGCTATTCAGTCCTGTTTGTGTGTATGGGCAACATCTGTCGCAGCCCGACCGCGCACGGCGTCTTTCGTCACAGGGTTGAGCATGAAGGCTTGTCAGATGCCGTCTTTGTGGACTCTGCCGGAACCCACAACTGCCACCCCGACAGCCCACCCGACGAGCGTTCACAGACCCATGCTGCGAAGCGGGGCTATGACCTGTCCGATTTGAGAGCGAGGCAAATCAAATACGGGGACTTTGAGAAGTTCGACCTGATTCTGGCGATGGATCTGGACAACCTCATGCAAGTGCAGCAAGAGTGCCCACCGCGGCATCGGCACAAGGTTCGGCGCCTTGCTGAGTTCTGCCTTGAGTCTGAGAGTCAGGTGGTGCTCGACCCCTACTACGGTGGCGGCAACGGCTTTGAGCGCGTTCTGGACCCGGTGGAGGATGCCTGCGAGGGTTTGATCCGGCACGTGAAGCTGTATAAAACTCCGAATTGTTAGGCATTTCCGTAACTCATTGAATTAGTTGAAGTTTTACTTTGGTGTCGGTTCGGTCTGTACAAAGCCGATGTACTCGGACCTTGGTTTAACCAGGCGCGAAAACCTCGGTTCTCCTCGATGGCCAAGCTAACTTATTGATAAACAATAACTTTTCTGAACGGCGGCAGTCTGGCACGCGCTATGCGTAGGTAATGTCATCTGAATCGCAAATCCAACCGGAGAAAATCATGACAAACGCCAACATCACCCGCACAGAAACAATTGCAAACGAAAACACAGCAAAGAACGTCGCGCTCTTCCTGGCAGCTCCTTTCATCGGTCTGGTCTACGCAGTGTTGCTGCCCTTCGTCGGCATCGCGATGCTCGCGGTAACTGGCACCAAGGCTCTCGTCGCAGCCGGCGCGCTGGGCTATGCAGGGCGCCTCGTGAAAAACGTAGCCCTGTTCGCAGCAGCCCCCTTCATCGGTTTGGTCTATGCGGTGACTTTCCCCTTCGTCGGGATCGCCATGCTGCTGTATACCGCTGTTGAAGCACTGACCGCGACCATCGCAAAGGTTGAAGTTCCAGCACTCCTGAAAGTCACTCCGGCTTACGCTGCCTGATCACCCAAAGCCAAAGCACAGCGCCCTGTCAATCGACAGGGCGCTCTTTCTTGAACTGACGGTTGATGGGTGCCGGAACCGCGATCGACCGCAGCAGACATTTAACCGACGGTCAACTTTTCGATCTGGATGCTATAGACCGGTCCTTGACGATCAAAACAGGATCTCGATATTGCCAACAAACGAAGCATTTTGTCCGAGCGATTTGGTCGGGAACTGCCCAGCGACCAACATGATTCTGAAACCGCAAACAAGCTCCTGGTTGTCGTACGACCTGGAAGCGGCCGCTGACGGATATTCACAGCGCAAGCCCATGGTTGCCCGATCTAAACGACATCACCCTTTCGTGCGGATTTGGCCCAAACAAATAGGACCCAACAACAAATTGCAGTTGGTAATGACAGTGCCAGAAAAGCAACACGATAGCTTCCAAAGAAACTGGCTAGAAGGCCGAACAGCATAGGACCAAGAACTACACCTGAATACGTGACGAAAAGAGTAGCGCCTGTCGCGATGCTGGCCCCGCCCGGAGGTGCCAATCGAGCAACTGCTGCCAGATAAACACCGTTCCAACCGGTGGCCGATGCACCAAAGACCGCCAGCAACGTCAGCATCAATGGCAATATTACTGATCTGTCGAGCGAAGCAATGCTGGCAGTGCTAATAGTCATCATCGCTGCCAACACCGTCAGCATGTATCTCGGCCCTAGCCAACGGTCTGCTATGAAGCCCCAGACGATTCGACCCAGAACTCCTCCTGCCTGAGCAACCGACAGCGCCAAGCCTGCGGTGACCAAACTGTAGTTGAATTCTGAATTCAGAAATATTACCAAGTAGGTCGACAAGCACATCTGAACAGCGGAGAACGCAAAGGACATTGCTGCCAATTTCCTTAAGTCAGGCTGCCTGATCAACATTTGCAGTGGAGCAGTGAGACTGCTAAACGCCAGTTTGTGGGCTCCTTGACGGTCAGTATCAAACTCGCCTCGGAGCGACTGCGCTAAGAATGCACATAAGACGGTTGCCAAACCGACTGAAAGCAACGCACTTTGCGATCCGATCGCCAGGACCAAGCCCGGCACAATTGCCCCTGCCAACATTCCGCCCAAGGGGACACCAGTCTGTTTGATTGAAAAAATCAATGCGACCCGATGATGTGGCGTCGTCTTTGCCAGAAGATGTGAACTGGCTGGAGTTATTGGGCCATAGCCGAAGCCAATAAGTAGCCCACCAAGACTCACCGCGGCAATGGAGGGAATGGCAGACAGTGCCAAACCAAAGCCACAAAGCAGCAAGCAAACTTGGCTGACGCGTATCGCGCCGTAGCGTGAAACAAGATGCCCGGCAATCAGACTGGTCGACATCGCGCCACAATAGACCAAACCCACGTAGACGCCTATCAAAGTGGCCGAAATGCGAAGTGATTCAGCTATCGCTGGCGCCATCACAGGCAGTGTCAGGATCGCCATGGAGGCCATGGCCTGAATCGCCATGGTTAGCCACAACGCCGTCCAGGCGCCGACCCTCATAAACGCCCTTGCATCATGCGGAAAGACTTGGCAATACTCTCAGTCGATACTCGCACCCGATGCCTTGACGACCTTGCTCCACTTGGCGATGTCGGCCTTGAGAAGGGCTGCGAATTCAGTCGTATCTGTTTGATATGGTTCAGCACCTTGGGCTGAGAATTTTTCAATGATGTCTTTGGACTGCAATATTTCATTCACGTCAGCGTTGATCTTGCGCACGATGCTGGCCGGTACTTTGGCTGGCGCGAACAGGCCAAACCAGGGGTTTACATCGAAATCCTTGAACCCGGCTTCTGCAATGGTGGGAACGTTGCTGAATGAAGAGGCGCGCTTGGCGCTTGTGACTGCAATTGGATGCACACTGCCGCCTTTGATCTGCCCAGCGACAGATGGCAAGCTAGTAAAAACAAGGTTGATTTGACCACCCATCAAATCCTGCATGGCCGGTCCTGCTCCACGATACGGGACATGAATCAACTTCACACCTGCTGCCGAGTTAAACATTTCGCCCAACAGGTGATTGACTGAACCGTTACCGGCGGAACCGTACGTAAATTCAGATTTCTTAGCCGCCGCGATCAACTCGGGTATGGTTTTGTATGGAGAATTTGCCTTAGTCACCACGACAAAGGGGAGGGTCGCCAACGTTGCGACGGGAGCGAAATCTTTTTCCGGATCAAATGGGAGGTTCTTGTAGAGCGCACCATTGATCGCATGCGTGCCAACGTAGCTCATCAGCAAGGTATATCCATCCGCAGGCGATTTGGCCACGACTTCCATGCCCACGTTGCCGCCCGCACCTGCCCGGTTCTCGATCACAACGGGCTGGCCCCACTTTTCGCTGAGCTTCTGACCAATGATGCGTGCGAGAGCATCGGACGCACCGCCCGGAGTCTGAGGCACAAGAATCTTCACTGTGCGGACAGGATAGTCCTGTGCCAGGGCGCCGCAAGCGGCGAGTGTTATGGTCATGAGGGTGAGCCATCTCTTGGGGTTTTTGAACATGCTGTGTCTCCTGTTGTTGTGAAATTTCAGCCCGTCTGGGTGATCTGCCTGAGCGCCAAATCCAATTGCTGGATCATCGGCGCCTCAAAAAAGGATGGCTCCAGACCCGCCACCACTTCTGCCGTGCGTCGTTCAATCAGCCGGCGCAGTCGGTAACACGCACGCTGGTGGTGCAGCACTGCGCGGCGCGCGCCGTGACCCAGCCATGCCTGATGTCGGTCAATCTCGTTCGACAACGCAGTGATCGATTCAGGCTTGGACGAGGACGCTAGCAAGACTGACGGCCGCCACGCACCTTCTTCATGCCTTGCCAGAGATGCGATGCGCTTGATGTCGATCGCCATTTTTTGCGCGCCGGCCAGATCGGCCTTATTGACGACAAAGATGTCGGCCATCTCCATGATTCCGGCTTTCATCGCCTGCACCACGTCGCCGCTTTCCGGAAGCAAAAGCAGCACCAAGGTGTCCACTTGCACCCGCGCAGCATATTCCACCTGTCCGACACCAACCGTTTCCAGCAGCACTTCATCAAACCCAAAATCGTCCATCAGGTCCAGCATTTCGGGCAGGTTGTCCGAGAGCCCGTCCGCGGTGGAACGTGAGCCGATGGAGCGAACAAAGAGCTCCGACATACCCTGCAGTTCATCCATACGAATGCGATCACCCAGGATAGCGCCGCCCGAGCGCGGACTGCTCGGGTCTATCGCCAGGATTCCCAATCGCTTGCCAGGTGCACGGCGCAACGCCAGATGGCCGGCCAGGGTGCTTTTGCCAACACCCGGCGCGCCAGTCAGGCCGATGCGCCGCGCCTCGGGCAAAGCGGTGCTCCTGCCTGGGCTGCGCATAAGGTCTGATGCACTGGCGTTGGCGAGCCTCGTCAGTGCCTGCCCGAGGGCATGGCGGTCCAACTGATCACTACTCACGGCTCGCCTTTCCAAACACCTCATCGCGATGCTCATTGAGCAGTGGCGGCATGCCATAGTGCGGCGTGTAGTCATCGAACTTCAACGGGCTGGCCACCGCGCG
This sequence comes from uncultured beta proteobacterium, assembly GCA_903894475.1. Taxonomy (GTDB): domain Bacteria; phylum Pseudomonadota; class Gammaproteobacteria; order Burkholderiales; family Burkholderiaceae_C; genus Rhodoferax. Next base: position 25,639 of record CAITQH010000347.1, read on the forward strand.
CAGCGCCTGCGAGGCGTCGCCCAAGGTCACCACGAGTTCGCGCGAGCGGGTCAACTCACTCTCCAGCGCTTGCTTCAGGGTACCCACTTCCGCGGCGACGACGCCCAGAGGCACCAAGCGGCGTACCCACTCAGCCGCACCGGCAGTCATCAGCACCTCTCCAATGGCGGTGAGAACCACGTCCCGGTTCTGGCGCCGGTTGGCCATGGTGGAAAACAGCGGGTCGTTGACCCATTGGGGGCGAGCCACTTCGCCGCAGAATTTTTGCCAAAACTTGTCGTGGGTAATGAAGAGCGTCAACCACCCATCGGCCGTCGGAAATATCTGGGCTGGCACCACGTAGGGGTGCGATGAATTGGCCAGACGCTCGACAACTTCACCTGTGTTGAGCGCCGCGCCCGCAAGATAGTTAAGCTGGGACAGCATCACGTCGTACATAGCCACATCAACCTGTCCGCCCTTGCCCTCCACGATCTTCGCCAACAGGCCCATTGCCGCCACCAAGCCAGCCGAGTTGTCAACGGCCGAGTAGCCAGCCTTGGTCGGCGGCGCCGAAGGGTCGCCGGTAAGCGCCATCACACCTGTCAGCGCCTGGATCACATAGTCGTACGCCGGCTTTTCTGCGTGCGGTCCTTCCAGACCGTAGCCAGTCAGCGCCACGCAGACGATCTGTTCGTTCCATTGGCGCAGGCTATCGTAGGTCAGGCCGAGCTTTTTTATCGCCGACGGGCGCAGGTTTGTGATCAGCGCATGCGAGCGGCCCACCAGTTCCTTCAACTGCGTGCGGCCGACATCGCTCGCCAGGTCGATTACCACACTCTTCTTATTGCGGTTCAGGCTGGCAAAGTAGGCGTTGTGGGGGCCGATGAAGTGCGGACTGACTGTGCGCGCGATGTCGCCCTCGGGCGGCTCAATCTTGATGACCTCGGCACCCATGTCAGCCAGTAGCAACCCACAATACGGTCCGGCCAACATGTGGCCAACTTCGATGATCCTGATGCCGGAGAGCGGACCGCTCATGACAGCTTGTGCGCCAGTTCAGCGACGACCTCGTCCAGCGACATGTCCGCGGTGAAAACCGCCGAGACACCCAACTCACGCAGCACCTCTTGGTCGGCACCAGGAATCGTACCGCCCACGAACACCTTGACGTTGCCCGCCTTCAACGCGCGCAACTGTGCGATCACATCAGCAACCAGTTCCTTGTGGCTTCCGGAGAGAATACTCAAACCCACCGCGTCCACGCCCTCGTCGACCGCCACTTGAGCAATTTGTAGCGGGGTGCGGCGCAGCCCGGTGTAGATCACCTCGGCGCCCGCATCGCGCAGCGTTAGCGCCACGATTTTCGCGCCAATGTCGTGCCCGTCCAGGCCGGGCTTGCCGACCAGGATGCGTTTTCCAGCCAATGGCCGTTGGGTCTTTAACTCATTCATAAATTCACCGGTTCCTTGAATTCACCCCATCGGCTCTTCAGGACACTGACCATTTCTCCCACCGTGGCGTAGGCATGACAGCAGTCAACGAGATAAGGCATAAGGTTCTCGCGATCTTTGGCGGCCGCTGCGGACAATTTGGCCAACGCAACATCAACCGCCGACGATTGGCGTGTGTCGAGGACGCGCTGGAACTTCTCCAGCGCTCGCTGTGCAACAGTCGGGTCGAGCGTAAACAACTCGCGCACACCGATTTGCTCGTTCTCTTTCTTGAAAAAGTTCTGACCCACGATAACGTTCTTGCCGGCGTCGGTGTCAAGCTTGCGCTCCAAGCCACGCTCGGCCAAGCGAAGTTGCATCCATCCGTCTTCGATGGCTGGGATCACTCCGCCATAGGCATCGATCTCTGACATCACCTTGGTAATCATTTCCTCCATGCGGTCGGTGTGCTGCTCCAGAAAGTAGCTGCCACCCAAAGGGTCCACCGTTCGGCCAATGCCGCTCTCAAAGGCCAGAATCTGTTGCGTTCGCACTGCCAACTCGGCTGAGAACTCGGTCGGAATCTGGAAGGCCTCGTCCATCGCGCAGGTGAAGATTGACTGCGCGCCACCGAACACGGCTGCCATCGTTTCCACCGCAACCCGCACGACGTTGTTGTACGGTTGCGGTGCAACCAGCGAGGAACCTCCACACACTACGCCAAAGCGGAAGTGCTGAGCTTTCGGGTCCTTTACACCGTAGCGCTCCTTCATCAGGCGAGCCCACAGGCGTCGACCGGCCCTGAACTTCGCAATCTCATCGAAGAAATCCATGTGTACATAAAAGAAGAACGACAAGCGCTTGGCGAATTTCTCGACATCGCCCCCGCGGTTGCGCAGTTCCTCCACATATGCCAGACCGTTGGCCAGCGTGTACGCCATCTCCTCGGCGGCCGTGGCGCCCGCATCGCGCACGTGCGCACCCGCGATGCTGATGGGGTTGAAGCGTGGCGAAACATCGTTCGAATACAAGATCGAATCGGCAATCAGACGCATGGACGGGCGTACCGGGAAGATCCAGGTGCCACGGGCGACGTATTCCTTCAGGATGTCGTTTTGGATCGTGCCGGTAAGTTTCTCGCGCGGCACTCCCTGCTTGTCGGCGACCGCGAGGTACATCGCGTAGATGATCGCAGCGGTGCCGTTGATGGTGAAGGAGGTCGATATCTTCGATAAGTCCAAACCCTCGAACAAAATTTCAGCTTCACTGAGGTTCGACAGCGACACACCCACCTTGCCGATCTCGGGTCGGGCCATGGGATGGGTGGGGTCGTAACCGCACTGCGTTGGCAGGTCAAGTGCTACCGACAGGCCGGTTTGGCCCTGCGCCAGCAGAAATTTGTAGCGCTCATTGGATTCTTCTGCGGTGCCGAAGCCGGAATACTGACGGATTGTCCAGAGGCGGCCGTTGTAGCCATCGGGGAAGATGCCGCGCGTGAAGGGGTATTCTCCGGGGCGACCGATGTTCTCCGGGTGTACCGCGCTGGCATCGACACTGGCGGGCACGGCAATACCGCTGCGACTTACCGACGTCATCACCGGCTCGCGCGCGCCAACAGATTTCTCTTTCATGTTCATCACGAACCTTTAGACAGGAGTTTTTCGGAGGCAGCCCAGTGATCGTCGTGCAGCCAGGTCTGGATCAGATGTTTCTGTTCGATCAAGCGGTGCGCCTGCCAGGACAGACCTTGGCGCGAGGCGATGCCCTGCGCCTTGATGCCGCGCAGGACTTGGGGCGGACAGGCGAGCAGCGGCTTGATGAAGGCTGCTATGTCGTTGCCCTGTGGGCCGTCGGACACCACCACGTCGGCCAAGCCGATTTGCACAGCCTGCTCGGCCCCGACCAACTCGCAGCGGCTCATCATGCGCATGGCATGTGCAGGCCCAAGCAGGCGAAACAGGTCGGGCCCACCGCCCCAAGCTGATGTGATGCCCAACTTGGCCTGGATGAAACCAATGCGCGCCTTGGCGCCTTGCATCCGCATGTCGCATGCCAGCGCCAGTTCGGCACCGCCGCCAATAGCGTCGCCATTCAAATAGGCCAGCACAGGAACCGGACAGAAGCGGATGCTGTCCAGCCCGGCAGCAGCCTCTTCCATCATGGAAACAGTCGCTGCTTCGTCGCGCACGTTCGCGAGATCCTTGAGGTCCCCGCCTGCGGCGAAGTATCGATCGCCAGCACCGGTGACGATCACGCATCGAACGTCCGGTTGAGCGCCCGCAGCCGTCACGGCCGTCGCGATGGCGGCGAGTACCGGCCGTGCCAGCGCATTGTGTTTGTGGGAGCGGTTGATGGTGATCCAAACCACTCCGGACTCCGACTCTTTCACCACCACATCGGGTAATTCGGATTGTTGTGTGACTTGCATGGTTTTCATGTTAGATTCAGTTTGTTTCCACCGAAAGAACCAATGTTCGAAATACCGAACATTTAGACAGCAAGGAATCCTGCTAGCGTGAATACAGAACACTCTGTTCAAAATACCGAACAAACTGCCGCAGCGCCTCAAACGCTAAGCACGGGGACGAAAGGTGTCGCCGTCATCGGTGTGGAACGCGTGCTCGATATTTTTGAAGCTTTCAATAAAGTGCAGAAGCCGCTTTCCTTGACTGACCTCGCTGATATCACCGGTATCCCAAAAAGCAGTTGCCACGCCATCGTGCACACACTCATCGCGCGGGGTTACCTGTACTCGCTGAACACGCGGCGGGCACTCTATCCGACGCGTCGCTTCTTCGACATTGCGCGCGAAATCCACGAAAAGGACCCGTTCGTCGAAAGGGTGATGCCACTGCTGGAACGCTTGCGCGACGCCTCGCGGGAAACTGTGATCCTTGGCAAGCGCCAGGGTGACGCTGTCATTTATCTCCAAGTGGTGGAGAGCACACATTCCATCCGCTATTCGGCAAAGCCTGGTGAATTCAAGCCACTTCACTGCAGTGCGATCGGCAAAGCCCTAATGGGTAGCATGAAGGAGGCTGATCTGCGCGCCCAGATTGCCGGTCTGGCTTTTCCCGCGGTCACAGACACTACGTTGACCGATCCTCAGGCGCTCGCCAACGACATCCTCGCGAGCCGCAAACGTGGCTATTTTGTCAGTCAGGGCGAAAATGTCGCGGATGTCTGGGCCGTTTCCGCATTCCTCGCTGTGAATTCGGAGACCCTTGCCATCGCCATCGCCGGGCCAAGGCACCGAATCGAAAGTAACGTCATCGAATGCGCCCAACTCGTCTCGGCCACCTGTAGCTTCATTTCCCGGAACTGGGCGCACGGATGACAAAACAAGATTGACGCGATACCAGATGGGCCCTGTCGGCTAAACAACCATCGAAGTCGCGGCACCATCCATCGTCAAGATGACACCCGTGATATAGCTTGCACAGGGCGATGCCAGGAACAGGACGGCATTCGCAATTTCTTCCGGCTGTGCCAACCTTCCGAGCGGCACCTTGCGTGTCATCTGCTCCAAAGCCTCCTGGACACTGATTTGACCAAGCTTGGCGGCGGCTTCCAACCCTGTCTGAAGTCGGTCAGTCACTGTTGCTCCCGGATTGACTGCATTGATACGAACCCCCCGCGGCCCGTAAGCGCCGGCAAGACCAGCACTGATAAGCATCAGCGCAGCATTGGCCGCCCCTCCTGGCAAATGTATCGGGCTTGCCACTTTTCCCCCGGCGCCCACCACGTTGACAATGGAGCCAACACCACGATGCCCCATCTTCTTGATCACCAGATCAATCATGTGCACGTAGGTAAAGAACTTTGCATTCATCGCGTCATGCCAAGCCTGAGCATTGAGCTCGTCAGGCGGAGTACGGCGGGCCGCGCCAGCACAATTGACCAGCACGTCAACGTCACCATGAAGCTGCTCAGCCTGTTCCAGTGCCACACCGGC
>CAITQH010000348.1 GCA_903894475.1 uncultured beta proteobacterium
CGACCGCTGGACCAGCATGGTGCGCTGCAAGGCTATGTCATGGCCGCGCTCAATGCGAAAACGGTCAACCCGCTGCTGCGCGAGCCCATTGCGGTCACACTCGATGTCGGCGTGCGTGCCATCAACAGCTTGCTGACGGTGGGGCGGGGCCAGCGCATGGGGCTGTTTGCCGGCTCGGGCGTCGGCAAGAGCGTGTTGCTGGGCATGATGGCGCGCTACACAGCAGCCGATGTCGTCGTGGTTGGACTGATTGGCGAACGCGGTCGCGAGGTGAAGGAGTTCATCGAACAGATTCTGGGCGAGAGTGGTCTGGCACGCTCGGTGGTGGTGGCAGCTCCGTCCGACAGTCCGCCGCTGCTGCGGCTGCAGGGCGCCGCCTACACGCACCTGATTGCCGAGCATTTCAGGGATCAGGGCAAGAACGTGCTGCTCATCATGGACTCACTGACGCGCTTCGCCATGGCACAGCGCGAAATTGCCCTGGCCATCGGCGAGCCACCCGCCACCAAAGGCTATCCGCCCTCGGTTTTTGCCAAGCTGCCGACGCTGGTGGAGCGCGCCGGCAACGGTCAGGCAGGCGCCGGCTCGATCACGGCTTTCTACACCGTGCTGACAGAAGGCGATGATCAGCAGGACCCGATCGCCGATGCTGCGCGCGCCATTCTCGATGGGCACATTGTGCTGAGTCGCACGCTGGCCGAGGCCGGTCACTATCCGGCCATCGACATCGAACAGTCAATCAGCCGCGCCATGCACGGCATCACCAGTGAGAAGCAGCAGCAGCTGGCGCGCCAACTCAAGCAACTGATGGCAAGCTACCAGCGCAACCGCGACTTGATCAATGTCGGGGCCTACCGCGCTGGCAGCGACGCGCAGATTGACAGGGCGATCGCGATGCGCGAGCAAATCGACGTGTTCCTGCAACAGGGAGTGCAGGAAAGAGCTGAGCTTGAGCAGTGTATGAACAAACTTTTAGCTCTGTTCTGTTGATCATCTGCGCGATTCGACAACCATAATTTCGCATGGCTACACAAACCGCATTCGGCACCCTGAATGACCTGGCAAGCCGGGCGTCCGACGAGGCTGCCAAGCGCCTCGGGCAGGCCATTCAGGTCAGCGCTCAGGCGCAGGAAAAACTAAAGCTGCTGATTGACTACCAGCACGAGTACGTGAAGCAGTTGGGACAACGGGTGAGCAGTGGCCTGAGCGCCGGGGAGCACCTCAATTTCCATGACTTCATCGCCGGGCTCGAGCGCGCCATCAGCCAGCAGAGGCAAGTTTGCAAATGCTGTCTGCAGGCCGACGTCCATGCCTTGGAACTGTGGCGCGCCAGTGAGCTCAAGCGGCTTTCCTATGAGACCCTGGAGCAGCGCCAGACGCACTGTGCGCTGCGCCGCGAGGACCGGCTTGAGCAGAAGCGCTCCGACGAACACGCGGCACGCTCGCGTTCGACCCAACACTAGGCGGCCATGACCGCCATCGTCATCGCTGCCCCGACCGCAAGCGCGAAGTTTTTGTTCTCAACTGCCGTGCCCGGCGCGCAAGACGCCGCAATGATCTCGTTTCAACAAATGCTGGGCCAGGAGCTGGCAGCCGCGTCCGAGCCTGCGAATACTGGCGTCGCCCGGGCAACGCGGGCCAGCACGTACTCAGCATGGGAAGAACTCAGTGCGACAAGCCCCGACAGTGCATGGCCCGACGTGCTGGCCCTGCTGCTAAGCCTGCGCGCCGGTATGCCCTCGCCCGCCCCGGCGGTGCCAGCAAGCGCCAGCATCCTGCAGGACGCAGCCATTGCCATCCCCAGCAATCAACAACTCCACGGCATAGGCCGCGGCCCCACGGATGCCCCGGTACTTCCGGGCCCACCAGTGAAGCCGCCAGCAGCCCCGGCATCGGACCTTGCAGCACCCCCATCGCACGCACCCCGGGACGGCACGGCAGATGAGCGCCAAATTACA
>CAITQH010000349.1 GCA_903894475.1 uncultured beta proteobacterium
CAGTTCCCAGGTCTCGCCCACCAGGTCGTGCCCGAAGCCGTGATAGGGTTCACTCTTGACCATCTGATAGCCTTTGCTGGCATAAATGTGGCGCGCCGCGTCCAGGCAACTGTTGGTCCACAGCACCATCTTTTTGTAGCCTTTGCTGCGCGCAAAGGCGAGGCACTCGTCGGTTAGCCGCGTACCCAGTCCCAGACCACGCGCCGCTGGTGTCAGGATCAGCATGCGCAACTGGGCGACGGTTTTCGACTTGCGCACGACGAAGACCGAGCCAACACGTTCGCCGTCGAGTTCGGCAATCCAGCAGCGCTCCCAGAGCGGCTGCCTGCGGCGCAGGTAGCGCGCCACGATGTCAGCCACCATCGCTTCGAATTCTGAGTTCCAGCCATATTCCAGGGCATAGATTTCGCCGTGCTGCTGCACCACCCATCCCATGTCGCCGGGCTGGGGCTCGCGCAGCGTGAGCTTGCGCTTCAAGATTTCAATAGACCGGTTCAAAGCGTCGGATGGTCGCCTTGACCTCGTCTGTCAGGGCAAAACCGGTGCCGAAGCGCTGTGCCAGTTCATCGGCACGCCGGATAAATGCGTCTATGCCCATGCCGTAGATGAATTGCATGACGCCGCCAGTCCAGGCCGGGAAACCAATGCCGAAGATGGAACCGATATTGGCATCGTGCACGCTGGTCAGCACGCCTTCGCTCAGGCAACGCGCGGTCTCGACAGCCTGTCGATACAGCATCCGGTCCTTCATGTCAGTGATGTCCCACGGGGCGTCCGCTTTTTCATACAGAGACTTTAGCTGTGGCCAAAGGAACTTCTTCGCCCCTTTTTCTTTCGGGTATTCGTAAAAACCGCCGCCACCGGCGCGACCAGGTCGCTGATGCTTACGCACCATTTCGATAACCAGGGCTTCACCCGGGCTGGCAAGGTAGGTCTTGCCCTCCGCCTCAAAATCGGCGCGCGTTTGCTCCATCACATGCAGGCTGAGGTTCAGAGCCACCTCGTCCAGCACCGCCAGCGGACCCACCGGCATGCCGCACTGGAGGCCAGCGTTTTCGATTGCTGCTGCCGGTATGCCTTCGCCCAGCATCGCCACGCCTTCCATCACAAACGTGCCAAAGACCCGACTGGTGAAGAAGCCGCGCGAGTCGTTCACGACAATCGGCATCTTGCCAATGGCCTGCACGTAGTCATAGGCGCGCGCCACCGTTTCATCGCTGGTCTGCTTGCCGCGAATGATCTCCACCAGTTTCATCTTGTCGACCGGACTGAAGAAATGGATGCCGATGAACTTCTCTGGCGCGATGCTGGCTGTGGCCAGACCGCTGATCGGCAGCGTCGACGTGTTGGAGGCAAAAAAGCCACCGGCAGCCAGCATGGGCTCGGCCTCGCGTGTGACTGCCGCCTTGAGTTCGCGGTTCTCGAACACGGCTTCGATGATCAGGTCGCAATCTTGCAGGTCCTGGACCTTGTCGGTGGCCTGGATGCGTGCAAGAACTTTTTGCTGCTCATCTGCACTCATGCGACCCTTGTCAACCCGGGCCTGCGTCAGCTTGGCGCTGTAAGACTTTCCAAGATCCGCTCTCTCCTGGTTCACATCCTTGAGCACGGTGGCAATTCCCTTGCTGGCCTGGCTGAAGGCAATGCCGGCACCCATCATGCCGGCTCCGAGCAGGCCGACTTTGACCGGCTTGTAGCGTGGCGCCGTGCCGGGGCGCGACTGACCGCTCTTGATGGCGTTCAGGTTGAAGAAGAAGGTGTTGATCATGGCACGGGCATTGACGCCGGTCATGAGCTTGGCGAGATGGCGGCTCTCGATGCGCAGCGCCGTCGGGATGTCGACTTGCAAGCCTTCGACCATGCACGCCATGATGGCCTCGGGTGCCGGGTACAGGCCGCGTGTCTGCTTCTTGATCATGGCGGGGGCTACCACCAGCATCATCGCCACCTTGGGGCTGGCTGGCGTGCCACCTGGTACTTTGTAGTCTTTCGCCTCCCAGGGATGTTGGGCGCTCGGGTTGGCGGCAATCCAGGCCAGAGCCCGGGTTCGCAGCTCTGCGGCAGCGTTTTCAGAGAGCGCCACCAGTTCATGCACCAGACCCAGCGTCATGGCCTGTTGCGGCGAGAAGGTCTTGCCTTCGACCAGGTAGGGCTGTGCGCCCATCAGTCCGAGGTGGCGTGTCATCTTGGTCACGCCGCTGGCGCCGGGCAGCAAACCCAGCGTGACTTCAGGCAGGCCAAACTGTGTCTTGCGATCATCGGTAGCGATCCGGTAATGGCCCAGCAATGCCACTTCCCAACCGCCACCCAGAGCGGTACCGTTCAGACAACTCACCACCGGTTTGCCAAGCGTCTCCAGTGTGCGGAAATTTTTCTTGACGAGTTCGATTTCGGTGAAGATGGTGCCAGCGTCCGTGAGCTTCAGGCGCATCGCGCCCTTCAGGTCAGCGCCGGCAAAGAAAGTCGATTTGGCTGAGGCAAGGATGATGCCCTTGATGGCGTCCTTGTCCTGCAGGACCTGGGCCACCAGAGCGCTTAAGTCCTGCTGCCACTGCAGGCACATGGTGTTGACGGGCGAATTGGGTTCGTCGAAGGTGACGGTCGCAATGCCGTCTTGCAATTGGTATTTGATGGTTTTCATGATGTATTGTCATTCCGGGCTTGTGTATTGTCATTCCGGGCTTGACCCGGAATCCAGTGGATGAAATAGGTGATGAATGCTGCTTGGGAGATGGATCCCGGATCAAGTCCGGGATGACGCTTTAGAGTGTCCGACCGTGAGCGGGTTTAGATTCTCTCGACAATGGTTGCAATGCCCATGCCGCCGCCGACACACAGCGTGGCCAGACCGTAGCGCAGCTTGCGCCGATGCAACTCGTCAATCAGGATGCTCAGTATCATGGCGCCGGTGGCGCCAAGCGGGTGGCCCATGGCGATGGCGCCGCCGTTGACGTTGACCTTGTCGTGCGGCACTTTCATCTCTTTCATGAAGCGCATGACGACCGCGGCAAAGGCCTCGTTGACTTCAAACAGATCAATCTGATCAATCGTCATACCCGCTTTGGCCAGGGCCTTGCGCGCGGCTGGCATAGGCCCGGTCAGCATGATGGTTGGGTCGGCGCCGCTGAGTGCGGCTGACACGATGCGTGCGCGTGGTGTCAGGCGATGGACCTTGCCCGCGGCCTCGGAGCCAATCAGCAGGGCCGCTGCGCCGTCGACGATGCCGCTGGAGTTGCCTGCGTGGTGCACGTGAGCGATGCGCTCGACCTGCGGATAGCGTGTCAGTGCCACCTGGTCAAAACCCATGCCGCCCATTTGTTCAAAAGCAGGCTTCAGCGTGGCCAGGCCGTCCAGCGTGGTTTGCGGCTTGATGAATTCGTCTTCACCCAGAATCACTTGTCCCAGCGCGTCCTTGACCGCAACCAGCGAATGGTCAAAGTAGCCCTTGCTGCGTGCGTTGGCGGCGCGCAGTTGGCTCTGCAATGCAAAGGCATCGACGTCCTGGCGCGAAAAACCTTCCAGCGTGGCTATCAGATCGGCACCAATGCCCTGCGGTACGAAGGCGGTTTGCGAATTGGTCTCGGGGTCCATCGCCCAGGCGCCACCGTCCGAGCCAATCGGCACCCGGCTCATGCTCTCCACACCGCCTGCCACCACCAGGTCTTCCCAGCCGGAGCGAACCTTTTGCGCTGCCAGATTCACGGCTTCCAGACCGGAAGCACAAAAGCGGTTGATCTGCACGCCCGAGCAAGTGAAGTCCCAGCCCGCCTTCAGCGCTGCCACCTTGGCAATCACGGAGCCCTGCTCACCCACCGGTGAGACGACACCCATCACGACGTCGTCAACGCGTGAGGTGTCGAGTTCGTTGCGGCGCTGCAGCTCGCTCAATACACCGGCGAGCAGGTTGATCGGTTTAACTTCAAACAGGCTGCCGTCCTTCTTGCCTTTGCCGCGCGGCGTGCGGATGGCGTCAAATACAAATGCTTCGGTCATGGGAACTCCAGTTCAGATTGTGTTCAAGCTGCGATTTCGGTTTCGTCATTGCGAGCGCAGCGCGGCAATCCATGCATGGATTGCCACAGGCCTTCGGCCTTCGCGAAGACGAATGAAGCGTGATGGCTCCTCGCAGTGGCGGGTTCATAAATGAAGTATATTGCTTTTTGCCAAGCGGACGCTTTGTATAAATCGTCTCCATTTAATGATAGCGGTGAAGCCATGATCCAGAGAACTCTTTTCAGCCCCGACCACGAAGCTTTTCGCGACAGTTTTCGCCGCTTCATCGAGAAAGAAATTGCACCTTTCCATGCCGCATGGGAAGAGCAGGGCTACGTCGAGCGCGCGGTCTGGAACAAGGCCGGTGAGAACGGCTTTCTGTGCATGAGCATGCCCGAGGAGTACGGCGGTGCCGGCGCCGACAAGCTTTATTCGGTAGCGCAGATGGAGGAACTCAGTCGCTCGGGCTTTTCGGGTATTGGCTACTCGCTGCATAACGAAATTGTTGCGCCTTACATCCTGCGTTACGGTACCGAGGCGCAGAAGAAAGCCTTCCTGCCACGCATGGCCAGCGGCGAACTGATAGGCGCCATTGCCATGAGCGAGCCGGCCGCCGGCTCTGATCTGCAGGGCATCAAGGCCACCGCAATCCAGCAGAGCGATGGCAGCTACTTGCTCAATGGCAGCAAGACCTTCATCACCAACGGCTGGCATGCGGACCTGGTGATTGTGGTCGCCAAGACCAATCCGGCAGCGGGTGCCAAGGGGACCAGTCTGCTGCTGGTCGAGCGGGGCATGGCGGGCTATTCGGTGGGCAAGCGCCTGAAGAAGCTCGGGCTCAAGGCGCAGGACACGTCCGAACTCTTTTTTGACAATGTGCGTGTGCCAGCGAGCCACCTGCTGGGCGGAGCAGCGCAGGAGAACCGTGGCTTCATCTGCCTGATGGAGCAGTTGCCCTGGGAGCGCATGCAGATTGCTATCGGCGCCGTGGCGGCGTCACAGGCGGCGATTGACTGGACGGTGGACTATGTGAAACAGCGCAAGGTTTTTGGACAGCCGATTGCCGCCTTCCAGAACACGCGCTTCACCCTGGCCGAGTTGCAAACCGAGGTTCAGGTGGCGCGGGTCTTTGTTGACAAATGCATGGAACTGCTGCTGGCGGATACGCTGGACACTGCAACGGCCAGCATGGCCAAGTACTGGTGCTCCGACCTGCAGTGCAAGGTGATGGACGAGTGCGTTCAGTTGTTTGGTGGCTACGGCTATATGTGGGACTACCCGATCACCCGGGCCTACGCCGACGCCCGCGTGCAGCGCATCTACGGCGGCACCAACGAGATCATGAAAGAGGTGATTACGCGGGCAATGGGGCTGGGCGGGAAATGAGCGCGGCAATCTGCGCATCTTTTTCCAGCCAGAGCTGCTGCACCCATTTCTGGTAGGCCTCGCGTACGGCGGGGTCACCCGCGTAGTCGCCTTGCGCCAGCTGTTGCGGGATCGGCAGCGGCCGCACGCGAACGATGATGCGCCTGACTTTGCCGGTCAGAAATTGTGTAAATCTTGGCGCGCCGTCGGGGTAGACAATGGTCACGTCCAGGATCGCCTGAAACTTGTCGCCCATGGCGTTCAGGGCCAGTGCCAGACCACCGGCCTTGGGTTTGAGCAAATGTCGGTAAGGTGATTTCTGGCGCTGGTGCTTGGCCGGCGTGAAGCGTGTGCCTTCCAGAAAATTCATCACGCTGGTCGGGATCAGGGCAAACTTTTCACAGGCTTTGCGCGTTGTTTCCTGATCCTTGCCGCGCATCTCGGGGTGCTGCTTCAGGTACTCCTCGCTGTGGCGGCGCATGAACGGAAATTCGAGCGCCCACCAGGCCAGTCCCATGATGGGAACCCAGATCAGTTGCTGCTTGAGAAAGAACTTAAGCAAGGGAATGCGCCGGTTGAAGAGATGTTGCAACACCAAAATGTCAACCCAGGACTGGTGGTTGCAATTCACCAGATACCAGTTCTCGTATTTCAGCCGATCAATGCCTTGCACATCCCAGTGCGTGCCTTGCGTCAGACCCATCCAGCCGCTGTTGCCGGCAATCCAGGCTTCGGCAATGCGCAGCAGCAGAGGATCAATCAACAAGCGCATCGATTTGAGAGGAATCAGCAGCTTGACCAAGGCCAGCAGCAGCAGCAAGGGCACCCAGAACAGGATGTTGAGCAGCAGCAGCGTGGAGGCGATCAGGCCCACCAGGGGCGATGGCAATAATTTCAGCATGTCACTTGTGGCTATGAAAATGTTCGCAAGGGCTAACGATAGCGCAAAACCGTACACTGCCGGGTGTTCTCCTCAATCTATCCACGTGACTGCTCATTCTGACGTCTCTCATTTTCCGCGCAGCGCCAAGCCCCTGAACAGCTATCGCAAGCACTGGGCCGCGCGCTTTGGTACGGCCAAATTCCTGCCGATGAGCCGCGCCGAGATGGACCTGCTGGGCTGGGACAGTTGCGATATTGTTTTGGTGACGGGCGATGCCTATGTGGATCATCCGAGCTTTGGCATGGCGGTGATTGGCCGCATGCTCGAGGCGCAGGGCTTTCGGGTTGGCATCATTGCTCAGCCGGACTGGCAAAGTGCCGAGCCCTTCAAGGTACTTGGAAAGCCCAATCTGTTTTGGGGCGTGACGGCCGGCAACATGGATTCCATGATCAACCGCTACACGGCAGACCGAAAAATTCGCAGCGACGATGCCTACACACCGGGCGATGTTGCAGGCAGGCGGCCAGACCGTGCAGCCATCGTTTACAGCCAGCGCTGTCGTGAAGCGTTCAAGGAAGTTCCGCTGGTGCTTGGTGGTATCGAGGGTTCGCTGCGCCGCATCGCGCATTACGACTACTGGTCGGACAAGGTGCGCCGCTCCATCGTGGTGGATTCCAAATGTGACCTGCTGCTGTACGGCAATGCCGAGCGCGCCATCGTCGAGATCGCGCATCGGCTGGCGGCACGCGAGGCGGTTCAGAATATTACGGATGTACGGGGCACGGCCTTTGTGCGCCGTGCCGACGACGAGTCCCGCCACGGCTGGTTCGAGATCGATTCGACCAGCGTGGACGAGCCGGGCCGGGTCGAGTCACACGTCAGTCCTTACCAGACGACCAGTGAGCAGGCGGCGCAGCAGGGCGCTTCGTGCGTGAAGGACGAGGCGATGCAAAGCGGCTGTCA
>CAITQH010000350.1 GCA_903894475.1 uncultured beta proteobacterium
ATGGATTGCCGCGCTTCGCTCGCAATGACGAAATCGGGTGGCTTCAACATTTTCACCATTGGGCGTACATGCGGCCGCGGTTGAAGATGCCAGCCGGGTCGAACTCGTGCTTGAGCCTTTGGTGAATGCCGCTCAAGGCGCTCTGCAAAGGGTTGAAACGCTGGATTGCCGCGGCGTCAACGCTGGCCGGAGCCCGGAACAGCGTCGCCGTTCCACCCACCGAATTTGCGCTCTGGCGCAGCTGGCCGACTGCCGACAATGGCGCCCACAACCAGCGCTGACCGCCGTGCCACTCCACCAGGGTGCCAAACGGCAGATTCAGGGCGGGTGCGGTTTGCGGCATTGACAAGCGCCACAAACCAAGCTCAGGTGCAGGAGCCTGGAAGAAAGGCAGGGTCTGGTCGCGGCAGGCGTTCCAGTCCGGTGCTGCCTGAGCGTTGTCCATGCGTGCTGCCTCGCCACCCAGCGCCTGCAGGTCGGCGAGCATCCGCGGGCAGGCCGCCTCCACGGCCGCTGCAGCCCCACGCAGGCGCACATACAGATGCTCGCGCGGGGGAGCGACGCTGGTGTCCACCAGCCAGCAACTGGCGTTCAGAGGCAGGGGCTTGCCACCCCAGCGGTGCAACTGATCAAGGGCCGCTTGCTGGCTCAGACCGCTGCACACCAGGGTCGCCTCGGACAGGGCGCGGGGCAGCACTTTAAGTGAGATTTCGGTCAGCACGCCAAGCGTCCCCATGGCACCCACCATCAGGCGCGAAACATCGTAGCCGGCGACGTTCTTGATGACCTGGCCGCCAAAAGTCAGAAGCTCAGCACGGCCATTGAGCAGGGTGACGCCCAGCACAAAGTCGCGCACGGCGCCGGCGCTGGCGCGCGCCGGACCACTCAGCCCGGCTGCCACCATGCCGCCGCAGGTGGCGACGCTGACCCCTGCAGTGTCACTGCCAAAGCAGGGAGGCTCGAAGGCCAGATGCTGGCCTTTCTCGGCCAGCGCAGCCTGCAGTTCCTGCAGCGGTGTGCCAGCGCGCACGGTGACCACCAACTCGCTGGGCTCATAGCTGATGATGCCGCGCCAGGCGCTGACGTCGAGCACTTCCCCTTGCAGGGACTGGCCATAAAAGTCCTTGGAACCGCCACCTCGTACGCGCAGCACCGTGCCGTGCGTAAGCGCTGCGCGAACGCGCTCGGTGATCTGGCGAAGCTCTGATTCCATGGGGCAAGTTGGATTAGTCGAGGAAGAAGTTTACTGGCAGACCAGGCACCTTGACACGCATGGAGAATATGCAACCTGACAGGGGCAGGGCTTCGAGCTCTTCTGTGCCGCGTTTCTGGCGTGCGGTCGTGAGGTAAAGGGTCCGCAGGTCTTCTCCGCCAAAGCAGACCATGGTTGGGCATTGCGCCGGCGTTTCCCATTGGGCCAGCATAGTGCCGTCCGGAGCGATCTGGCAGACACGCCGGCCTTCGTACATGGCAACAAAATAGTTGCCCTGGACGTCAACCGCAGCACCATCGGGGCGGCCACCATAATCGTCGGTAGGGAGCGATGCTGACTTGGGCGCGAATTGATGAAAAGTGCGCTCTGCAGTCAGCGTGGCCAGCGGCGCACTAAAGGCCCAGGCGTGCACTGCGTGGCTTGGCGTATCGCTCCAGTACAGTGTGCCACCGTCAGGGCTCCAGGCCAGACCGTTGGCTGTTGTGGCTGGTCCGGCTTTACGCTCGAGCAGCGGTGCGCGGTCCTTGCGGCAGTCCAGACAGTACAGGGCTGCGCTGTGCGCTGACTTGGTCTCGTCGATGGTGCCAATCCAGAAACGCCCCAGTGCGTCGCACTTGCCGTCGTTGGCGCGCATGAAGTTCGGGTCGTAATCGAGCGTGGCGATCTGTTCCAACGGCTCACCCCACTGGCGGGCGCGAAACACGCCGTGGCGCAGCGCCAGCACCAGACCGCCGCCGGCAACTGGCGCAATGCAACCCGGCTCGGATGGAAGGTCCCAGGTCTGGACGATGCCGCTGGCTTTCTCCATACGCAAAACCTGCCGGGCCGGGATGTCGATCCAGTACAGCTTGTGTTCCAGCGGGTGCCAGAACGGCGACTCACCCAACTGGTTGGGTTGGGTGGTGACGCATTGCCAGGTAAGAGTGGCGCAAGCAGGGCAAGCAGTGACGTTCATGGCTCAAGGTTTGATTGAGCACATTGTGCACTGCCACTGGCAGGCCCCGGTTCAATGCAGGGCGATGGTCACAAGCGGGTTGGCGACGCAAGTGGCGGAATAGGTGTAGGACAGATTGACCGCACCCACCATGCCGCTTTGACCGCTCAGTGCTTGCGACAGTGATGCGTTGCCGCTGCTGCACGAACCCGTCGCGACGCCGGTGATGCAGTAGTCCAGATTCAAGGGAACCGAGATGCCGGCGGTAGAGATCGTGCCTTTGACATTCACGCCGCAGTTGCCGGTGCCGCCGCCGACACCGGTGCCGCTGACCCCCAGCGTGCTGCCGTCAAAGGTGTAGCTGATGGTGCTTCCAGGGTTCGCTGCGCCGTAGGCTGTCGTAAATTTGCCGGAGAACTGTGACCATTGATCCGCTGTCCAGGCGCTGCCAATCATGCTTGACAGCGTCACTGCATTGGTCTGCAGGTACTTGGATACAGCGGCCAGCACTTTGCCGTAATCGTTCATGGTGCCGCTGACCGTCGGAACGGTGGTGGCCAGGTTGACGCCAGTGAGTTTGAACTGCGTTGCAACGCTGCTGGCCATGGTGTTGAACGCCGCCGCGGTTGGGGTTCCGGCGCTGCCAAAGGCGTAGGTGTAGGCCATCGTCGTCAGTGGCGTGACGACCCCTGTAACGGTGCTGCCATTGGCGGTGATCACGACCCGGAGCGGGGTTGCCAGCGTGGTCGACTGGTTGGTAGCTTCATCGGTGTAAGTGCCTCCGCTGACTTCAACCACAACATCACCTGAGTAGGGCACGCTCAGTGAGTAAGTGCCACCGGTCCCGGTGGTGGTGGTACCCAGGACGGCGCCTGTGCCGGCGTTCTTCACCGTGACCGTCGCACCAGAAACCGGCCCTTTGACAGCCGAGCCACTGATCGTGGTTGCGACCGTCGGTGTGGTGGTTGACGTGCCGCCGCCACCTCCGCCGCAGGCCACCAGAATGGCCGCTGCCGAACTGGCAGTGATCGCGATTAGATTTTTTGTACGCATGGGATCCTCCTTTAAAAAGAAGGAAACTAGCACCAAAATACTATTGACAAGTACCTCGTAAACCCTAGCTTTTATTTTTCTGCGGCTGGCAAGCAGCATTCCTTTGGCCTCGATAAAGGCCACGACCTCGGCCAGTCCGCTCAGCGTTTTCAGGTTCGTCAAGACAAAGGGCTTGAGCCCCTTGGTAGTTGTGCGCATGCGGGTCGTGTCTGCCTGCATGACCGCCAGGTCAGCGCCGACATGGCCACCAGGTCGTACCTGTCGCGCATCGCTTTGCACAGCATCTCCAGCAACGTGGTCTTGCCGGAACCGACCGGCCCGCCAATGCCGACTCGCAACGGTGGCAGCTTCCTGGTGCGGTTCTGGATGTGGTGCAGGGTCATGATCTGAACAGTCTAGAGTATTGAATTTCGTGTTGGGCGCTGAGGATCGCCAGCATCGGTGAAAAGGCCTGGCGCAAGTCATCGGAAAGCGACAAGACGCAGGCTTGGAATTCAGTCGTGACGCGCCCGCTGTCCACCGCGGCCTCCAGGCACTCCGAGTATGAAAAGCCACCGAGCGGTGAGGCCAGCCACATCAGCTGAAGCAGACTGGCATCACGCATCAGCGATCTTTCCGGAATTCAAGAGGGCCGCCTTCGTCATCGGGAGTGTGCCAATGCCTCGTCATCGCGAGACCGTCAGGCCTTGGCGATCCATCACTTCTGACTGCATAGATTGCCGCGCTTCGCTTTCCATGAACAGTTACTCCCCTGCTTGTCATTGCGGGCCCCGACCCGCAATCCATGGCTCGCGTGGCACTGGATCCCGGATCAGAGCCTGCCCCGGGCTTGATCCGGGGTCCGGGATGACAATTTCAGGTTCAGGGTCCGTGTGCGGTATCGGGCCGG
>CAITQH010000351.1 GCA_903894475.1 uncultured beta proteobacterium
CGCCTCCACCTTGCTGATCTGCAAACCGGCGTTGGCGCCGATTCTGGCGCGCGCCGCCCTGACCTGCATCTGGGCGCGTTCAAAAATCAGTTCGCCGCTGAGTTGGGTCAACGCTGGCCAGGGCAGCGCATCGCGCGCCTGAAGGCGACGTGGCACGTAGGCGTAGCTGGCGTTGTGAACATCGGCTGCAATCCGAAATTCACCGCGCCTGGGATCGCTAAAAGGCATGTCGCGCAAGTCCCCTTTGACCCTGAACTTCACCCCACTGGCCGTGCCGGCCTGGATTGCATCGCGCACGTAGTCACGCACTGAGCGCTCAATCACCGAGGGCAGGTAGCGGTGCACGCGGCTTCCATCGGCACGGCCAAGAGTTCCCTGCAAATCGAGCACGCCGGGAAACCTGGAGCGCCCCGCTGCCTTGGCCGGATCGCTGGTCTCCCACTTGATCTGTGCCTCGCCCTGCGCGTCGGCATTGCTGAACTTCAGATTGGGCAGTTGCACAGAGATCTTCTCGCCGCTGATCTGCCAGCGCGCGTCGCCCGACAACTGGCTGAGCGCAATCACAGGATCATCGAAGATGGTTGGCAGTGCCAGCGCGCCGCTCACCACGCCGACCGCGGCACGTCCTCCCGACTGATTGAAGTCAAAGTCGATGCTGGCGCCGTTGATGCCCGGAAAACCCGCTGCCGGCGTCAGTTCCAGCTGACTGACCAGGCCCTTGATTTCAAACTTGCTCAAATTCTCCAGCGGACCCTGCCAACTGGTCTGCAATCTGTCCACCAGTCCGCGTGGTGCATGCGCCAGCAATGTGGCGCGAGCCACCGGGTCCAGCGGCAAGCGGTTGGCGATCTGCGACAGCGAGTTTAGATCAAGCTTGTCGGCCTTGATTTCACCGCGCGCCGGCACTTTGCCTTCAGATCCGAGGTAGCTGACGTTGACGTTACCGCCCGGCCAATGCAGACCGTCGCGCGTGTCAAATTGCAGCGCCTGGGTCGAAAACTCAAACCCGGCAGCCAGCACCTTGCCGGCAAGGCGCCCACGCACTGACTGCAGTTCCAGCGCCTGCAAATCCTTGCCCAGTGTCACGCTGACCTCGCCCAAAGCCACATCCGCCACTGCGCCCATCAGTTCCCCGCGCGTGATGTCAACCCAGGCCGTCAGCGCGCCATTGCCCTGACGCAAGTCGATGCCCAGACCCGCGTAGCGCCGCAACTCCGAGAGATCGACCCGGGAGAATTCAGCGTAGAGCTGCCCCTCCCAATCCTGCCATCGTCCCTTGCTGCGCGAGAGCAGGGGTTGCTGGAACTTGCTGCGCAGACTGAAGCGGTCTCCCCACTGCGCAGGTGGAGTGGCGTCGAGTCGCATTTCGTGGCGTCGCCCGCGGTTGCGCAGCACCAGGTCAAGTTGCTTGAGTTCAAGCACCGGTGCGCCGCGCATTTCATCGGTCCAGCGAATCGTGCCGCCATGAATGGCAAATTCGATCTGCGAAAAAAACCAGTCCGCAGCGGCATCGTCGGAACTACCCTCCTTTGAGAAATCGAGCCCGGCAATCGTGATTTTTCCGTCCCGAGCGCGCCGGATATTGAGTTCGGGTCGATCAATATAGAGTTGTTCAAATCCGAAAAACCAGAGCGAACGCGGCGACAGTGCCGCCAGTACCCTCGGCAACAGAAGGGCTTCCCTTCCCTGCGCGTCGAACAGCTGAACCTGGCTTAGCTCGAACGAGGGAATCATGCCGGTGGAGTGGGCCACCACGGCACCAACGCGCACCTTGACGCCCAGGATCTGACTGGCACGCTCTTCGAGCCATGGGCGGTACTCGCCAATTCGCGGCACAATCAGCCAGTGCAACGCGCCCCAGGTCGCCCCGCAAAGAAACCAGGCCAGCACCACCAGCCCCAAAGACCAGCGGGCCACGGTGGTCAATGTTCTCAGCCTGGATGAGGGTTCAGGAGTCGCGTCAATCATTTGGAACCGTTAGCCATGACAGGAATTATGACCCGAGCCGCTTTGTCCCCGTACTCGCGCCTGTGTCAGCGAGTGCAGCGCCGCTACGCCAGTCTGTTGCATTTGCTGAGCCCCGGCGTGCCCGATCAGGTCGCCATGACCGAACTTCTGCTGGCTCTGCGCGGTACCGGCTCTGATCTCGCCAGCGCATTGCGCATCATCCGCCAACTTGTGCTTGAACGCCTGCTCCGCCTCGACTGCGACGAACAGGCAACACTGCAGCAAGTGACTCAGGCGATGACGCACCTGGCCGAATTTTCGCTTGCTCAAGCCTGCACTCAAGTGCAGCAAGCCCTTGACCAGAGTCACGGCATCCCGTGCAGCAGCAGCGGCGAGCGCTCACAGCTCTGGATCGTCGGCATGGGCAAGCTCGGGGCGCGCGAGCTCAACGTCTCCAGCGATATTGACCTGATCTACGTTTACGATCATGACGGCGAGACCAGCGGCAACGCCGAGGGACGCGGCCGGATATCGAACCAGGAGTACTTTGCCAAGGTGGTGCGCGCGATTTATGCGCTGATCGGCGAGAGCACCGAGCACGGCTTCGTTTTTCGTGTGGACCTGGCTCTGCGCCCGAACGGCAATTCAGGGCCGCCCGCCGTCTCACTCGGTGCACTTGAAGAGTACTTTCATGTGCAGGGCCGCGAGTGGGAGCGCTTTGCCTGGCTGAAAAGTCGCGTCGTGGCGCGGCTGGGCTGCCCGGACAGCAATACGGCGCAAAACCTGCGCAACGTGGTCCTGCCCTTTGTCTTTCGCCGCTACCTCGACTACAACGTGTTTGACTCGCTGCGCGTGCTGCACCGCCAGATCCGCGAGCACGCCAGCAAACGCAGCAGCGGCCACCCGGAGCGCGCCAACGATGTCAAGCTTGGGCGCGGCGGCATCCGTGAAATCGAATTCATTGTGCAACTGCTCCAAGTGGTGCGCGGCGGCCAGTTTCCGGAGCTCAGGACACGACCGACCCTGAGCGCCCTGCCGCGTCTGGCCAAGGCCGGACTGATGCCCCAGGCCAGTGCCCAGGCCCTGGCCGAGGCCTACGATTTCCTGCGGCGGGTCGAGCACCGCATTCAGTACCTGGACGATCAGCAGACGCATGTGCTGCCAACACAGGACGCCGATCTGGGCTGGATTGCCAATACCATGGCTTACGACGCAGCACCGGCCTTGTTGCACCAACTCGATTGCCACCGTGAATTGGTAGCACAGGAATTTGACTCCCTGCTTGGCGGGGGTGCCGAGAAGGAATGCAAGGGCTGCAACGGCGCCAAGGGCAACACCGAGGCGCCCGGTTTTGACGAATTGCTGCGCCAGTTGCCAGCCGAGTTCCGCCAGCGCGTGGCGCCCTGGCGTGAGCATCCCCGGGTGCTCGCGCTGCGCGAAGACTCTCGTACCCGCTTGCTGCGCCTGCTGTCACGCACTGCACTATGGATCGAAGAAGGAGTGGTAAGCGAGAGCGCTGCAGTGCGTCTGGTCGACTGGATCGAGCCCCTGCTGCGGCGCGAAAGTTACCTTGCGCTGCTGCTGGAACGACCGAAGGTTCATGAGCGCCTGCTGCGCCTGCTCGGAGCCGCACGCTGGCCGGCGCGCTACCTTTTGCTGCACCCCGGCGTGATTGACGAACTGGCCAACGCCAATATGCTCGATGAGCGCTTTGACGCAGCTGAATTTGAGCACGAACTCCAGCATCGACGTGATTCACTGGGGTCCAGCGGCGAGGACGATGACGAGACCCTGCTGAACCTGCTGCGACGGGCCCATCACGCCGAAGTATTCCGAACGCTGGCGCGCGATGTGGAAGGTCGCCTCACGGTTGAGCAAGTGGCCGATGACCTGAGTTCGCTGGCAGAAGCGGTGCTGCGCGTGACCACCCGCTGGTGCTGGAGCCGGCTCGCCAACAAACACCGCGAGAGCCCGCAGTTTGCCATCATTGCCTACGGCAAACTCGGTGGCAAGGAGCTCGGCTACGGCAGCGATCTGGACATCGTTTTTGTTTATGAGGACGAGGACGAGCGGGCGCTCGAAGTCTATGCCAGCCTGGTGCGCAAGCTGATCAACTGGCTGACCGTGAAAACAGGTGAAGGCGACCTCTACGAAATTGACACCGCACTGCGGCCCAACGGCAACTCCGGCCTGCTGATCACGACCTTTGACGCTTACGCCAATTACCAGCAGCAGCGTGGCAGCAACACCGCCTGGACCTGGGAACACCAGGCCATGACACGTGCCCGCTTCGTGTTCGGCGATGCCACACTGCGCGAACGCTTTGATGCGATTCGCAAGTCCGTCATTGCCGCTCCACGCAAGGCTGCCGACCTGAAGGCCGAGATCATCATCATGCGCGAGCGGATGCGCAGCGCACACCCGGTGAAGGGCGAGTTCTTTGATGTCAAGCACAGTCCGGGCGGCATGATCGATGTTGAGTTTGTCATGCAGTACCTGGTGCTGTGCCACGCTGGCGCGCACCCGGAACTGACTTTCAACACCGGCAACATCGCCTTGCTCGAACGCGCCGAAGCGATAGGACTGCTGGCGCATGGCGTCGGCCATGGAGCGGCCGATGCCTACCGCGAACTGCGCCGCGTTCAGCACCGGGCCCGACTCGACGAAGCGCCCACCCACGTCCTGCCCGCGGAGTTGCAGACGCAACGCGACGCTGTGCTGGCGCTGTGGAAAGCGGTGTTCTGAGCCAACTCGGTCATTAAAGGCGACTTCGTGTCATTGCGGGTGCTTGGTTGTCATTGCGGGCCTGACCCGCAATCCAGTCTCTGCGCGGCACTGGATCCCGGATCAAGTCCGGGATGACAGC
>CAITQH010000352.1 GCA_903894475.1 uncultured beta proteobacterium
CAGCAGTTTGGGCACGCCAAGCTGCAACAGCGGGTCGGCGAACATCAGGTTTTCGGTGTGCTCTGACAGCGCCAAGGCCAGTTTGTAGCTCTTCAAGCCCGAAAAAAAGAGCACGCGCGCGTTGTTGAAATAGTTGCCCAGTTGCGCCTGCGCGTGCCGCAGCGCCCACTCCTGCAAAATCTCCTCGAGCCTGGCGCCGACCGTGACCGGCACCCTGGACACCAGGGCCCGCAGGCGCGCGCTGTCCTTTTCAACAAAACGGTGCGCGCCAGCCTCGTAGTGATCCTTGATCACACCCAGGCCAATCACGTCGGCGCGGGACTCCCAGGTTTTGAGCCGTCTGGCCGCCTTGGCAATGCTGCCATTGGTGCCGACGCGATGCACGGCGAGCTGTTGCCCCAGAAAGGGCGTATTGAATTTGAAGTCCTGGTCACTGGCACCCAGGCTGATCCCGACAACTGTCTTCATGGCGAGCGTGATTTGGAGTGATGCAACTAATAGAATTCTTCTACCGGATGCATCATGGGAACCTCGAATGGCTCAAATAATTGTCATTTAGCAAGAAGGAGTGTTTCCATGGCTGCCAATACCCTGACCGACGTCGCGCGCAACGTGGGCCTGTCGGGCATGATGCGCCTGGCAGGTCTGGCCACACGGCTGCTCCCGATTCCACAACCGACGATGATGGTGGGACCGGGTGCCAGCGAGCGCCTGGGTCAGGCCATCCATGACTTTGGTCATCGCAAGATTCTGATCGTGACCGACGCCACCATGGTCAGACTGGGCTTGATGCTGCCCCTGACGCGGGCACTTACGGCCGGCGGTACCGAATTTGTCGTCTTCGATGAGATCAGTCCTGACGCCCCGATCGACGAAATTGAAGACGGCGTTGCCCTCTTCAACGCCGAGGGCTGCGATGCCATTGTGGCGTTCGGCGGTGGCTCGGTCATGGATGCGGCAAAGGTCATTGGCTTGTCTGCAGCCAATAACAAACGACCGCTGCAACTGGTCGGCTATTTCAAGGGCTTGCATGGGCCAGCGCCAATTTACGCGGTACCGACCACCGCCGGCACCGGCTCGGAGGTGACCGTGGCTGCTGTCGTGTCCGACCCGCTCAGCCAACGCAAACTGGTGATTGCCGACACCCGCATCGTCCCCAAAATGGCGGCACTGGATCCGTGCCTGATGACCGGGTTGCCCCGGCACATCACGGCATCGACCGGAATGGACGCACTGACACACGCCATTGAAGCCTTCATCGGCCACTGGGGGACTGCTTTCACCGACCGCATGGCACTCACCAGCGTGCGCATGATTTACCAGAACCTGCCGCTAGTTCACGCGAATGGCGAGGATTTGATGGCGCGCGAGAGGATGGCTCTGGCCGCCAGTTACGCAGGTCAGGCCTTCACTCGGGCCAACGTCGGTTATGTGCACGCCATCGCCCATCAGCTCGGCGGCATGTATCACACGCCGCACGGCCTCGCCAATGCGATCATGCTGCCGCATGTGCTGCGCTTTCTAAGGCCGGCCATCACAGGCAAACTGGCCGTCCTGGCGCAGCATGCCAAACTTGGCAATGCGTCGGAAAGCAGCGCCGATCTGGCGAACAAGTTCCTCGATTCCATCGACGCCATGAACAAGCGACTGGGCATTCCCCGCCATCTGGCGTCACTTCGTGCCAAAGACATTGCGGGGCTGGCCCGCGCCGCTTGTCACGAGGCAAACTTCAACTACCCGGTGCCGACTTATCTGTCTCAGCAGGATTGCGAATCAGTGATCCGACAGGTATTACCGAGGAAAGTGCCAGCCAAGACGACGGTCAAATAGCGGCAGGCGCGGGTCCGAGCCGCATTGTCAGGTGCTTGGCTGCTCCTACAATGAAACCATGGTGACCCAGAGCGCAAAAGAATTCGTCCGCAAGCTCGGTCCGGGTCTGATCACGGGCGCGGCCGATGACGACCCGAGTGGCATTGCCACCTACTCGCAGGCCGGCGCCCAGTTTCGCTTTGCTCTGGTCTGGACGCTGCTGCTCACGACGCCGCTGATGATAGGCATCCAGATGCTGTCAGCGCGCATCGGCTGGGTCACTGGCGAAGGCCTGGCTGCCAACATCAACAAGATGTTTCCGCGCTGGCTGACCACCGGCCTGGTCAGTCTTCTCGTCGTGGCCAACACCATCAACATTGCCGCCGACATCGGCGCCATGGGAGAGGCCGCGCGCCTCCTGCTGGGCGGTCGCCTGCCGCTGTACGTGCTCGGCTTTGGCACGCTGTCGATTGCTACGCAGGTGTTCTTTTCCTACGAGCGTACCGTTCGCATCCTGAAGTGGCTGACGCTGGCCCTGTTTGCCTATGTAGCGGTGATTCTTGCAGTTGCTGTTCCCTGGCGTCAGGTGATCTCGGAGTCACTGCATCCCTGGCTGTTTTTTCCGAAAGGAGTTTCGCTGAAGGAATACGCAGCGATGGTGGTTGCCGTGCTTGGCACCACGATCAGTCCCTACCTCTTCTTCTGGCAGGCGGCGCAGGAAGTTGAAGACAAGCGACGCCGGCCGCAGTCGCATGGCCTGCACTCGCATCCGGAATACGCAGCCGAGCACTTGTCGCGCATCAAGCAGGACACTTTTGTTGGCATGAGCTTTTCCAACATCATCGCCTTGTGCATCGTGATCGCCACCGCGGTCACCTTGAACGAGCACGGCATCACCAACATCCAGACCTCGGCGCAGGCCGCGGAGGCCCTGCGCCCGGTAGCGGGTGAATTTGCCTTTGCCGTCTTTGCACTGGGCATCATCGGCACCGGCCTGCTGGCGGTACCGGTGCTGGCGGGCTCGGCTGCCTACGCCGTGAGTGAACTCTATGGCTGGAAAGCCGGGCTGTCGCATGGCTTCCACGAGGCTCGGGGCTTTTACATCATCATCGTCGCGGCCACCGGCATTGGAACGGTCATGGGTGAACTCCAGGTGGATCCGATCCAGGCACTGGTCTGGAGCGCCATCGTCAATGGCGTGATCTCGGTTCCCATCATGGCCGCGCTGATGTGGATCGGTCAATCCAGGCGGCTGATGGGCAAGCACACCATCACGCGGCGCCACCGTTTCTTCGGCTGGGCGGCAACGGCGGTGATGGCCATCGCCGTGCTGTTCATGCTGGCCACCAACTTCTGATTCAGTCCCGAAACACCTTGTGGTGCAATCGCCGCAAGGACCACCAAACAGTCAGCGCCACCAGCGGTATCGCCAGGGCCGATGTACTCTCGGCGCTCCAGGGCCAGCCGATGCTGTGCCCGGCCTTGGCCAGATAGCTGATCAGACCGACGATGTAATAAGTGATGGCAGCTACTGACAATCCTTCCACCGTGGTCTGCAGCTTGAGTTGCATGTGCTGGCGGCTGTTCATGGTGGCAAGCAAAGCCTGTGAACTTTGCTGCTGTTCGATCTCGACCCGGGTGCGCAGCAGGTTGCTGATCCTTGAGACGCGCTGCGACAAGGCATCCTGGCGGCGCGTCGCCCAGGCGCAGGTGCTGCGCGCCGGGCTCAAGCGCCGGTCCATGAACTCGCCGATGGTCTGCATACCCGGCAGCGCCGCTTCATCGATGTCGCCAATGCGTTTGTCCACCAATTCGAAGTAGGCGGCGCTGGCCGAAAAGCGTGAATGCGTGGCCGCATGCTGACTCTCGACCTGCCCGGCCAGCTTGGTCAAGCGGTCCAGCAGCAGTGGCTCGTCCTGCGCCGTGGCGCTGCGAATCGCACTGGCCAGTTCGGCCAGTTCACGCTCGGCACTGGCCAGGATGGCGCTGGCCTCCCGCGCTGCCGGCAAACCCAGCAGGGCCGCCATGCGGTAGGTTTCGATCTCCAGCAGGCGCTGCACGAGGCGGCCCAGCCGGCGCGGAGACAGATTTCCGGTCAACAGGACCATGCGCGAAGAGCCATCGGAACGCATGCTGAAGTCGGTATAGACCTCGGCTGCGCCGCCGGCCACGCGGGATGCCAGCAAGCTGTCTTCCAGCAGCAATTGCTTGATCAGCACGGCTGCACCCAAAGGCGCGCTTGGCGTGACCCAGAGATTCAGACTTGCAAGGCACTGGCCCGGCAAGGCGGCAAGCCAGTTCTGCGGTACCGCCTTGAACGCGGGCTCGGGTTCGACCTCGCCCAAGCGCTCGCCGCTCAGCGCGCACAGGAAGGTCCAGGTCACAAATTCGGTGTGCAACTCCCAGCGCACATGAAACTGCCCCAGATCCATGCGGAAATGGCTGGCCTTCGGATCGGGCAGCGGCAGATGAAGGTCGTGCAGCAGGGCCGCAATGTGCTTGCGGCTGGCCTCGCGTTCGGCGGCGTCGCAGACCATGACCAGATGCGAAATAGCCAGTGGCGCCGCCAACGCCTGCGGCGGGCGGGCGTGAACTTCGTTGTGCAGTGCCGCACGTTGCGGGTGCTGCTGCAACTCAATCCTCCACAAACGCCTCTTCGCGCTTCTTCTTGATCGAAGGCAGCAGCACGATGACCAGCATTAGCGCAGCAGCAACCAGCAAGCCGGCCGAGAGGCCGCGCGTGACAAAGACGCTCCAGTCACCCCGAGACAGAAGCAGCGCACGGCGCAGGTTCTCTTCCATCATCGGCCCCAGAATAAAGCCCAGCATCATGGGCGAAGGCTCCATGCCAAGCTTGTTGAAGGCATAGCCAATGAAGCCGAAGGCCGCCACCAGCCAGATGTCAAAGGTGCTGTTGTTGGTGGTGTAGACGCCAATGGCGCAAAACAGCACGATCGCCGGAAACAGCCAGCGGTAGGGTACTGTGAGCAACTTGATCCACATGCCAATGAGCGGCAGGTTCAAGACAATCAGCATCAGGTTGCCAATCCACATGGAGGCGATCAAGCCCCAGAACAGTTCCGGGTTGCTGGTCATGACCTGCGGGCCCGGCTGGATGTTGTGGATCGTCATGGCACCGACCATCAAGGCCATCACGGCGTTCGGCGGAATACCCAGGGTCAAAAGCGGAATAAACGAAGTCTGTGCGCCCGCATTGTTGGCTGACTCAGGACCGGCCACACCGCGGATATTGCCTTTGCCGAAGGGAACTTCACCGGGCTTGCCCTTCATTTTCTTCTCCAGCGCGTAAGCGGCAAAGGAGGCCAACAAGGCGCCGCCGCCAGGCAATATACCGAGCGCTGAGCCAAGAAAGGTGCCGCGCAGCACGGCCGGCGTCATGTCCTTGAAGTCCTGTTTGGTTGGCCACAGGCCCTGCACCTTGGCGGTGAAGACTTCACGGTGTTCCTCTGGCAGTGCCAGATTCGAGATGATTTCGCCATAACCGAAGACGCCCATCGCGACGGCGACAAAACCGATACCGTCGGTGAGCTCCGGGATGTCGAAGCTGTAGCGTGCCACTCCGGAGTTGACGTCGGTTCCAACCAGGCCCAGGAGCAAGCCCAGAACAATCATGCCGATGGCCTTGAGGAGCGATCCAGAGGCCAGCACGACAGCGCCGATCAGGCCCAGGATCATGAGCGAGAAGTACTCGGCCGGACCGAACTTGAAGGCCAGTTCGGTCAGAGGCGGCGCAAAGGCGGCCAGGATCAGGGTGCCAACGCAACCGGCAAAGAAGGATCCAAGTCCGGCGGCAGCGAGCGCGGGGCCGGCTCGACCCTTGCGTGCCATCTGGTAGCCGTCGATGCAGGTGACGATGGAGGACGATTCCCCCGGCAGATTCACCAGGATGGCGGTGGTGGAGCCGCCGTACTGAGCGCCGTAGTAGATGCCCGCCAGCATGATCAGGGCCGACACCGGCGGCAGCGCATAGGTGGCAGGCAACAGCATGGCGATTGTGGCCACCGGTCCGATCCCCGGCAGCACGCCGATCAGGGTACCCAGGATGCAGCCGATAAAGGCGTACAGCAGGTTGATCGGGGTGAAGGCAACGCCAAAGCCAAGCGAGAGGTTTGCTATCAGGTCCATATTCTTCTTTCTTTCAACCCGTGATGAACGTTGGCCAGACCGGGATCTGCAGTTTGAGCAGCAGGATAAAGGTCACG
>CAITQH010000353.1 GCA_903894475.1 uncultured beta proteobacterium
CTTCGCCGATAAGGTCTTCCTGACCCAACCTATTGGCAAGGGCCAGGTGAAGGACTACAACTGGGCGCAGACCCTGGATCAATCACGGCGCATGGCCGCCCATCTGCGCAACTGCGGTTTCGAGCCGGGGTCCCGCATTGCCTTGCTGTCGAAGAACTGCGCGCACTTCTTCATGGCCGAACTCGCGATCTGGATGGCTGGCTACACGACGGTAGCTATCTTCCCGACCGAGACTGCTGAGACGGTCCGTTACGTGCTCGAACACAGCGAGGCCAGCCTGCTGTTTGTCGGCAAGCTCGACATCTGGCCGCAACAGCAGCCGGGCGTGCCCGCTGGCATGCCGTGCATCACTTTCCCGCTGGCACCGAAGACCGAATTTGAAACCTGGGACGCCATCGTCGCACGCACTCAACCGCTGGCCGGCCGACTGCAACGTCAGGCAGACGAGATGGCGATGCTGATTTATACATCGGGCTCGACAGGTCAACCAAAAGGCGCGATGACCACCTTTGGCGCGATCACCCGTGCGGGCGAAGGTTTTTCTGACTACACGCGCAAGAGCGTCGAGCCAGCAGGCGAACTCCGGGTCCTTTCCTACCTGCCTCTGGCGCATAGTTTTGAGCGCTCGTGTGTCGAAGTGTCGGCGCTTGTTTCAGGCGAGGCGCATGTCTACTTTGCCGAGGCGCTGGACACCTTTCTGCAAGATTTGCAGCGTGCACGGCCGACAGTATTCATCTCGGTGCCGCGACTGTGGCTGAAGTTCCAGCAAGGCGTGTTTGCCAAAATGCCGCCGAAGAAGCTTGATCGCCTGCTCGGCATCCCGATCATTGGCCGCCTGGTAGCGCGCAAGGTGCTCAAGGGATTGGGCCTGGATCAGGTTCGCGCTGCGTCCAGCGGGTCGGCACCGATACCGCCCGATCTGATCAACTGGTACCGGCGCCTGGGTCTGAAGCTGTACGAAGGCTACGGCATGACCGAGGACAACTCCTTCTCGCACGTCTCCAGCGAGAAGTTCAATGAGCCCGGCTATGTCGGAGTTCCGCATTCAGGTGTGCAGGTTCGCATCAGCCCGGAGGGCGAAATCCTGATCAAGTCGCCCGGACAGTTCAGCGGTTACTACAAGCAGCCAGAATTGACTGCAGCGTCCTTCACGGAGGACGGATTTTTCCGCACCGGCGACCTCGGCGAGCAGCGCGCAGACGGCCTGCTCAAGATCACCGGGCGCGCCAAGGAACTGTTCAAGACAGCCAAGGGCAAGTATGTGGCGCCGGCACCGATCGAGAACCTGCTCAATGCGCATCCGCTGATCGAGCTTTCTCTGGTATCAGGTGTTGGTCAGGTTTCGGCTTACGGCATGGTGGTGCTGGCAGAAACCATCCGGCCGCAGCTGGGCAACCCGCAGGTGCGCTCGGATGTGGAGCGTCAGCTCAGCCAGTTGCTCAAGGACGTGAACCGGCAACTCTCCGAATACGAACACCTGCGCATGTTGGTTGTGGTGTCGGACCCCTGGTCGATTGAGGCCGGAACCCTGACGCCGACCATGAAGGTCAGGCGCAGTCGCATCGAGGCGGCGGTTGCCCCCCAAATTGAGGTCTGGTACGCCAGTACCGGTACGGTCCACTGGGCCTGAACGAGAGTCAACATTCATGTCAAACCAAGCAGTGACCCGCCACGGCGGCGACCGCGTTGCAGAAGCATTGCAGGTGCACGGCGTGCGTTCCATCTTCACGCTCTGCGGCGGCCATATTTCGCCCATCCTGAGCGCCTCCAAGGCACGCGGCATCCGCATCGTCGATGTGCGCGACGAGGCCACAGCCGTTTTCGCGGCGGATGCCAGTGCGCGCCTGCTGGGATTGCCCGGGGTGGCGGCGGTCACGGCCGGGCCGGGCATCAGCAACACGATCACGGCCCTGAAGAATGCGCAACTGGCGCAGTCGCCGGTGATCCTGATCGGCGGCGCCGCGCCCACCGCACTGCAAGGGCGCGGTGCACTGCAGGACATTGACCAGCGCCCGCTGGTGGCGCCGCACGTCAAGCTGTTTCGCAAGATCGTGTGTGTGCGCGACCTGGGGCCGGCAGTGGACGAGGCCTTTGCGGTGGCGCAATCCGGTGTGCCGGGTCCGGTATTCATCGAATGCCCGGTCGATCTGCTCTACGACGAGGTCTCGATCCGTCAGTGGTATGCCGACGCCGCCGGCAAGGGCACGTCGGTACCCGACCGCTTGCTGCGCTTTTACCTGAATCGCCATGTGAAGAAAATGTTTGATGGCAGCCAGGAGCATGCGGCGCCCCAGGTGCGCGCCGTTGCGGCGCCACGCGCATCGGACGCAAGCCTGCAAGCGGCGCTGGCTGCACTGGCCAAAGCCGAGAGACCGCTCATGGTGATTGGCAGCCAGACGCTGGTACTGTCACAGGAGGCGCAGCGGGTGGCCGAAGCGGTGACGCGGCTTGGTATTCCGGTCTATCTCTCCGGCATGGCGCGCGGTCTGCTCGGACGGGACCATGCGCTGCAAATGCGCCATCAACGACGCACGGCGCTGCGTGAATCAGACTGCGTGCTGCTGGCCGGTGTGCCCTGTGATTTTCGCCTTGACTACGGCAAGCATGTGCGTCGCAACGCGACCCTGATTGCGGCGAACCGCAGTGCCAAAGATGCGCGTCTGAACCGCAAGCCAGACATCGCCGCCATTGGCGACGCCGGCCTGTTCCTGCAAGCACTGGCGCAGGCACAGCCGGCCGCCGGCAATGCTGCACGGCTGGATGGCTGGGTCGCACAACTGCGGGGGCGTGACGCCGAGCGCGAAGTCGAGATCGACGCCCAGGCGCAAGCGCCGGGCGAATTCGTGAACCCGATTGCGCTGTTTCGTGCCCTCGAAAAAGAGGCAGGTGAGAACGCGGTGCTGGTTGCCGATGGTGGTGATTTTGTCGCGACCGCGTCCTACGTCATGCACCCGCGCGCACCGCTGACCTGGCTCGATCCCGGCGCCTTCGGAACGCTCGGTGTGGGTTCCGGTTTTGCACTCGGCGCTGCGCTGGCCAAACCGGGCAGCGAGGTCTGGATCATCTTTGGCGATGGCGCTTGCGGTTATGGGCTGGTCGAGTTCGACAGCTTTGTGCGCCACGGCATTCCTGTCATCGCGCTGGTCGGTAACGACGCCGGCTGGACCCAGATTGCACGTGAGCAGGTCAAGATGCTGAAAGACGATGTGGCCACCGTGCTGGCGCGCACGAACTACCACGAGGTGGCCGCCGGATTTGGCGCCGAGGGTATCCTGATCAAGACCATGGCCGAAGTACCGGCCGGCCTGGCGCGTGCACGCGAGCTGGCCAGAAGCGGCAAACCTGTGCTGGTCAACGTCTGGCTCGACAAGACCGAATTCCGAGAGGGTTCGCTGTCGATGTAGGGCACGTTGGGGTGGGAGCGGTCATACAGGTCATGGCAGCGAATGGCGCTTCACAACCAGAAGCTCCCATGTTCAGAAACAGCCAGCAGGTGCTTGATCTGTCGAAATTCAATTTGCATTACATAAGGTCATCTGGCAAATAGAGCTTATGCGTTGGACAGATGCTCAGGACGAGCGGATTATTCGATAATGGTCGCAGCAGACGATCAATAATCTGGAGACATTCATGCAATTTCATGCTTCCCGGCAGTTGCTGGCGTGCGCCCTTGCCGCCGTGTTGTTCCTGGCGGCAGCTTGTTCACGCAATGGCACTCAGCCTCCCGCCGGTTCTGATGCATCCCCTTCGGTGCTGCAAGCCAATGCAGCACTCGCAAAGGAACTCAAGTTGGACGATCAGCAGGACTTCGAGGATGCCAAGCGCGGCTTCATGGCCAAACCCACCGGGAAGATCCTGGCAGCAGATGGCACTGTTCTGAAAGATTTTGATGTCTACGGGTTCTTGAACGCAAAGGCAGCAGAGACGGTAAACCCGAGCTTGTGGCGTCATGCCCAACTCAATGCTCAGGTGGGGCTCTACAAAGTCGTGGATGGCGTTTACCAGTTGCGTGGTTTTGATATTGCCAATTTGACATTGATTGAAGGTAAGACTGGCTGGATTGTGGTGGACACGCTTACCAGCAGGGAATCTGCACAGTTTGCGATGGCCTTTGCAGAGAAGCATCTTGGCAGGAAACCGATCAGCGCGATGATTTTCACTCACGCACATGTGGATCACTTCGGCGGTGCTTTGGGCCTACTGTCCCCCGCGGAAGTGGAGCAGCGCAAGATTCCGGTGGTTGCCCCTGCGGGCTTCATCGAGGAGGGAACCAGCGAAAATATCCTGGCCGGTGTGGGCATGGGGCGTCGCTCCATTTATCAGTTTGGACGTGACCTGCCGCGCTCTGCCAAAGGCAATGTCGACACCGGGTTAGGCAAGGATGTGGTGTATGGCGCAGTGGGAATGTTGGTGCCCAACCGGCTGATCATTGAACCCACGCAGAATATGGAAGTCGATGGCGTCAACTTTGTGTTTCACAACGTCCCCAACGCGGAGTGTCCGGCCGAACTGACCTTCAGCATACCGAACCTGAAACTCTACGACGGAGCTGAGAATCTGTCGCAGACCATGCACAACCTCTTGCCCATACGCGGCGCCAAAGTGCGTGACGCGCTGCGCTGGTCCAGCTATATGCAGCAGGCGCTCGATCAGATGGACGGTATCGATGTGTACATCGCCTCCCACAACTGGCCGATTTGGGGCAACACTGCAATCCGCAAGTTCATTACCGTGCACCGCGATGTCTACAAGTACATGCATGACCAGACCGTGCGTTTGCTCAATCAGGGCTATAGCGCCCGCGAAATAGCAGACATGGTCAAGTTGC
The DNA here is from genome assembly GCA_903894475.1 of uncultured beta proteobacterium. Lineage (GTDB taxonomy): Bacteria > Pseudomonadota > Gammaproteobacteria > Burkholderiales > Burkholderiaceae_C > Rhodoferax. The sequence goes on from CAITQH010000353.1 coordinate 4,829, forward strand.
CACAGTCCTTGGCCCAACATTTGGGGGCCAGGGGTTACTACGGTGACTTGCGCCACAACGTCAAGGCAATCTACCAGTTTTATTTGGGGTTCTACGACGGCAATCCAGCCAACCTCAATGCCTTGCCGCCCGCAGAATCTGCCAAACGCTATATCGAACTCATTGGCGCAGACAAGGTGCTTGCAGCCGCACAGGCGGCGTATGACAAGGGTGACTACCGTTGGGCTGCTGAGTTGCTCAACCATGCCGTGTTTGCAGATTCTGCCAACAAGACCGCCAAGGAGTTGCTCGCCAAGACATACGACCAGATGGGCTATATGGCGGAATCGGCCACCTGGCGCAACTCCTACCTTACAGGGGCGCTGGAGCTGCGCAGCGGCGCGCCCACACAGGGTGTAGCCAGGGCGTTGATGATCGACATGTTGCTGCAAACCCCCACCGACAGATTCCTGGAGGCAATGGCTGCCAACCTCAACGGGGCCAACGCTGAAGGCAAGAACCTCAAAGTCAACTTGGTCCTTAGTGACAAGCATGAGAACTACGTGCTGTGGATCGAAAACGCGGTTCTGCATTTCAAGAGTTCGCCACCTGCCCCGGACGCCAATGCCACATTGACGCTTACATACCCACTCTTAGCCAAGATGTTCGCAGGTACCGCAGGGGTGAAGGAAACTCTGATGGGTGATGAGCTCAAGGTGACCGGCAGCGTGGTGGATCTTGTTCGGTTCTTCAGTCTGATTGAAATACCGGAAGGCAAATTCCCGATCGTCACGCGGTGAGCGTGAGCATGCTGGCGCAAAATCCGCCGCCAGAGAGTGACCGCATCCTGATGGATGGTTTCCGCACTGTCAATATCGGAGCGGGGATGGACCTGAGCAAGAACGATCCCGAGACCAACCGGGGTCTGGCGCGCGCCGCGCGCGACGGTTTGCGTACGCTGCGCTCGCACGTGGAGCGACCCTGGGCACGTTCTGTCAATGGTTGGTACTACTTCCCCGCCAACATCGGGCAAGCCAAAACCACCGTTGACGATGCGCAACTACATGCCTTCGCCTGAAATTGTGGAGCAACGATACGATCCACCCGTGCTTCAACGGGTGGGTTAGCAGCGTCAGA
>CAITQH010000354.1 GCA_903894475.1 uncultured beta proteobacterium
AACAAGCAGCTTTAACCAGCTAATGTTTCCTGCAGGGAAACGGAGGTCAGCGGAAAATGATTGAGACCAGGTCCCAAGGGACAGGGCCGACTTCGTCGGTTTATCAGGCCTACCAGGCCAACACCCATCTGTTCGGCGGTAATGCCCCTTACGTTGAGGAAATGTACGAGAACTACCTGGCTGACCCAGGCAGTGTGCCCGATTCCTGGCGTGGCTATTTTGATGCCTTACAGCATGTCCCGGCGCTGGACGGTAGCAACAGCAAGGACGTGCCCCACCTTCCGGTGATCAACGCTTTTGCGGATCGTGCCAAGCACGGTGGAACCCGGGTCGTGCTGGCCAGCAGTGACGCCGAAATGGGGCGAAAGAGAACTGCGGCCCAACAGTTGATCGCGGCCTACCGCACGGTGGGCTCGCGCTGGGCCGATCTGGACCCATTGAAGCGTACCGAGCGCGACAAGATTCCCGAACTCGATCCAGCTTTCTACGGCTTCAGCGATGCCGACCAGGAAGCCGTGTTCAACACCAGTAACACTTTCTTCGGCAAAGAAAGCATGAGCCTGCGGGAGTTGATCAACGCCCTGCGGCAGACCTACTGCGGCACCATCGGTGCCGAGTACATGTACATCACCGACCAGAATCAGAAGCGCTGGTGGCAGCAAAAGCTCGAGAGCATTCGCTCCAAACCTGAATTCAGTCCGGAAAAGAAGAAGCACATCCTTGATCGTCTGACGGCAGCCGAAGGCCTGGAGCGGTTTCTGCATACCAAGTACGTCGGACAGAAGCGCTTCTCGCTGGAAGGTGGTGAGAGCTTCATCGCATCCATGGACGAACTGATTCAGGGCGGCGGCACGATCGGCTTGCAGGAAATCGTGATCGGCATGGCGCACCGCGGTCGCCTGAATGTGCTGGTCAACTCGCTAGGCAAAATGCCGGCCGATCTGTTTGCCGAGTTTGATCACACGGCGCCCGAAGACCTCTCCAGCGGTGACGTCAAATACCACCAGGGCTTCAGCTCCGATGTATCGACGCCCGGTGGACCGGTGCATCTGTCGCTGGCCTTCAACCCCTCACACCTCGAGATCGTCAATCCGGTGGTCGAGGGTTCGGTGCGTGCGCGCATGGACCGCCGCGCTGACCCCAAAGGCAAGCAGGTGTTGCCGATTCTGGTGCACGGGGATGCGGCTTTTGCTGGTCAGGGCGTGGTAATGGAGACGCTGGCGCTGGCCGAAACGCGGGGCTACTGCACCGGCGGCACAGTGCATATCGTGATCAACAACCAGATTGGCTTTACCACCAGTGATCCACGCGATACGCGCTCGTCGATCTATTGCTCCGACATTGTCAAAATGATCAAGGCACCGGTGCTGCACGTCAACGGCGACGACCCCGAGGCCGTGGTGCTGGCAACGCAGATTGCCCTGCAGTACCGCATGGAGTTCCAAAAGGATGTGGTGCTGGACATCGTGTGCTTCCGAAAACTCGGCCACAACGAGCAGGACACACCGGCACTGACGCAGCCGCTGATGTACAAGAAGATCGCCCAGCATCCGGGTACGCGCAAGCTTTACGCTGAGCGGCTCGCCGCGCAGGGACTGGGCGCCACACTGGGCGAGGACATGGTGAAAGCCACGCGCGCAGCGTTGGACGCCGGCAAGAACACCTTTGACCCGGTCCTGACGAATTTCAAAAGCAAGTACGCTGTCGACTGGACGCCTTACATCGGCAAGAAGTGGACCGACGCGGGTGACACGTCGTTGCCGCCGGCCGAGTGGAAGCGTCTGGCCGAACGGCTCACGACTTTGCCGTCGTCCATTACACCGCACCAATTGGTGAAGAAGGTCTATGCCGACCGAGGCGCCATGGGTCGCGGTGAAATTCCGGTCGATTGGGGTATGGGCGAGCACATGGCTTTTGCATCGCTGGTGGCCGGCGGCTATCCGGTGCGCTTGAGCGGCGAGGACTGCGGGCGCGGCACCTTCACCCACAGGCACGCGGTGATTCATGACCAGAACCGCGAGAAGTTCGACGAGGGTACTTACACGCCACTGCAAAACGTGGCGGACGGGCAGGCACCGTTTGTGGTGATTGACTCCATCCTGTCAGAAGAAGCAGTGCTCGGTTTTGAATACGGCTACGCCTCCAACGACCCGAGCACGCTGGTGATCTGGGAAGCGCAATTCGGCGACTTCGCCAACGGCGCGCAGGTTGTGATTGACCAGTTCATCGCCTCTGGCGAAGTCAAGTGGGGTCGCGTCAATGGCATCACGCTGATGCTGCCGCATGGCTACGAGGGGCAGGGTCCGGAGCACAGTTCAGCGCGCCTCGAGCGCTTCATGCAGCTCAGTGCTGACACCAATATGCAAGTGGTGCAGCCGACGACGGCCAGCCAGATCTTCCACATCCTGCGCCGCCAGATGGTGCGCAACCTGCGCAAGCCGCTCATCATTCTGACGCCCAAATCCCTGCTTCGGGCCAAGGATGCTGCATCACCTCTTTCGGAATTCACCAAGGGCTGTTTTCAGACAGTGATTCCTGAGAGCAAGGACGAGGTCATCAAGAGGGCGGACAAGGTCAAGCGCGTGGTGGCCTGCTCGGGCAAGGTCTACTACGATCTGCTCAAGAAGCGTGAGGAAAAGGGCGTTGATGATGTGGCGATCCTGCGGGTCGAGCAGCTCTACCCGTTTCCGCACAAGGCCTTCGCTGCCGAACTCAAGAAGTACCCCAATGCGGTGGAACTGGTCTGGTGCCAGGATGAGCCGCAAAACCAGGGTGCCTGGTTTTTTGTGCAGCATTACATCCTGGAAAACATGGCTGAAGGTCAGAAGCTGGGCTACTCCGGTCGCGCCGCCTCCGCCTCACCGGCGGTCGGTTATTCGCATTTGCACCAGGAACAGCAAAAAGCGCTGGTTGAAGGCGCCTTCGGCAAGCTCAAGGGCGCCGTCCTGTCCAAGTAATCAGTTGAGGACAGAGCTGAAGATCTGTCCCGAAAATCCGGAGAATTTGATATGGCTATCGTAGAAGTGAAGGTCCCGCAGTTGTCCGAATCGGTGGCTGAAGCCACCTTGCTGCAGTGGAAGAAAAAGGTCGGTGATGCGGTCGCGATCGATGAAATTCTGATCGATGTCGAGACCGACAAGGTGGTGCTGGAAGTGCCGGCCCCTGCCGCTGGCGTGCTGGTCGAACTGGTGGCAGCGGATGGTGCCACGGTCGCTGCCGAGCAACTGATTGCGCGCATCGATACCGAAGGCAAGGCCAGCATGGTGGCGACGACGTCTGCAATCGTCGCGGCGCCTGTTGCACCCGCCACCCCTGTTGCTGCAGTGGCGCGCGCTTCCATGGCCGGCGTTGCGATGCCGGCCGCAGTCAAGCTGATGGCGGACAAGCAGCTGGCCGCCGGATCGGTTGCTGGCACCGGCAAGGAGGGTCGTGTTACCAAGGGCGATGTGCTGGCCGCTGCGGCGTCAGTCTCGACAGGCAAGCCCCTTGCTGGGGCAAGCTTGCCAGACAGGCCAACTGCCAGCTTCCTGCCACAGGTCGCGGTGGCGGCGCCCTTCCTGGGTGAGCGTCCGGAGCAGCGGGTGCCCATGAGTCGACTGCGTGCCCGTGTCGCTGAGCGCCTGCTGCAGTCGCAGTCCACCAACGCCATCCTGACGACTTTCAACGAAGTCAACATGGCGCCGGTGATGGAAATGCGCAAACGCTTCCAGGACAAGTTCGAGAAAGAACACGGCGTGAAGATCGGCTTCATGAGCTTTTTCGTCAAGGCGGCAGTGCATGCCCTGAAGAAGTTTCCGATGCTCAACGCCTCTGTTGATGGCAACGACATCGTCTACCACGGCTATTTCGACATTGGCATTGCTGTCGGCTCGCCACGCGGTCTGGTGGTGCCGATTCTGCGCAACGCGGATCAGATGAGTTTTGCCGACATCGAGAAGAAGATCGCCGAGTACGGCGCCAAGGCGCGCGATGGCAAGCTCGGCATCGAGGAGATGACGGGAGGCACTTTCTCCATCAGCAACGGCGGCACGTTTGGCTCGATGCTGTCCACACCCATCATCAACCCGCCGCAGTCAGCCATTCTGGGTGTTCACGCGACCAAAGATCGTGCGGTGGTGGAAAACGGTCAGGTCGTGGTGCGCCCCATCAACTATCTGGCCATGAGCTACGACCATCGCATCATCGACGGCCGCGAAGCGGTGCTTGGACTGGTGGCGATGAAGGAAGCGCTGGAAGATCCAGCGCGGTTGCTGTTTGATATTTGAATTTCTGAATCTTGCTCGAAGTGATGACCTGTCAAATTGCGCTCAGCATTACGTGTGGATCTGGCCGCAGTGGCACTCAGCTCCGCGGCTGTCCCCGGAGTTTTTGGGGTCAGAGCCCAAATTCGCCGAGCCTTCGGCTCGCCCGCTGGGTGCGGCACTGCGTGCCGCAGCGAAATTGGTGTCTGACCCTCATGGCACTACCTTAAGGGCGCGGCACTAAAAAAGTGATTGGGCTGACCAAACCCTTTGATGCTAAGCTGAAGTTGTTCAAAGACAGCAACCAGTTTCAGAAGAAGGGTCAGCCCAGATGGATAGTACCAAGATTGGCA
>CAITQH010000355.1 GCA_903894475.1 uncultured beta proteobacterium
ACTTCTGCAATCCGAAGTGGATGCCTGGCAGCAAACCCGCAATGCCGAGCAACGGACCATCGAGTGGAACTTTACGCGTCAGGATGCGGATCGCAAGCTGGGACGTCATTATGTTTCACAACTTGCGTGTTGATGTACTAGTGGCATGGACTGAAGCTGATCAGGCGCTGTGGGCCGGTGTGCTGAATTTCTGGTTTCTTGGTAGGGTTTTTGACAAGGTGCGATCGTGATCGAGGTGCCGCGGGCTGCGGTTGAGCTAGCCAAGCGGTTTGAGGGGTTTCATCGGGTGCCAACCGACGATCCGGGTCGGGCTTGTCCATATGTTTGCCCGGCGGGGTACTGGACTATTGGTTGGGGCCACTTGTGTCAGGCAGATCACCAACCAGTGACAGAGGCAGAAGCTGAGGCCTATATTGCCGCCGACCTGATGACCGCACTCGCCGCCACGCTGCGGTACTGTCCGGTGTTGGCCACTAAGCCGGAAAGCCGACTCGCTGCCATCGTCGATTTCACCTTCAACCTTGGCGCCGGGCGGCTACAAACATCAACGTTGCGCAGAAGGATTAATCAACGCGACTGGCCCCTTGCAGGCCAGGAACTGCGCCGATGGGTCTATGGTGGCGGGAGGGTGCTCGACGGATTGCGCGCGCGCCGGCAAGCAGAAGTCGGTCTCCTTTTCGGATGACCTGCCAAAATGGTTGGCATTTTGATCAGGTACACTGCGGCCAAAGCAAGGCAACAGGTTCACGCTCAAAGATGAACCAGGCCCTGCCAGGTCCAGGGAACTGTCACGCATGAAGCCGTCAATCGCCAATCAAAGTTGTCCGGGTCACTCGACCAACAAACAACTTGCCATTTCTGTTTTAGTCGTGCTAGCATAAGTTCAGAGTTGAACAAATAGACAAAAACCGGCCTGCCGAAGGCTACACGGCACGGCGGTACCCTCATCGGCGTAGGTGCGAACAATCTCGATGTTTCGGCGTTGGGCGTACTCGGCAATCTTGTCAGCCTGGTTGTTGGTGGAGTACTGCTGATGCTCAGTCGACATGCGCACGTACTGCGCGGCCCGGTAGCTTGTTTGATCCGTCTCTAATACCATGTGCCCTCATTCCTTTTGCGGTTGAGGCATGTTGGCTCTACCGGGGAGGAGCTATCAAGTCAATTCTGGCCACATATGGGAAGAAGTCGCACAACAGCGACTGATTTCGGTGACCGGCGGACTGCTCCGGCGTCCGTCGGCCAAGGCAAGAAGATGTGATGGCGCTCCTTTGCTAACCAAATTGGCTCAGTTTTGTCTTCCAATCGATAGAATATAAAAGTATCCTATACGCACTTAATGCTAATATATACGTTATGTCAAAAAGATCAGGCGCTCTCGATTCGATGCCTTCCGAGGTTCTGGTGCACCTGCGTGAGCTCGGCGAGAACCTGGCCGTTGCCCGCAAGCGCCGTCGCGAGCCGCTGAAGGCCTGGGCGCAGCGTATCGGCGTGTCCGAACCCACCCTGATGCGCATGGAAAAGGGTGACCCGAGCGTCTCTATGGGTGTCTATGCCACAGCCCTGTGGTTGATGGGCCGCAGCCAGGTCATTGCTGACTTGGCAGCCCCGGAGCACGACCAGGGCGCCCTGGAGGAAGCCGTGCGTGTGGCCAAGGCTCGCGCCGTGCGCAAGCCTGCGTCACTTTACGGCATGCCGCAGGCCAGGGGCCAAACATGATCGAGTTCGACATCAAGGACTACCAGCCCAGCGACTCACTTTATCTCTGGTGGCTTGGCCGTCCTGAAAGACCAGTTTTCATCGGGGAGCTTCGAATGGCTCGCCAAACCAAGGGTGTATCGCTGGTTTATGGAGATGCCTGGCTGCGATCCGGCTTTGCGCTCAGCGAAGATTTGCCCTTGGTCAAGCGTGAGTTCTTCCCTATTCAGAAGGAGACGGCCGCGGGCGCGGTGGATGATGCACGGCCGGACCGCTGGGGTGAGCGTGTGATCCGCCTGCTTGACAAGCCGGCGCGACTTTCTGTGCTGGACTTCCTCTTTTGCGCTGGGGACGAGCGCTTCGGCGCCTTGGGCGTGTCGGTGTCGCCCGATGACTATGTGGCGCGCGGTATGGGGCCGTTGCCGTTGCTCGCAGACGCACAGGAAATCGAGCAACTCGTGCACCAGGTCCTTGCCGGTGAACCAATTGATGAGCACAAGCGTCGCTTGATCGCCCCCGGTGCCACGATGGGGGGCGCACGCCCCAAGGCACTGCTGAACGTGGACGGCCAAGCGTGGCTGCTGAAGTTCAACGAACCCTTTGAGCCCATCGACACTCCTCTGGTAGAGCACGCCACCATGACACTGGCCGAGCGGGCCGGCATCCGGGTCGCTCGCACGATGCCGGTGAAGATCCGCCAAGGTCATGCGGTAGCGATCGAGCGTTTTGATCGTGGGGAAGGTTTGCGTCGGCATGCCGTGTCGGCCAATGTGGCTCTCAAGGCTGCAGGGCAGGCCTTGGGTTACCCCGAACTGGCACAGTGGCTGCGCCGACGCGGTGTTGCGGCTGCTGGTCTGCACCGCGAGCAGATGAAAGAGCTGTTCCGGCGCATGGTGTTCAACATCCTGATCGACAACACCGATGACCACGAGAAGAACCATGTGCTGCTGATGGCCGACAGCGGCGAGTATGAACTCTCACCGGCCTTCGATGTCGTCCCATCGGGCCAGGCACTGGGCTACCAGCAGATGCGCGTTGGCTCAAGCGGCGCCGACTCGACTCTGGAGAATGCGATGTCCGAGTGCGACCAGTTCGGTATGAAGAAGGCCGAGGCCACCGATCAGGTGAAGAAGGTTTGTGCAGTCGTGGCCGACTGGAAAGAGCACTTTGCCAGAACAGGGGTGTTGGCGAATGACATTGAGTCGCTGTCTGGCCAGATCGATCGGGCGTTTCTGCAAGGTCAGCGTGGGGACTGGCTCTGACAAACATATCCCTTGCTGAATGTGATTTGGCAAGGAGCATCAAGCAATCGATGCGCTCAGGGGTCACGCCACACGCCAGAATAGTCGCTCATTCAGCCAGTCTTTCGCAAACTGGCCGTCTCAATGCGCATGGCCACCGGTTTGCTCAGTATTTCCAGCAAAATCATGGACCGGCTTTCGGCATCAGCCGTCTTAAAAATGGCCTCGACGCCGGCAAACGGACCATCGGCCACCACAACCTTTTCTCCAGCTTTGAAAAGCCGCTCAGGCTGGCCCACTTGCTCCCGCGCGCGAAGAAGTTCGATCAGTTTGGAATCAACCAACGCCGGCTGACCACCAAACCGGACCAACTGGCTGACACCCAGGGTGGAG
>CAITQH010000356.1 GCA_903894475.1 uncultured beta proteobacterium
ATGCGGGCGTAAAAGGCCAGACAATATTCCTGTTCGGGCGCCCCACTCCACTGGCTCAGTCCTCGCCCAATCGTGTCCGGACAAATCACGCGGTAACCCAGCGCGCTCAAGTGGGCCGCCAACTCATCCATGTCGCGCCCGGTGCGCGCCAGACCGTGCCATGCAATCACAGTGGGTTGATCCTCACTGCCCCACTGTGTGTAGTGAATCTCTCGCCCCGCGCATTGCACGTACGCCGACGAATACCCTGCTGGTAAACTCATGCTTTTCCTCCCGCTGCATTGGCGCGCAAACGCCCAACCACACCGCTTGGAAAGTAATACACCGACAGCACAAACAATACGCCCAGCCAGAGCAGCCAGCGGTCCGGCGACAGCAGTGCAGCAAGCCAGGGCAAAGACGCGGCAGCCTCGCTGCCCAGACGCAACAGGTCCTGTAAATAACTTTGCGCCACCAGAAACAGCACCGAACCGATGACGGCGCCGTAAATGGTGCCCATGCCGCCAATCACAACGATCAGCAGCACGTCCATCATGACCTCGAACGACAGGGAGGTGTCGGGCCCGTTGTAACGCAGCCAGAGCGCCAGCATGGCACCGGCCAGGCAGGCAAAAAGAGCCGACAGAACGCTTGACAATGTGCGGTAGACCACGACCCGGTAGCCGATCGCCTCGGCCCGGAATTCATTCTCCCGGATCGCCTGCAGCACACGACCAAACGGTGAGTTCACGATCCGCAGCATGGCCAGCATCAGCAACAATGCAGTCACAAACAACAGGTAGTAGCAGAGCAGGCGACCGTCGAGCATGACGCCCAGAACGGGTTGCTCCGAGAATTCAAAGCCCGGCGAAAGAATCTCTGGCACCTTGAAGGTCAGACCGTCTTCGCCACCCGTGATGTCGGAGAGTTGGGAAGCCAGCGTCAGGAAAGCGGAGGCGACGGCGAGCGTGATCATGGCAAAAAAGATGGCGCGAACGCGCAGCGAGAACAATCCGACCAACAGCGCCAGCAACAGGGAAAGCGCTAATGCGCCTGCAAGCCCGACGGCGAGCGCCTCCCATGTCGGCCCGATACGGGTGGTGGCTACCGCGATGCCATAAGCGCCAATGCCAAAAAACATGGTGTGAGCAAAACTGACAATGCCGGTGAAGCCCAGCAGCAAGTCAAAACTGGCAACCAGCACAATGAAGACCAGCACCTTGGCCGCCACATTGAGTGCCTTGACACCCGGAAAGATGAAGGGTGTTCCCGCCAACGCAATGAGCACCAGCACGAGTAGGACTGCCAGCACACGACTGCGCGGGAAGTCGTTCGAGATGAGTCTTGTCAGCATCAGCGTCCTTTGCAAGTGGTCATTGCGAGCGAAGCGCGGCAATCCAGGGCCATGGATCGCCACGGCCTATGGCCTCGCGACGACAAATATGCTTGTGCCATTTCGCCTACGCTCATCTATTCGCCACAGGGTACACACCCTGCGGCCGCCAAAGCAGAATCGCGACCATCAGCGCGATGTTTGAAAACAGCGCCACCTTGGGCAACAAAAAGCCGGTGTAGTTGGCCATCAGTCCGACCAGCAGCGCCCCCATCAATGCACCACCGGTGGATCCGAGGCCACCGATGATGATGACGATGAAGATCAGCACATTGACCTGTGCCCCCATCTGCGGCACCACGTTCTGCTGGTACATGCCCCACATCACGCCTCCGAGTCCGGCCAGCGCGCTGCCAACCACAAAGACGCCGACAAACAGGCGCCGGATGCGGTAGCCGAGCGACTCCACCATTTCACGATCCTGCACACCGGCGCGAATCAGCAGCCCAATCTTGGTGCGGTTCAGAGTCCAGGCCAGCACTGCAAACACGGCGCCACCGACGAGTACCGCCAGCAATCGGTACTTTTCGATCGCCGAGTCGCCCAGCAGCACGGCGCCGCGCAGGGCCTCGGGCAGCGGCAAGGCGATCTGCTGCGGGCCCCAGATCACCTTGATGAGCTCCTCGCCAATGATCATGCCGCCCATGGTGATCAGGATCTGTTTGAGATGCTGGCCATAGACCGGGCGCACGATGAAACGCTCGAAGGCCAGCCCGACGGCACCCGACACGGCCATTGCCACCAGCATCGCAACAAACACCGCCAGCAGGTTGCGCCACAGTTCGGCAGAGCCGGTCCAGTCGCCCATCAGTCCCAGCACCGTGGTGGCGACGAAAGCGCCCAGTGCAATAAACACACCATGGCCAAAATTAAGGACATCCATCAGGCCGAAGATCAGCGTCAGGCCCGAAGCGATGATGAAGATGATCATGCCCATGGCCAGTCCGGCCACGGTCAGCGTCAGCCAGGTTGAGCCCGAGCCAATGAAGGGCAAGACACCCAGCGCCAGCAATGGCACCAGTGCCAGGGGTTTCCAGTCGAATGTCGCCCCCACGCTTGCCATTTCATGTGCTGCGCTGCCCCCCGCGGGGGCCTTCGCGCCTTGGGGCGGCCCGGCGTCGCTCATCTCCTCAGACTCTTGTCGTGCTGTACTCATATCGCCAACCCCAACAGTTTGTGCTGCAGTTCTTCGTCTTCGGCCAGCGCCTGCATGGCGCCGCTGTGCACCACGCGACCGTTGTCCATGACCGCAACACGGTCACCCAGACGCTTGGCAAAATTGATGTTCTGCTCCACCAACAACAGTGTGGTGCCGGTGGCCTTGAGCTCGCCAAAGGCATCAATCATGTTGTTGATGATGGCCGGTGCCAGGCCCTTGCTGGGCTCGTCCACGATCAGCAGTTCGCGGGGTTCGACGATGGCACGCGCCACGGCCAGCATCTGCTTCTGGCCACCCGAGAGCTTGCCAGCGGGGTGATTCCAGAACTTTTCCACCGCCGGAAAGAGGGAAAAGATCCACTTGAGTCGCTGCTCGTCCATCTGACTGGCACGACGAGCCGAGCGCGCCGCCAGGAGCATGTTTTCCTTCACACTCAGGTCAGAAAAGATGCCCATGTTTTCCGGCACGTAGGCTATGCCAAGGCCCGCGATGTCCGGGGTGGCAAGGCGTGTGATATTGCGCTCACCGAAGGCGATACCGCCCTGACTGGCATGCCACAAGCCCATGATGGTGCGCAGCGTGGTGGTCTTGCCAGCGCCATTGCGACCCAGCAGCATGGTGAGTTGTCCGCGCGGCAGCACCAGGTCCACACCGTGCAGGATGTGATAAGCGCCAATGTGGGTGTGCACACCGTCGAGTTTGAGAAGTTCACCGGTCATGCCTGCGCTCCTGCGTTCGACGGAGCCACCCCAAGGTACGCCTCCTGAACAATCGGCGATGCAATCACGGCCGAGGGTTCGCCATCGGCCACCAGGGCCCCGTTGTGCAGCACGATGATGCGGTCTGCCAACTCGCGCACCACGTCCATCTTGTGCTCTACCAGCAGGATGGTCTTGCGCGGGTCGTCCTTGAGTTTGCGGATCAGGTTCAGGATCACCGGTGCTTCGTCGGCGCTCATGCCGGCGGTCGGCTCATCGAACATAAACACATCGGGCTCCAGCGCCATCAAGAGGGCCACCTCCAGTTTGCGCTGATCGCCGTGCGGCAAACTCGCTACCGGCGTATCCGCTTTATCGTTCATCGCCACCGCTGAAAGAACCTCCTGTGCCAACTCAGTCAAGGCTTTGTGGTCACTCCAGATGCTCCACAGGTTCAGACCTCTGAGATGGGCGCCAGCGCGCGCGGCCTGCACTGCCAGACGCACGTTCTCGAGCACTGACAGATTGGGGAAGAGATTGGTCAGTTGAAAGGCACGCCCAAGACCGGCCCGGGTGCGCGCCGATGGGCTTAGACCAGCCAGGCTGTTGCCATTGAGGAAGACTTCGCCCGAGCTGGCCTTGAGCTGCCCCGAAATGAGATTGAAATAAGTGGTCTTGCCAGCGCCGTTGGGGCCGACGATGGCAGTCAGTGTGCCGGGCTTGAAGGCACAACTGACGGCATTGACCGCCACATGGCCGCCAAAGCGGACCGTGAGTTCTTTGGTTTCGAGCATGGGGACCGACCCAAAAAGGATGGGAGCTACTGTGTTGGCCTGTCATTGCGGGCTTGACCCGCAATCCATGGTGCTTGTGGCACTGGATCCCGGGTCGAGCCCGGGATGACAAATTCAACTAGCGCTTGTTACGGATGGGAATCTGCATCTCTTCTGCTTTGATTTCGTGGACCAGTTCCGGCACACCCCAGACAAACGCCGGATCGACCTTGATCTTGAAGTGGTACATGCTCTGCAGCGCCTGGTGGTCTTCCTTGCGGAAGGTCATCTTGCCCTTGGGCGTCTCGAAGCTCATGCCTTCCATGGTCTTGATCAGCGTGTTGGCTGTGGCATCACCCTTGCTGTTCTTCAACGCGGTGACCACCGCCATCGCTGCCGAAAATCCGCCTGCTGTGAAGAAGTCCGGCGGGGACTTGAACTGGCTGTAATGCCGCGCCACCATGGCCTCGTTGACCGGGTTCTTGGGGATGCCAAAGTAGTAGTAGGCTGCACCTTCCATACCCGGGAAATTCTTGTAGGCTGCCATCGCCGGCAGGATGTTGCCTCCCGTCGCAATCTCGATGCCGTAGCGCTTCAGGTCCATGTCGGCAATCTTGAAGGGGTTGCCGGCGCCGGCCCAGATAATGAAGATCACCTTGCGACCCGGCAGGTCCTTGAGTTTGTCAATCAGGCGCTGGGCACCGGCCGTAAAGTCAGTCGTGTTGGTCGGAAGGTACTCTTCATGCACCAGCTTGGCTTTCTTGATGGCGTCCTTGAAGGCCTTGACACCATCGCGACCAAAAGCATAGTCCTGCGCCAGTGTCGCAATCACCGTGCCGGGCTTGTCCATCGCAACAGCGTTGGAAATGGCGTCCTGCGAGCTGTTGCGTCCGGTACGGAAGATGTACTTGTTCCACTTTTCGCCGGTGATTGAATCTGCCACCGCCGGCTCGACCAGCAGGATCTTCTTGTATTCTTCAGCAACCGGCAGCATGGCGAGTGCCACGCCGGAAGAGGTTGGCCCTACCGCCAGATCGGCCTTGTCGTCGGAATACGCCGCAGCGAGCAGCGACTTGCCCAGATCGGGCTTGCCTTGATCGTCCTTTTCAATCACGACCAGCTTCCTGTCGCCAATCATCATCGTACCGCCAGTCGCGTAGTCCAGCCCCATCATGAATCCAGTCGCCGTTTGCTTGCCATAGGCTTCCAGCGGCCCGGTCTTGCTGTAAATATGGGCGATCTTGATTTCTTTCGACTGACCGAACGCCAGCGGCGATGCCAGAGCGCAGGCCATGGCCACTGCAGTCAGTGCGGTGCCCGCAACCCAAGTACGACGAAACATATTTATCTCCTGTTGTGGTAAGCGATTCAAGGATTGATGATGCACCAAACGTGCCAAATTACAAGTGCTTGATTCTATGGGTTTAAAGTCAATTAGATCGTGTAATGTCTAAATATCAGACACATTGAATGCATAATATTCAGTCATATGACTGAATATTATGCATTCTTGCCCAATCGGTCGTACAGCATGGCACGGGAAATGCCGAGCATTTGTGCCGCGGCCACCTTGTTTCCACGCGTTGCAGTCATGGCAAGCGTAATCGCCTTGCGTTCGAGCTCTGCCACCTGATCCGCCAACGGCAAGATACCGGTTGCAGCCGCCGTTGCAGCGGGACCAAGCGCCGCAGCGACCGGCGCCGGGGCCAGTTGCTCGACTCCTGACTCACGCAGTACCATTTCCAGATGCAGCGCTGTAATGCGATTGGAGTCGCTGCGCATCATGGCCTGCTCCAGCACGTTGCGCAGTTCCCGGATGTTGCCGCGCCAGACCTGCGCGCAAAGCAGCGCCAAGGCGTCAGCGCTGAGTTCGGGCGGCTGCTGGCTATTGCGCAGGGCCATATCCTCACCCAGCACCTCGACTAAGGCCACCATGTCTTC
>CAITQH010000357.1 GCA_903894475.1 uncultured beta proteobacterium
CAGCACGCGCGACGGCTCGCTCGCCTTTACCCGGCGCGGCGATCTGCGCGTCAGCGCCAAGGGGGTGCTGGAGACCGGCGGCGGCGACATGGTGCAGGGGCAGGGCGGGGCAGCCATCACCATCCCGCCCGGCTTTCAGGTCACCATTGCCAAAGACGGCACCGTCTATGCCCAGGATCCGGCGCAGGTCGGCGTGGCGCAGCCGGTTTCGGTCGGCAAATTGCTGCTGCGCGACACCAGCAAGACGGCGCTGCAGCGCACAGAAGTCGGGCTCTATCAGGTCGTTGGCAAGCCGGGGGTGGATATTGCGCCCGGGCCGGTGCTACCGAGCCTGACCAGCAAATCGCTCGAAGGCAGCAACGTCAACGCAATGGAAGTGATGGTCAAGATGATTGCGCAAAGCCGTTCCTTTGAGCAGCAGGTCAACATGATCAAGGAGAGCAAGCAGGTCGACGAATCCGGCGCCAGCATGCTCAAGTCAAGTTAATGCGGATCGAACCGAATCCCAACAAGCAGATTAGAAAAAGGAGTTAACCATGGATGCATCAATGTGGGTGGCCAAGACGGGTCTCGATGCCCAGCAGACACGTATGAACGTGATCTCCAATAATCTGGCCAACGTCAACACCACCGGTTTCAAGCGCGATCGTGCTGTTTTTGAAGATCTGCTGTACCAGAACGTGCGTCAGTCAGGCGGCCAGACCGACGCTACCTCGCAGGCCCCTACCGGCTTGATGCTGGGGACCGGCGTGCGCGTCGTAGCGACAGAAAAAATGCACGCACAGGGCAATATGGTGAATAGCCAGAACCCGCTTGACGTGGCGATTGCCGGCGAGGGGTTTTTTCAGATCGCTCAGGCCGACGGAACTATTGGGTATACCCGCGACGGCAACTTCAAACTCTCGTCCAGCGGTCAGCTGGTCACCTCCAACGGCGCCTTGCTGCAGCCAGCCATCACGGTTCCGACCACGGCTTCGAGCATCACGATCGGGCGCGATGGCACGGTCAGCATTGAGCTTGCCGCCGGCGGTCAGCAAGTGCTCGGGCAGTTGCAGATTGCGCGCTTTGTCAATCCGAGCGGCTTGCAGTCGCTTGGGCAGAACCTGATGAAGGAAACCCCGTCCAGCGGCACGCCGCAAGTGCTCAAGCCCGGTCAAACCGGCGCCGGCACCCTGATGCAGGGCACGCTGGAGGCCTCCAACGTCAACGTGGTTGAGGAAATGGTCAACATGATCGAGACCCAGCGCGCCTATGAGATCAACTCGAAGGCGATCTCGGCGGTGGACGGCATGCTCAAGTACATCAACCAGAACATGTGATCGAGCCGGCATGAAACATTCATTGCTCTTGTCGCTCGCGCTGCTGCTGGTTGCCGGTTGCTCCGTTGTGCCGCCCAAGCCGCTGGCCCACACACCCGAATTTGCACCGGTCTTTCCGGTCTCGCAAGAGCCGGCGCGTCAGGCGACCGGCGCCATTTACGTTGGGCGCCAGAGTGACAGCTGGTTTGGTCGCGGTCGCAACTTTCAGGTGGGCGACGTGATCACCGTCCTGCTCAGTGAGTCAACCCAGGCGGCACGCACGCAAAATGCCAATGTCAGCCGCAAGGCAAGCAACGATGTTGCTCCCGCCGGCCTGCAGAATTACATGAAGGGTGTTGGTGGCTTTTTCAATGGCACCAACCTGCTGGGCGGCTCGGTCGACAGCAAAGGCAGCGGCACGGCCGACCAGCAAGCCACGCTGAGTGGTTCGATTGCGGTGGCTGTGGTCAGCATCATGACCAATGGCAATCTGGTGCTGCGCGGCGAAAAACAACTCGCTCTGACCGAAGGCGCCGAGATCATTCAGGTTGCCGGCATCATCCGCCCGGAAGACGTGGCACCCAACAACACGGTGCAGTCGCGCCGCCTGGCCAACGCCCAGATTACCTACCGTGGCACTGGTGACCTGGCGGCCGCCACACAGAACGGCTGGGGCACCAGTGCCCTGCTCAAGTTCTGGCCCTTCTAAGGAGCGGTAAATTGCTGATCCACCGAATCGTCATTGCCGCCCGTACCGTCATTGCCGCCCGTACCCTCATTGCGTGCCCCAGTCCCGTCATTGCGAGGAGCGTAGCGACGTGGCAATCCATGTCCGCCATGCTGGCGCTCCTCCTGTGCGCCCTGCCATTTTCAGCAGCCCACGCTGACCGCATCAAAGACCTGACCATGGTCGCTGCGATGCGCAGCAACCAGCTCATTGGCTACGGCCTGGTCGTTGGCCTGCAGGGCACCGGCGACGGCGCTGACCTGTCCTTCACTACGCAGAGCATCAAGACGCTGCTCAGTCGGCTCGGTGTCAGCCAGGAAGGTCCGATCTCCGACTTTGAAACTGCGTCTAGCGCCGGCAAAATCGACGTCAAGAACGTCGCCGCGGTGATGGTTACCGCTGACCTGCCCGGCATGGCCAAACCGGGCCAGCGCATAGACATCAATGTTTCTGCCATTGGCAAGGCCAGCAGCCTGCGCGGCGGCAGTCTTTTGCTGACCAGCCTGCGCGGCGTTGATGGCGAAATTTACGCGCTCGCGCAGGGCGCTCTGCCAGCCACGGCAGTCGATGCCGGAGGCGCGGGCTCCAAGGTCTCGGTGGGGGTTGCCACAGCGTCGCGCGTTTCGGGTGGCGCCAGCGTGGAGCGTGTGGTCGAGAACCCGTTTGACAAGGCCGACAACGTCTTGTTCAATGTGCGCGACAGCGACTTCACCACCACTTCGACCATTGTCAAGGTCATCAACGACAAATTTGGTGCCGACGTGGCACAAGCGCTCGACGGCGTCTCGATAGTGGTGCGTGCGCCGCTTGATACGACCCAGCGCGTTGCCTTTGTCAGCATGATTGAAAACCTCGAAGTCCAGCCCGGCGAGCCGGCAGCGCGTGTCGTGGTCAATGCCCGCACCGGCACGGTGGTGATCAGCCGCAACGTGCGCGTGACCGCTGCCGCCGTGACCCACGGCACGATCTCGGTGTCGGTTAGCGCCACCAATGATGTTTCGCAGCCCAACGCCTTCTCGCAAGGCCAGACCAAAGAGGTGCAGAACGTCGACATCAAGGTGACCGAGCCCAACAAGCCCATGTTCCTGTTCCAGCCTGGTGTCGATTTGCGCCAGATTGTGGACGCTGTGAACCAGGTGGGCGCCACACCCTCGGCCCTGATAGCCATACTCGAAGCCTTGAAGAGTTCGGGCAGCCTGCGGGCCGAGCTGGTGGTCATCTAGCGTAAGGAACAAGCGTGGAGCCAATCACCTCTGCCAACACGCCCAAGTCTTACCTCGACTTTGATGGATTGGGTCAGCTCAAGGCGCAGGCGCGCCAGGATGCCAAGTCCGCGATGCGTGAAACCGCGCAACAGTTCGAGGCCCTGTTCCTGCAGATGATGATGAAGTCCATGCGCGAGGCTTCCATCAAGAGCGATGATTCAGAAGACTCTGGCAAGGCAACGTTTGAGGGCATGTTTGACCGGGAAGTGTCGGTGCAAATGGCCAAGCGCAACACCTTAGGCCTGGCCGACATGCTGGTCAAGAACATGCCGCAACCAGAGACACCCAGCACCGCCGCCGTGCTCGAAGCTCGCAGCGCAGCCAGTGCGGCACCGATGGCGCTGGACCGTGCGCAACTGGCCGTCAAGAGTTTTTCACTCAAGGCACCGCTGCAGAGCGCCTTGCCCCTGACCAAAGCGGCCGGCATGTCGCTTGCCAGTCCCAGATTGCTGCTTGACGGGAGCACACCATGACCGATCTGGTTGGCATCGCCTCCAATGCGGTAGCGGCTTATCAGCGGGCGTTGGGCACCGTGAGCAACAACATCGCCAACGTGGCTACCGATGGCTACTCGCGCCAGGCGGTGGTGCTGGAGGCCAATCCGGTTGCCAAGATCGGTAACGTTTACATGGGCACCGGCGTCATGGTGGATCGCATCCAGCGCCAGTACGACGCCTTTGCCGAAGCCAACCTGCGCAACAGCAACAGCGACCTGGCCAGCCAGGAACCCATGGTGAACTACGCCAACCGCGTGGTTGATGTCATGGGCGGCCAAACCATGGGGTTGACCAGCGCGCTCGACCAGTTTTTTGCCTCCGCGCGCGACCTCTCTGTCGACCCCGCCTCAAGCGTTGCACGCAGCAGCTTTGTGCGCGACGCACAAGGGCTGGCCTCACGCTTTGGCCAACTCTCCAGTCAGCTTGACCTGGTACAGGAAGAAACGACGCAGGCGGTTTCATCCAGTGTGGGTCAGATGAACACCATCATCAAACAGCTGGCCGACGTCAACACGCAGCTTAGCGCCAACAGAACGGCCGACGCGCAACCGGCCGCGCTGCTGGATCAGCGCGACAAGTTGCTGAAGAACCTGTCTGACTTTGCGCACGTCAACACCCGTTTCAATGAAAACGGCTCGGTGCTGGTGAGCCTGGGGCCATCGCTTAGCAAAGACATCGTGGTGGATGGCAACAAGGCCTACAGCATTGCTGCCAACTTCAATACGGCTGCCCCGGAAAAGGTCAGTCTGGTGCTCGACCCTTATGGGAAGCCATCATCGCTGTCCAGTGTCTCAAGTGGTAGCCTGGCAGGTCTGATGACCTTTCGTGAGCAGGTGTTGGGCAGCACCCGCTCCGCCCTGGACACGCTGGCCAGCACCATGGTGCGCGAGGTCAACGCTGTGCACCAGCAAGGCGTCGATGGTTATGGCGAGGCCGCAGGCGCGCTGTTTGGTATCGATCCCGCTGCAACAACCGTCGCCGGTGGCGTCCAGGTGCTGATTGATGATCCGATGCGTGTCGCTGCGGCAGCGCAGTTTCGGGTCATCAAGGATGCCAACAACACGGGTGGCGCAGACGCCAGCATCAGCTACCAGGTCGACCAGGCCAGTGGCCCGGCTGACCTGGCCAGCACGCTTGTCAACAACCCCAACCCCAGCGCCGACCGCAGCTTTACCCTCAGCGACGGTCGTCCGTTTGCTGCCATCACCACCGTCCCGGCCGGCATGCAGGACGTGAGCCTGTACCTTGACTGCGCCAGCGTCGGGCAACAACTGCAGGTGTTCACGCGCGACGGTCGCCAACTGATCGGGCAGGCGTTGGATGCCGGTATGCAAAAGCGTGTTTTGACCACCGACAACGGCTTTGCAGCCGGTGCAGGGTATAGCAGTACCTACCTCTTTGGCGACGCCAACCTCTACGGCGCCAAGCAGACCATTTTGCTTGGCGGAACGTCTACCGGAACATTAAGCTTTCTCGGGGAGTCTGTTGCTGGTTCCGCCTCGGGCAACACCGCGGCGCAGTCGGCGGCGCTGATTGTCGCTAACAAGGCGACCATTATGGGAGGCGCCAGCGCCACTGCTGAGGGCATCACCGACATTGCCGTGGACCCCAAAAACAGCAGCCGACTCATCATTACCTCTGCCTCAACATCGACTGCCAGGGCGGCCATAGCCGCTGCGAGCAACTCAGGCATCACATTTGGCGCGGGCACGCCCCCTCTTTACAAAGACCTGACCGTTTTTTACGGTGCCAAGGCCGATGTCTTGCAGGCTCCCATCTATGACAAGCAAGGCGTGATTAGCGGCTACACACCGGTAGCGCCCAACCTGGCGGGTGGCCGAATCAGTGCTGACAGGCCCGCGATTGCAGCCGGGGCCTTTGTGCTCAATGGGGTCGCCCTGGGTGCACTCGCGGAGAACAGCAACGCGAGTGGCATTGCGGCCTGGATCACCGCATCCAGCGCGACCAGCGGTGTGGCGGCGCTAGCCAGCAATGAAATTCGGGTGACTGCCAGCCAACTTAAACTCGACAAGCCGCTTACCCTCAACAACGTCCCGATACCGACCGTGAGCGACGGCTGGACCGGTGGCTTCGCGAGCGTGCAAGCACTGGCGGACGCCATCAATGCGCAAAGTCCCAGCAGTCACGTGGCCGCTTCGATCTCGCGAGATGGTTCGCTGGTACTCAATGGTTACCAGGGGTGTGACATCCAGCTTGATCCACCCAATCTGGCCGGTACAACCGTCAACGCCTTGGGCATCAATGCCGGCCTGTACACGGGACAGGTCACTTTGAGGCGGGCCGAAATTCGGGTGCCAGTCAGTCAGATTGCACTTAACAAACCGGTAGTGATTAAGGGGGCAACAATCACAATGCCTCTCGGTGGCTATACCTCGATTCAGGGGCTGAGAGACGCCATCAACGGTCAAACGGCAACCACAAATGTAGCTGCTTCGATTTCCGGTGGTGACCTGGTGCTTAGCAACACCGTAGGCCATGAAGGCGAGGATATTCAGATTAGTCCCGCCAGCATGGCTGGCACTGACAAGACACCGATCGAGCTTGGTTTCGGCAGCAGTGGCACACCAGCGACTCTGGCTAAACTGGGCTTTAGAACGGGAGCCTACATCAGTGGCACGGTGCCCGATGACCTGCTGGTCTTTGCAACCGGAACTGGCACAGGCACCGCCTCGGTGGCGGCCAGTTACAGTGGAGCAGCAGTGGACGCCAAGCAGGCGCTGCGCCAGCAGCCTATGACGGTGACGTTTTCCACTACCGGCTCGGGAGCTGCTACCGTCATTCGCTACACCATCACCGACACCAAGACCAATACCGTGGTGGCTGAGCGCACGCTGGACCCAAGCAAACTGAACCCTGCCATCAGCTACCAGGGCCTGCAACTTTCCCTGACCTCAGCGCCCAATCAGGGCGATGTGTTTACTCTGGACGGCAACGCCGACGGTACCGGCAACAACGACAACATG
>CAITQH010000358.1 GCA_903894475.1 uncultured beta proteobacterium
ACTTCTGCAATCCGAAGTGGATGCCTGGCAGCAAACCCGCAATGCCGAGCAACGGACCATCGAGTGGAACTTTACGCGTCAGGATGCGGATCGCAAGCTGGGACGTCATTATGTTTCACAACTTGCGTGTTGATGTACTAGGTAGATCGGAATGCCCAATCTTTGGGCACACGCTGGAATCCCAAGACTGGCCTTGCGTTGCGGGCAATTGCAATTGGTTGTCCACAACGTTAGGCACGCTTTTTGGGGACAACGATACCGGTGCCATGACCAAGTCGCGCATGATCAAACAGGATAATAGTCAGCAGGTTCCAACACAACACTCAGTGCTTCACAAAATGTCAAAGTCCAGCCAGAGCAAGAAACTCTCACCGGTCCCCAACACTGACCAGATCGCGGCAGTGCGCCGATTGGCCGATGGTGGCGACACGGTGCAAGCGCGCCAGCGTCTGGCTGCTTTGCGCAAGGCCTTTCCCGACTTCAAGCCCCTGCTGGGGCTGGCCTGGGAGGTCGAGGACCGGTGCGGAGCGCCGATGATCGCCTCAGCACGTGCATACGAATGGCAGCGCGCCGCACCCAACAGCCGCATGGCGGTCGAAGCACTGTGCGATAGCTCTCGCGCAGCTGGCTTGGCAGCTGTTCACGCCTGTGCTCTGGCGCGATTACGAGCCATGGATGGTCTGGATGATGAACCCGTTCTGGATGTCATCGATTCGCCCCTGGGAGCACTGAGCCTGGAGCAGGCGCAGGCGATTGACCTGTCACGAATGTACCTCACCGACGACAACCCGGCAGCTGCTGCTGCCGTGTTGCAAGGCGTCGATCACCCTTCGGCGCGCAATAATCTCGCGCTGGCGCTCTTCATTACAGGCGACATGGCGCAAGCCCGGTCGGTCATTGAGGCCAACTGGCAGGAAGGCCCGAACAACCTGTTTGCCCTTGAGCGTGCCCTGCGCTGGCGTTGCTGGGCTGAGGGGCTGGATCGCTGCATGGGTTTTAGTGCGACCCTGCTCTATACCGTTCCACGTCGCGTAGAAGACGCTGTCGCGCGCGTTGCCGCGCTGCGCTTCCTGGGTGATGAGAAAGGTGCGCGGCTGGCGTGGGAGGACTCAGAGCAGGCACCTTACTGGAGTCAGGCCACAGACGGTCAGCTCGAAATGTTCGCCACCCTGAAGGAATCCGGCGTCGAATTGCCGGGCGACAGCGGATTGTGGTTTCCAAGCCCGTGGATACGGGCGTTGACCGCGATATCAGGCAAGCACAAGGGAGCACAGGACCCTCAGTGGGAACAACTCTGGAATTCACAACTTGAAACCTGCGACGCGCACGCAGACTACCTGACACGCGCGGTCGAACTGGGCGACGCGGTGGTTCGCCAGCTCGCATTGGCGGTTCTCAAACGGCGTGCAAAGCGATCTGACGCGCTGGCGATATCCGGATTGCAAACCGTGCTCAAACGCCCGTGCGGGTCGGACTCCGTGCGCATGGACCTGCTGAACTGGCTGATTGAAGAAGGACTGCGAAGCCGGGATGAACCTGTCGAGGTTTGGCTCACGGGCAACTTGCGCACGATCCGGTCATACGGACTGACCATCACTGATGAGCCCCGCCCAAGCCCTTTCCCCCCTGCCGGCACGGCCATCAACGAGCGTGTGCATGAAGCGATCAGACTGGGCAACTCGGTGGAGGCGCTCAGTTTGGCGCAGCAACTACAGCAAATGTGCCCCGATCAGCCTTCGGCGTTGACCAATCTCGCCGCAGTCAAGGAAAGTTTGGGGCATCCCGCTGCGCAGATCACCGCTCTGTACCGCCAGGCTAACGTGCTCGCACCAGACTATTTGTTCGCACGCTGCGGACTTGCGCGCTGCCTTGCTCGCGAAGGCAGCATCGAGGAGGCACGCACCCTGCTGGACGGTATCCTTGAGCGCCAAGAGTTTCATCGCAGCGAATACCGTAGCTTCCTGATGGCCCAGCGTGCACTGGCCCTGGCCAGCGGCGAACAAGACGCGGCACGGAACTTGGGTGAAACCTTGGTTGATTTGGATAAAGATTTGGAAGACTGATCAGCCTTGCACGCAACCACAACATGACAAATACCAGACGTAGACGCCAGAAAGGACTTGACGTGACTAATTACGATCCAGATCTCGCGCCCAATCCAGCAGAATGGCTTGCCCTTGACGAACAGGTGCGAATTGATTTGATTGAAGATCAGCACCGCGTCACGCACATCAAGTTGCCCAACGCCAAGGTTCACGCCGCGTTTCATGCGATCGTCGAGAACCAAATTGCTTTGGATCTTGAGTCGGTTGTTCGAGCAATGGCTCGACTACAACGCGAAGGACTGTCACGCCATGATGCTCTTCACGCCATCGGCGCCGTTTCTGCCGAGCACGTTTATGAAGCCATGAAATCGAGCCAGCAAGACGACGCCAGCACAACCCAAGCACGCTACAACGCCGCCGTGGAGCGTCTAAGCGCAAAGTCGTGGCGTGATCAATATGGCTCATAGCGACGCGGTGACCAAGACCGCGCACCCCACCAGTTCTATTGTCAAATTCAGAAAGCAACTTCAGGCATGAGACTGGGAATCGGAATTGTGGTGGCGGCGGTCGCACTGGGGACTGCAGGACTGTGGATGTCAGGCGCGATTGGCGATGAGGTTTCGACGCAAACCAAGATAGGCGCAGGAGTCGGCGCGACTCTGCTCATTCTTGTTGTTGGAGTCTGGCTGCGCAATCGGTGGCGCAGGCGCCTCATGGATATGCGGGACTCGGCACTTTGGTGAAATGGCAACCAGAAATAGGCAAGTGCGAAC
>CAITQH010000359.1 GCA_903894475.1 uncultured beta proteobacterium
CCCCTGGTGGTGTCGATTTTCGAGAGCAAAGGAGCCCTGGTACTGGAATTCGTCAAGACCCAAGAAGGTCTGTGGGCCGAAGGCACCGGCGCTGTCTGCAGCAGCGGTGCGGATCTTGAATTCAGTTTCGATAAGAATCAGCTTCGCATGGGCCCGGCAAGTGGCTGGTTGTTACGCAGCTTGTTGGGGCAGGGTGGCAAATTCACATTGACAAGGCTGGGGGCAGATCAGCTGCGCATCGCGACCAGCGGCTGGAGCGGTACTTTTGTGCCCAAACCAAAGTAACTAAGTTGTGACTGTCCTGTAGAAAGTCAGCATCTTCTTCGCCTGCTTCGCCGCCGACCATTCATTCGCATAGGCACGGCCCAGTTCCCCCAATTCGCTGCGCACTTGCGCGTTCCCGAGCATCTTCACGATGTTGCCGGAAAAATCCGAAAGCTCGTCCTGTGCGATCCATACGCCCGCGCCGTCCTGCAATACGTCGCGCGTGCCCAGCTCGGCAGTGGAAACAACAGGCACACCTTGCGCCATGGCTTCGAGCAGGACCAGTCCCTGGGTTTCCGTTCTTGACGAGAAGATGAAGATGTCGGCGGCGCAATAGCAATTGTTCAATTCCGTGTGGCGATCCAGGTAACCGATAAAGCGGAC
This sequence comes from uncultured beta proteobacterium, assembly GCA_903894475.1. Classification (GTDB taxonomy): domain Bacteria; phylum Pseudomonadota; class Gammaproteobacteria; order Burkholderiales; family Burkholderiaceae_C; genus Rhodoferax. The sequence continues at coordinate 649 of CAITQH010000359.1, forward strand.
GTTTTCACCCATCGCGCGCTTGCGGACTTCCTGTTCCAGACTGGAGCGCGCCGGTCCTTCGCCGGCAACGACAAACAGCACATCTTCCACCTGTTTTCTGACCTGGTCCACAACCCTGATCAGGAAGTCGATGTTCTTCTCATGCGCGACGCGCCCGACAAAAAGCAGCATCGGCCGATCCTGCGGGATGCTGAATTTCTCCCGAAACGCTGAGCGATCTCCTGGTACGAAACTCCCCGGTTCGATGCCGGTAGCAATCACTTCCATGGCCGTTTCGATGCCGTAATCCTGCAATACGCGCTGCATCGGTCTGGAGGGGATCACCATGCCGTCCAGACTGTTTCCCTGATGCCGCGAGAAGCGCTTGGCCATCGCACGTGTCACCCATTTCGGAAGCAGCGGAATGTAGTGGTAAAGATATTCCTCGAAGAAGGTGTGGTAGGTCTCGATGCACGGGATGTCAAGCAGGTACGACAACTTGACGCCCAGGTAGTGCGCCACGAACGGCGTTTGCACATGAATGAGGTCGTACTGCTCACCACGCAATCTGTCCAACTGCTTCATGACCCAACCGTAACTCATGAACCTGTCTTCTGGGTCGAACGGCACACGGCGCGCCGGCACGCGCAGGATGCCGGCTTCGTCCGCAGCGGGCGCGCCGTACTCGGGCGCGATCAGATGAACGACATGCCCAAGCAAATGCAGATTGCGCCGAAAGGTTTCTATGGATGTCGAGACGCCGTTCACGCGCGGAAAGTAGACGTCCGAGATGAACAGGATTTTCATGATCAGTTCAGCAACACCAGCGTCCAGACCACTGCCAGATTGACGAGGCCGATCAGCACCGCTGCGCTGCCAATGTCCTTGGCCCGCTTGGCCAGCCTGTGGTCGTCCAGTGAAATTCGATCGACCGTTGCTTCAATCGCTGAATTGATCAACTCGATGACCAAAAGCAGCAGCACGCAACTGATCATCAGAGCCCGCCCGAACATTTCCCTTTCGATCAGAAACGTCAAGGGAATCAGGACCGCGGCCAGCATGACTTCCTGGCGGAAGGCATCTTCATTTCGAAACGCCTCCTGCAAGCCGGAACACGAATAGCTGAAGGCGTTGAGCAGGCGCCGAATTCCCCGCTTTCCCTTGTAGGGACTCTCGATTGTTTCTGTTCTCATGGGGTGGAGGTTGGTGAGCGGGTGATTTCTTCAAACTTGTACATGGCTGACTGGCAGTGGTATTGAAGAGCTCATTCTTGCGGTGCAAGATTTCAGTTTGATGACTTTGACTTCCATTGCGTCGAGGTAAACTTAAACCAAGATCCAATTCACTCCAACTGAACCAGCAGCATGTCCCTAGAAAAAGTCACCGAAATGCTGAAGAAGCAAAAGCGGGTTGAAGGCATGGTGCATGGTCAGAACATGCCGCGCCAGGACATCGTGGAGACGCTTGTGCAACGCCAGCATCTGGTCGAGTTGGAGAACTTGATTGCCCAACTGCCCGCTGAGGAAATTGGCAGCATTCTTGAGGCGCTGCCGCCGCAAGACGCGAAACTGATGTGGGAGCAGATTCCGGTTGCCCAGGAAAACGAGGTGCTGTGGGAAGTGTCAGATCAGCTTCGTGAGCAATTGGTTGGCGCTCGGGAGCCAGTCTTTGATGAAAGTCAGATGAACGCCTTTGAATTGCAGGACGGGCGGCTGCGGCAGATACCGATTGAGAGCCGCAAGAATCTTGAAGGCATCAAGCCGATCTGGATCGATCTATTGGGTGCCACCAAGGCTGAACGGGCGTATGTAGGGGCGCATTTTGGATTGAACCTGCCAGATCCTGGCGAGGTCACGGACCTTGAGGTAAGTTCCCGTTACCACATTGAGGACAACGGTGAAATTCACCTGCTCTCCAACTTCCTGTTGGATCGCGCGGGCAACTCACGCAGCATTCCAGTTGCCTTTATCCTGCACCAGGGAATGCTCTTCTCCCTGCGAAACGAGGAGCTTCCGGTGTTTCGCCTGCAGCGCCGCCGGGCACGGACACAGGCCGGCTATGTGACCGACTGCACTGATGTTCTGCTCGATCTGTACGGTGCCGACGTCGAGTACTCTGCCGATTCTCTGGAAGACATCTATGCCACCCTGGGCCAGGTTGGCCGCCAGGTTTTGAGTGAGACGATCAGCGACGGGGAAGCGGCAGCCATTCTGGGTGACATTGCGGAAGAGGAAGATCTGAATGGGCGCATCCGCGGCAATATTCTCGATACCCAGCGCGCCATCAATTTTCTGATGCGAAGCAAGATCTGGTCGCCGACCCAGTTTGACGATGCCAAGCAGGTTTTGCGCAACATCGAGTCGCTCAACAGCCACACGTCTTTCCTGTTCGACAAGATCAATTTCCTGATGGACGCCACCATCGGTTTCATCAACATCAACCAGAACCGACGCATCAACCAGCTCACCGTCTTCGGCGTCGTCTTCATGCCGATCAACATCCTGGCCGGTATGGGTGGCATGTCGGAGTTTTCGATGATGACGCAAGGCGTTCCCTGGCCCTTGGCGTACGGTGCGTTTTTTCTTTTCTCTAGCCTGATGGGCGTCGCCACCTATGTGGCACTGAAGCATTTCGAGAAGCGGACAGTCAAGGCAAAGCTGCGCTGAACTGCTGGCGAAAAGCAACGCCAAATGTGGCGGTCACGCCACTGTCATATGGGTCGCAGAAGATACCTTGTCCGGCCCGCTTGTGCGGCCGGCTCATGCTTCAGATGTATCTCGTGACCAAAACCTGGCTTGCCAAGCTGATCAACGCGCCGTTTCCCGATTGCAGGACCTGGACCATGCTCGGGCTTGCGGCCTTGATTCATTCAGTCTGCTTTGCACAGAGCTTCCCCGAGCTTGCACCGGAGCTCGTCTTCACCGTGCAGGCGGAGGGCCAAAACGTCATCGTGCGTGCGCTGACACGGGATGCAACATGCCCGACTGTCTCGTGGGACGAGCAGCAGCAACGCCGCATGGATCTGCGCGCAGCCGCGGCCACACCAGCACCGCGTGGCGACAATGCCCAAAAAGTCACCAAGCCATCGGTCTTTGACGTGTTGACCTGTGAAGCCAGGTGGCCCATCGGGGCACGGCGTGGGCGTGTGGCTGGAAAGGACGTGCCGGCACCGCGTGACCAGATCAAGCGCATCGTCCTGATTGGCGATACCGGTTGCAGGATGAAGGCATCTGAGAACACCTTTCAGCCCTGCAATGATCCGGTCAAATGGCCTTTTGCCCAGGTCGCACAAAGTGCCGCAGCACTGCACCCAGATCTGGTGATTCATCTCGGCGACATTCATTATCGGGAAAGTCCTTGCCCTCCCGGCAATGCAGCTTGCGCAACCAGTCGCTGGGGCTACGGCTTTGACGCCTGGCAGGCCGACTTGTTTGAACCCGCCAAACTCTTGCTGGCCGCCGCGCCCTGGGTCTTTGTACGCGGCAACCACGAGTCGTGCCATCGCGCCGGGCAAGGCTGGTTCAGGTTCATCGATGCGAAAATCTGGCGGGAGGATCGTTCCTGCAATGCCCCGGCCCTTGACGAGCAGGCTGACTACTCGGCACCGTATGCCGTACCACTGGCGGGCGACACACAACTGATTGTTTTCGACTCGTCCAGGACGCAGGGCAAGCCAATGACCTCAAAAGATGTGTCCTACGGCAAGTACCTACAACAGATGCAACAAGTGGCACAGCTCACACAATCAAAGGCAGAGAACTTCTTCATGAGTCATCACCCCTTGCTGGCTGTGGCCCCGGTGAAAGACATCAGCCGATTCAAGCCTGGCGGTAACGAAGCCTTGCAGTCGGCTTTCAGTGCCTTGTACCCGGAGCGACTCTTTCCACAGGGCGTCTCGGTCGCCATGCATGGCCATGTGCACTTGTTTGAAGCCATCAGCTTCAAGAGCAGCCACCCGATTTCGCTGGTTCTTGGCAATTCCGGATCGGCCATTGAAGGGTTGGTTCCTGAAGTGCTGCCGTCAAGCGCCAAGCTGTATCCGGGCGCAGAAGTCGATGACTACGCGGCACGATCCGAGTACGGCTTTGCAACGCTTGACCGACTTGATCCAAAGCCCGGAGGCGACTGGATGCTGACCGAATACAGCATCCACGGCGTGCCGCTTATCGAGTGCGCCATTTCGCACGGCAAGAGTCGCTGCAGCAAGCTCCCGGCATTGACAAGGTAGTGCAGAGACGACGAAAGAGCGTCGTCATCAAATTGCCACGAAGATGCCACCAAGCCGTAATGAAGAGACGTCACCATTGGTAGATCAAACAACCAGGAGAATGACGTGAAAGAGTTGCCCAACCCCACTTTTGCCTTGTCGCCCCTATCCCTACCCAAGGGCTTGCGCCATCGCTCTCTTTCGTTTTTTTCCGGCTCCAGTCCTGCTCCGGTGGCCCCGCTTGAACGCAGTGCACTGACGGTTTCATGGGCCAGGCACGCGGACGAAATTCGCCAGGCTCAGCGTTTGCGGTTCCGGGTTTTTGCCGACGAGATGGGTGCGCGATTGAGCACCACGGTGCCGGGGCACGACGTGGACCTGTTCGACAACTATTGCGAGCATCTGCTGGTACGCGACCAGGTCACCAGAGAGGTTGTAGGAACCTACCGACTCCTGACCCCAGCGCAGGCGATCCGCGTCGGCAGTACTTACAGCGACACCGAATTTGATCTGACGCGCCTGCGCAGCTTGCGTGAGCGCATGGTGGAGCTCGGGCGCAGCTGCGTGCATCCGGATTACCGGCATGGTGGCGTCATCATGAGCCTGTGGGGTGCCCTGGCCGAGTTCATGGTGCGCAACAGGCTCGACACCATGATTGGCTGCGCCAGCATCCCGATGCTGCACAACGGCATTGTCAGCGGCGATGTGGCAGCCAGCATCTGGCAACAACTCAAGGCAACGCACCTGGCGCCGATTGAACACCACGTGCGTCCACGCCTGGCGCTTCCGGTTGAGCGATTGAACAGTTCTCTGGAGGTCGAGCCACCAGCCCTGATCAAAGGCTACCTCCGCCTGGGCGCCAAGGTTCTGGGTGCGCCGGCCTGGGATCCTGATTTCAACACTGCTGATCTGCCCATGATGATGCGCATTCAGGATTTACCCAGCCGCTATCGCAAGCACTTTCTGGGGGCCTGATGCGCCTGGCGTTCGACTTCATGGAGCCATCGATGGCTTGGAGCCAGCCGGCGTCGGCCCAAGACGCTGACGATGAATCGACAGGACAACGCTACCGCGCCATCTTTATTTCCGACTTGCATCTGGGCACACCCGGCTGTCAGGCCGATGCCTTGCTTGATTTCATGAAGGCGCACCCGAGCGACTTTCTTTATCTGGTTGGTGACATTGTTGACGGTTGGCAGTTGCGCCGGCGCTGGTACTGGCCGCAGTCGCATAATGATGTGGTGCAGAAGCTGCTGCGCCGCGCGCGCAAAGGCTGTCGTGTTATTTTCGTTCCAGGAAATCACGACGAATTTGCACGTGGCTTTATCGGCCACCAGTTCGGTGGAGTCGAGGTTGTCGTAGATGCGGTTCACCGCACCGCCGATGGACGCAATTTATGGATCACCCACGGCGACTATTTCGACGGCGTTATTCAGTGCGCCAAGTGGCTCGCCTATCTGGGTGACAACCTTTACGAATTCACGCTTAAGCTCAATCGTCATCTCAATTACATTCGGGCTCGTCTGGGCTTGCCGTACTGGTCTTTGTCGGCTTACCTCAAGCACAAGGTGAAGAAGGCACTGAACTATGTCACTCAGTTCGAAGTGGCGGTGGCGCACGAGGCACGGCGGCGAGGCCATCAGGGCGTGGTTTGTGGCCATATTCATCGGGCTGAGATGCGGGACATCAACGGCACACTGTATTGCAACGACGGCGACTGGGTTGAGAGCCGCACCGCGCTGGTTGAGCACCATGACGGAAGCCTGGCCTTGCTGCACTGGCCTGCGCTACAAGCTAAGGGTGCAGTCGCTGTTTCCATGGGCGCGGCTGTCGTCCCGGACTCAGGGGCTGTCGTCACGGACTCGGGGGCTGTCATCCCGGACTCGGGGGCTGTCATCCCGGACTTGATCCGGGATCCAGTGCGCGCGACCACTGGATTGCGGGTCAAGCCCGCAATGACAAAGAGCGGCCCGCAACGACAAAGTGGGGCATGCAACGACAAAGTGGGGCATGCAATGACAAAGTGGGGCATGCAACGACAAAGTGGGGCATGCAATGACAAAGTGGGGCATGCAATGACAATGCCGAGCCAGCTCTGATTGGGTCTTGTCACAAGCTTGTCATTTAACTATTCAATAATCGGTCACATGTTTGAAATAATGGGCGCAAGACGGTATGCCTTCTTTTCCTCGCCAGCCAAAACTGACTGCAACTTCGTCTGACGTGGCGCTGCTGGACCGTGATCAGAGCATTCTCGCGTTCAACGAGCGCGTCTTCGACTGGGCACATCGCAAGGACGTTCCCCTGCTGGAGCGGCTGCGTTACCTGTGCATCGTGTCCTCCAATCTGGACGAGTTTTTTGAAGTCCGGGCTGAGCCGCATCTGGTGGCTTGTCAGCGCAAGGACGACAAAGGTCTGTTCTCGGTGGCTTCTTTCAATCGCCTGTCGCAAACCGCACATGCGCTGGTCATGCGCCAGTATGCCTTGTACAACGATGAGTTGATGCCGGCACTGGAAGCACAGGGCATCAAGATAGTTTCTCATGGTGAACGCAACGCGGCGCAGCGGCGCTGGGTCAGGCAGTATTTCGAGCGCGAAGTCAAACCCTTGTTGCTGCCAGTGGGGCTGGACCCTTCGCACCCCTTTCCTGAAGTGGCGAACAAGTCGCTCAATTTCATCGTGCGCCTGGGCGGGCGCGATGCCTTCGGTCGCGAAAACGATATTGCGATTGTCAAGGTGCCTCGGGTCTTGCCTCGCATGATTCGCATGCCGGACAAAGTCTCCGGGCATGGCAATTACTTTGTATCGCTTTCGAGCGTGATTCGTGGCAGCCTGGCAGAGTTGTTTCCGGGGCGCGATGTCGGGCAGTTTTCACAATTCCGGGTAACGCGGCACTCCGACCTCGCGGTCGATGAGGAAGATGTCAAGAATCTTCGCACTGCCCTGCGCCATGGTTTGCAGCATCGTCACTATGGTCAGGCGGTGCGCCTGGAAGTGTCGGCTGGCTGTTCGGTCCATCTTTCAGATTTTTTGCTGAAGCAGTTCGAGCTCCCTGAAGGTGCCTTGTACCGGGTTCCAGGCCCCGTCAATCTGGTGCGCTTGACGCAGTTGATCGACCTGGTGGACGCGCCCAAGCTCTGCTTTCCAACCTACCAGTCGTGTTACCCGACACAACTGTCCCCCGGCGTCTCGTTCTTTGAAAAACTCAAAATGGGAGATGTGGTTTTGCATCAGCCTTTCGAGAGTTTTGATGCCGTGCTGGGCTTTCTGCGCGAAGCTGTCAACGACCCGCAAGTGCTCGCCATCAAGCAGACCATTTACCGCACCGGCAGTGATTCCGAACTGATGGATTTGTTGCGCGAGGCGGTGCGGCGTGGCAAGGAAGTGACGGTGGTCGTGGAGTTGAAAGCCCGCTTTGACGAAGAGGCCAACATCAACTGGTCCGAAATGCTGGAGTCGATCGGCGCGCAGGTTCTGTACGGTGTGGTGGGCCTGAAGACACATGCCAAGATGATGCTGATCACGCGCCGCGAGGGCAAGCAGCTCAAACGTTACGCGCACCTGTCCACCGGCAACTACAACCCGCGCACGGCGCGCCTTTACACCGACTGGAGTCACCTGACTGCTGATCCGTTGTTGACGGCTGATGTCGAAAATATATTTGTCCATCTGGCCAGTCACAGTCGCTTGCCCAAGTTGAATCGGGTGCTGCTGGCACCTTTTTACCTGCACTCCAAGCTGGTCGAGAAAATCAACGATCTGGCGCAGTTGGCGGCAAGCGGAGGCGAGGCCAGAATTGTCGCGAAGATGAACGCCCTGACCGACGAGAAGATCATCCACGCCTTGATCCGGGCCGGACAGATGGGCGTCAAGATTGACCTGATCGTGCGCGGTGCGTGCATGCTGCCGGCGCAACTGCCGGGATTGACGGACAACATTCATGTTCGCTCCGTCATCGGGCGCTTCCTGGAGCATTCGCGCGTTTTCTATTTCCGCCGCAATGGCGTGGAAGAGCTCTATCTTTCCAGCGCAGACTGGATGAACCGCAATATGATGCGTCGGGTTGAACTGGCCTGGCCGGTGACCGATCCGGTGCTGCGTCAACGCATCATCGACGAAGATCTGGTGGCTTATCTGCACGATGGTGTAGATGCCTGGGACCTGCTGGCCGATGGCAGTTACGCCCGGGTCAAGCCAGTCGCGCGGCGTGCCGCGCACGGCGCCCAAGCCGCTCTGATGCAGCGTTACAACGGACCCGACGACGCGGGGCGTGACTGACATGGATCTGGTCTTGTGGCGCCACGCAGAAGCACAGGATTGGGTTGAGGGCTGTGACGACATGGCGCGCACGCTCACCTCGCGTGGCGAAAAGCAGGCCTCGCGCATGGCCAAGTGGCTGGACCGGCAAATACCCGACACGACACGCATTCTGGTGAGCCCGGCGCGGCGCAGCGAGCAGACGGCGATGGCGCTGGGTCGCAAATACAAAATCAAGGCAGAACTGGCACCCGGTTGCAGCGTCGCACAGTTGGTCGAACTCGCGCAGTGGCCCAACGCCAAAGGCACGGTGTTGGTGATCGGGCATCAACCGACGCTGGGACAGACCATCTCCCAGCTGATTGGTTTGAGCGTCAACGAATGCACAGTGAAAAAGGGCGCCGTCTGGTGGCTGCGAAACCGTCAGCGTGCAGATCACGCGCAGACGGTTGTGGTTGCTGTGCAGTCACCCGAGGTGCTTTAACGTCTACTTCAGTTCAGTCGCGAAATCCGATCCAGTACCGGTGCCTGCACAACGCCCTTGACGCGAAAGTACAGCTTGGCAACGACCGAGTCAAGTTCGCCCGTTTGCAGATTGCGGCCCTGTTTTAGAAGGTTGTAACTGTCGCCACCACTGGCCATGAAATCGCTGACAGTGATCCGATAGGTCTTGTTCATTTCGATCGGTGCACCCTGCAGCTTCATCGAGCCCGTCACGACCCGATGTCCGCTTCCGGGCGCTGCGCCCTCGGGTTGACTGGCGTCCCAGGTGTAGCTAAAGCCGTGCGAGACCGACATGATGCGTCCCCCCGGGGGCTGAGGCTTTTCCCACTGTTGCTCCAGCAGCCGCAACAGTTGCTCGCCAGTCAGGTCCATGGTGATCAGGTTGTTGTTAAAAGGGATGACGCTGAATAGCTGGCCGAAAGTCACAGTCAGGCTGCTGCTCAAGTCGCTGCGGAGCCCGCCGCGGTTGGTAAATGCAATCTGCGCTGCCTTGGCACCGTAGCTGCTGTCCGAGGTACCCGCCAGAAAGGCGTCGGCCAGCACCGCGCCCAGTGTGCTTTCACCGGCCGCATTGACCTTGCGATCCAGCACAGAAGAGATCCGACCCACCACCACATCGGCAATGGTGGCTGTCAGGTCGCCATAGCGGCGCACGATCTGGTCGATGGCGGGGTCGCGCTGCAGCGTGTTGTATTCTGCCGGCACAGTAAGTAACTTACCGGTGCTGTCCTTGACGCCGACGTCGTTGAGCACCAACTTGTTGTTGGCGTCCTTAGCAATCACCTTCTTTGTTACAGCGTCGAGCGTCAGGTCGACCTTGGTGACCAGGCGGCCGTAAGAGCCTGATTGCGTGATGAGTTTTCCGTCAGGCCGGAAGCACACATATTCCTGATGCGTATGACCACTGAGCACAAGATCGACCGCAG
>CAITQH010000360.1 GCA_903894475.1 uncultured beta proteobacterium
ATTACATCCAGAAGATGTTACTAAGGTTTTAAAGATGTTGTCGAAATTACTGTAAATACAGGCAGTCCAATCGATGGCAGATCAAAAATCTTTCCGAGCGACGCTCGGGATCTGAGCGAAATCTGTGATCTTTGGATTACTGATCCCCCATATGCGGACGCCGTGAACTACCACGAACTCGGCGACTTTTTCCTGGCATGGTACGACAAGCAGCTCGCAAAAGCTTTCCCCGAATGGATACCGGATGCCCGCGCTGAGCTCGCCGTGCGAGGGGATGGCGAAGACTTCCGCCGGTCCATGGTCGAGATCTACCAGAATCTCGCTCGTCATATGCCTGAGAGTCTGTCCCTGATCATATCCTTGGATTGCAGAGTTTTCGCAGCATGAGCCTGATGGACGCCAGTTGCATGAATGCGAGCGCGGTGTGATTCAGGTTCTCCCAATCCTTGGCGAGCCTGCGACAACGATTGAGCCAGGCAATGCTGCGCTCAACGATCCATCGCCTGGGCAGAAGCTTGAAGCCTTTCACCTGATCCGAGCGCTTGACGATCTCCACATCCACCTGGCGCAGCACCCGCTTCAGCGCCGCCTGAAATGCTGGCCCCTGGTATCCGCCATCGGCGTAGAGCTTGCGCAGGAAGGGGAACATGCCGAACAGCGTTGCCATCACCAGCACGCCGCCGTCGCGGTCCTGCACGCCCGCTGAATGCACGACCGCGTGCAGCATCAGGCCCAGGGTGTCGACCAGGAGATGACGCTTCTTTCCCTTGATCTTCTTGCCCGCATCGTAGCCCGGCGGGTCAATCCGGCCCCCCCTTTTTCCGCGCTCTTGACGCTCTGGCTGTCGATGATCGCCGCCGTCGGACTGGTCTCGCGTCCAGCCTGTTCGCGGCACTGCACGTAGAGCACATGGTGGACACGCCGCAGCGTGCCGTCCCACTCCCAGCGCTGGAAATATTTGTGCAGCGTGCTTCGCGGTGGCAGGTCCTTGGGGATCGCCCGCCACTGGCAGCCAGTGCTCAGGATGTAGAGCAGGCCTTCAACCACGTCGCGCACATTGACCGTCCGCTTGTTGCCGCCCCGCTTCGCGGGCGGAATCAGCGGCGCGATCAAAGACCACTCCGCATCGGTCAGGTCACTCGGGTAGCGCAGCTTGCTTCGGTCATAGCGAGGGCGGCTCTCGGCGGTCCACATGGCTGCCTCCTGCGAATCGATGGCAAGCCAAGCGAATCACAGGTGGCTCAAGAGATTCAACCTGTTCGGGGACAGACACTCAAAAATTATTCGATCATATTGCGCCTGGAAGTCTGAAGGTATGGTCATAATCGCCTTTCCTCAGAATAGTAGACGACGCATCCAACGATCTATGCGTGTCCGATAGAAAACTATGCCTGCAAAATATGCAGAATTGCACCCTGGTTTGATACGGGTGCAGTGCGAAGCAAGGTGAGCATCCGGAAGTATCAAAGTCAAGGAGGGTTGACCTACCCTATCGCCGCTAAGCGGGGCGAGGTTACTTGACTTGCCGGGAGCCCAATATGCGGCGCCGCCTGGTGCGCGCTGCGATGCCGCGTCACAAATCGCTTTCGGCCTTAAGCGGCGAAAGGCTGCCTATGGCAGGCGTCTCCAGATTTCGGGGGCCCTTCATCCGCTCAATCAAGGGGCAATGCCCTTGGCCAGGGTGAAGACCGGCAGGCCCAATTCAGGGTCTGTGGTTTCGTGGAAGGCGACGCGGACCGGGGCGTTGAGGGTGACGGAATCGGCCAGGCAGTCCACCACGTTGGAGAGCAGGCGGACGCCTTCGGCGAGCTCGATGATGGCGACGATGTAGGGGGCGTGGTCCTTCCATTCCGGCTGCACCGCGCGGCG
>CAITQH010000361.1 GCA_903894475.1 uncultured beta proteobacterium
CCACCGGCATCTTCGGCGATCCGCTGCTGGAAATTCAGGTCAAGTTCATGCGCCCCGCCACCTACGGCGAGACGCTGCAGATTCACACCAACATCCAGGAGTGGCGCAACAAGGCTTTCCTGTTCCGCCACGTCATCATGCGCGGTGAAGACGTGTTGTGCGAAGGCATAGAGACACGTGCTTTTTGCATTCGACTGCCGGGAGAGGACCGGATCCGGGCAATCGCTGTGCCGCAGATGATCAAGGCGTTGTGCCTTTGAGTTATGGATCTTTCCGAAGTAATCACAAGCCAAATTCCGCTGTCCAGTCCGGGTGGATCGGGCTGCCGGGGCACTCAGCTCCGAGACTGTTTTTCCCCCACTCACTCACCCCCGCCTCTCTCCCGCCCCGCCGGGCGGAAGAGAGGAGCCAACAGCCCTATTTGGCCACGTGCGAAAGCATCGCAGTGCATCTCGTTTGACAACGCGAAAGTCGTGTCTGACCCCGGTCACTCAAACCACAAACGCTCGTTGCCGAGGGTGCCGCGGTGGGTGACGCAGCGGAATAAAGGCGGAGGCCGCAGGCCGGGGGACATCCGCGGAGTTACCCACCGTGGCGACCTCGGCTCATCCACGCCTGAGACCCGGACTTGTGAATTTCGGAAGCCTGAACCACGCTGACTAAGATGTTGTACAACCCCCGTACCGATGAAATGCTCTACGTACTGATGCAGGTTGTACACGCTGAGCGTCAGTTGCATGAACTGCCAGCACACGCCGAAGTCGACGCCGATTTGATGACGCAGCTGATGGATGAAGCGGGCAAGTTTGTGGCCAGCGTGATTGCGCCGCTGAACCGCATCGGTGACGAGACGGGCGCGCGCTGGCACGACGGCACGGTAACGACGCCACCGGGATTTCGGGACGCCTACCAGGCCTTCTGGCAGGCTGGCTGGCCGGCGCTGGCTGCGGCGCCGGAAGACGGTGGCCAGGGTCTGCCCGCGGTGCTGGAGGCCATACTGTTCGAGATGCTCAGCGCGGCGAATCACGCCTGGACCATGGCACCGGACCTCTTGCACGGTGCCTACGATTGCCTGAAAGCCCACGGCACGCAGGAGCTGAAAGACTGCTACGTCGGCAAACTCGCCAGCGGCGAGTGGCTACCGACCATGTGTCTGACCGAGCCGCATGCCGGCAGCGATCTGGGACTGGTCAGCACGCGCGCCGTGGCGCAGACGGATGGCAGCTACCGGATCAGCGGCAGCAAGATTTTCATCTCCAGCGGCGAGCACGACTTGAGCGACAACATCGTGCATCTGGTACTGGCACGTCTGCCCGACGGCCCGCCCGGACCGAAGGGCCTGTCCTTGTTTCTGGTACCGAAGTTTCTGCCTGACGGCTCGCGCAGCGCGGTGCACTGCGAGCGCATCGAAGAAAAAATGGGCCTGCATGGCAGCGCAACCTGCGTCATGCGCTTTGAAGCTGCTACGGGATGGCTCATTGGCGAGAGCGGGCGTGGCCTGAACGCCATGTTTGTCATGATGAATTCGGCGCGCCTGCACGTGGCGTTGCAGGGCATCGGCCTGCTCGAGGCCGCCTGGCAGAAGGCCGACGAGTACTCACGCGAGCGCCGGCAAATGCGCGCACCAGGGCGCAAGGCAGCACAAGCGCGCTCCAGCGCTGCAGTTGCCAGCGCCGCCGATCTGATCGGCGAACATCCCGCGATGCGCCGCATTCTGGACAGCCAGCGCGCCTGGATCGACGCCGGTCGCGTGATTGCCTACCGCACGGCGCTGGAACTCGACATCGCCAAACAGCACCCGAGCAGCGAGCGCCGTGAGGCCGCGCAGCGCTGGTGCAGCCTGAGCACACCGATCCTCAAAGCCGTTTTCACCCAACAGGCTTTTTTGGGCGGCAGCGAGTGTCTGCAGGTCTTCGGCGGCCATGGCTATGTGCGTGAATCGGGCATCGAGCAGCATGTGCGCGATGCCCGAGTGACCATGATTTACGAAGGCAGCAATGAGATCCAGGCGATCGACCTGCTCTTGCGCAAGGTCTTGCCCGATGGCGCCCTCGCCTTCAATCTTTGGCTGGCTGAGCTGGGCGCCGACCTGGACCCGGCTGCACCGGCACAAGCGCGCTTGCTGGCGCGCCTGGAGAGGCTGCGGGATCACACGCATCGGCTGATGCAGGCTGCAGCGCAGGATGACACCCTGGCCTATTGGGTGGCTGAGGATTTTCTGCGCGCTGTCGGCCTGATGCTGGTGGACTGGGCCTGGGTTCAGATTGGGCGAAGCAGCCAGGCCGATGCGCCGCGCTGGAGCGCGCCTGCGCAGGCGGTGCAGCGCTGGATCATGCCCGAGCTGGCCATGCGCCTCGCCATCATCGACGCAGCACTAACGCAGTCTAGTTAATGTTTTCGCAATTCATGACACGGTCCCATAGGAACGGATACAGCATGGTCATTGCGGGCTTGACCCGCAATCCAGTGGTGGCGCAGCACTGGATCCCGGATCAGAGCTTGCCCCGGGCTCGATCCGGGGTCCGGGATGACAGCTGCGAAGTCAGGAAGCTCAACAAGCAGTGTGCACCATGACCAAAGCCGTTCCTGCCGCCGAGCCATGTATCGACGAAGTCGACGCAAGTTGCGTTGAAACCCTGCTCGGCTACAACGCGCGCCGCGCTGCACTGGCGGTGATTGACGTTTTTCTGCGGCGCATGGCGCCCTACAAGCTGCGGCCGGTTGACTTTTCTGTGGCTTCACTGATCGTGCACAACCCCGGCATCACCTCGCGCCAGTTGTGCAGCACGCTGGGCATCCTGCCACCCAATCTGGTGGGCATGATCAACACGCTGGAAAAACGTGGCCTGATCGGCAAACGCGCACATCCAAGCGACGGCCGTGCCAACGGGCTGCATGCCACGGCGGCCGGCGTGGACTTGCTGCGCCAGGCCGAAACCACCGCCATCGCACTTGAAGATGAGGTCGCAGCGAACCTGACGGCCGCTGAGCGCAAGACCCTGCTGCGACTCTTGAAAAAGGTCTACCAGTAAGCGCTGGTCTGAGCCCGGTTCTTATCCGGGGCGGCCAATGATCGCCACCGTGTTGTAGCGCACCACCAGACGCCCCTGACTGGCGAAGCGCCCAAACAGCTGACGCAGTTGCCCGCAGGCCTGTTGTCCCGGCGCGGAGTCGCGCGGCGGCATGTAGGAGCGTGAAAAGGCCAGGCTGAGCAAGCCGGCCTCGCTCAGGCAGTGTTCGTGCGGCCAGCTTAACTCTGCCGGAACCAGGGCGCCAAAAAACCGGGGCAGGTCACCGCGTTCCTCGTGCCTGAGCAAAGCACCGCGCTTGGCGCCACCGTAGTGATCGAGAAATTCATCCAGTGCCAGGTGCAGTGGGTCGCGGGCGAGGCGATCATTCCAGATCAG
>CAITQH010000362.1 GCA_903894475.1 uncultured beta proteobacterium
CCGCAAGACCAGGCCAAGGTGATTGGAAACCTGCGCATTGGCATTGCTGAATTCAACGCCTATCTGAACGAGGCTGATGAGTGCTCACGCTGCCTGCACCTTGAGCTAAGCGAATGGGCACTGGAGCTGCACCGGCCTATCTCGCAGAGCACGCTGGGCTGGGCACATTCACTGGCTGCAAGTTCGTTGCGCATCGGACTGCAGGCCTTGTTCGAGCTGGCGCAAGCACTCGAACTGGCACTGCACCATGTGCAAGACCACGCGCCCGGTCTGCCACAGCATGCCAGCGTATTTCTTGAGGCGGCAGAAGACCTGCGTCGCCTGTTGCATCAATTTGCCGCTGGATTTCTCAAGCCGCCCGCAGCCGGGTTGCTGCAGGCGCTGCAGGAGATTGAACGCTTTGAGTTTTCTGAAGCGGCGCTGATCAGTACGGATATGCCAACCCCAGGCTTGTCGGAAGAATTCACTGAAGAGGCGTCGACCCTGTTGCACCAACTGGGCGGCGCGCTTCGACAATGGCGCGCCCGACCGGACAATGTGAGTGCCCGCAACGAGGCGCTACGGCTTCTGCACACTCTGCAGAGCCATTCCCAGCGAGCCGGTGTCGCCAGCTTGCAGCAGACAAGCCTGTTCCTGGAGTCGGCAATAGAACAACTTGGTAAACAGCCACTGCAGGCGGAGCAACTCGATCCCCTGTTTTCCCGCTTTGATACTCTGAAGGTCCAGTTGGACAGACTGCTCATTCGGCCTTGATGCCACGCAGAGTGATGACCCCGCCCAGCAGAGCAGTATCCACTTTGACGCGATTGGCCAGGCCTTCGGCCGATGTGCCTTGGACCTGCCAACCCTGCTGAAACAGTTTTTGCCGCATCTCGGGCGAGCGCGCAATGTCGCTGAACAGGCTTGAGAGCTTGGCCACCACCGGTTTGGGCATGGAATTCGGTGCTGCGATGGCATTCCAGATTTCGAGGCTGAAGCCCTGTACACCGGCCTCGCTCATGCTGGGCAGTTCCGGTACCAGCGTGCTGCGCCCGCTGGAGGTAACACCGATAGCGCGCAACTTGCCGGCCTTGATTTGCGCCGTGGCCAATGCCGGGGGCAGCATCGCCAATTGCAACTGTCCGCCAAGCATGGCGTTGGCCACTTGGGGATAACCAGGGTAGGGCACATGAACCGGGTTGATGCCGGTCTTGCTCTTGAGCCACTCCATTCCGATGTGACCTACGGTGCCAACGCCGGGTGTGCCGTAGCTCCACTTGTCACTGGCGATGCGCGCTGCCGCGAAAAATTCCTGCGCCGTGGCGCCGGGCGCGCCCACGGGAGCGGTCAGCACCAGCGGTGAGACGCCGATCAGGCTGACCGGCGTCAGATCCTTCAGCGGATCGTAGTTGAGCTTCGGGTTGAGCAGCTTGGCAATCGTCATGTTGCCGTTGATCATCAGACCAATGGTATGGTCATCGGTCGCCTTGGCCACGTAGTCAGCGGCGATATTGCCGCCGGCACCGACCTTGTTTTCGATGATCACCGGCTGGCCCAAGGCCCGCGAAAGTGGCTCGCCAAGGGTGCGCGCAGTCAGGTCGGGTGACGATCCGGCGGGAAAGCCGACGATGATGCGAACGGGTCGGCTGGGCCAGGACGGCGCCGCATCCTTTGCCGGGTTCTGCGCCGCTGCCCAGGTGGACAACGCGGCCATCGCGAGGAAGAAGGCGGCGCGTCGGATCATCAGGCGTACTCGCTTAGTGTTTTCTTCATTTTCTTCATGGCCGCCACCTCTATCTGGCGAATCCGCTCCGCACTGACGCCATATTCTGTTGCCAGTTCATGCAGCGTCATGCCGCCCGAATTGTCGTCATTGACCTTGAGCCAGCGCTCCTCAACAATGCGCCGGCTGCGCTCGTCGAGCGCTTCAAGTGCGCTGGCAATACCGTCGCTGGCCAGGATGTCACGCTGGTGCGCCTCGATCATGGCGGTGGGCTCGTGCCGGGTGTCGGTCAGGTAGGCAATCGGGCCAAAGGCGGTGTCGCCCTCGTCGGAGGGGCTCGGATCGAGCAGCACATCGCCGCCGGAGAGCCGTGTTTCCATCTCAATCACTTCCTCGCGCTTTACATTGAGTTCAGCCGCCATGGCGTCAATCTGCTCTTCGTTCAAGGTTTCGCGGTGCGTGCCGGTGTCGGCTGCTGCGTCGTCCGACTTGTAGCGCTGTTTCATCGAGCGCAGGTTGAAAAACAGCTTGCGCTGGGCCTTGGTCGTGGCGACCTTGACCATGCGCCAGTTCTTCAGGATGTACTCGTGAATCTCGGCCTTGATCCAGTGCATGGCGTAGCTCACCAGGCGCACGCCCTGCTCCGGGTCGAAGCGCTTGACGGCCTTCATCAGGCCGACATTGCCTTCCTGAATCAGGTCGCCGTGCGGCAGGCCGTAACCGAGATACTGGCGCGAAATCGATACCACCAGACGCAGATGGGAGAGCACCAGCTTCCCGGCCGCTTCCAGATCATTGTCCAGACGGTACTTGCGTGAGAACTCCTGCTCCTGTTCGAGCGTCAGCATGGGCAGACGATTGGCTGCCGAGATATAGGCATCGAGGTTGCCCAGCGAGGGCACCACCGCCCACGGGTTGGCCAGTGTCAATGCGGAACCTGAAACTCCAGTTGGATGAGCCATTGCAGACCTCCTGTTTGTCATACCCTCAATATTAGCACTCTCTTGGATCGAGTGCCAATTGAAGGGTTCAATCGGACCGATAGCTGCCAAATTGGACTGCCGGCGGGGCATTTCAAGGGAAAATAGCCAGCCTATGATCACTTCAAGCCCAAACTCCCCCGCCGCCCCGGCCCTCGAGCCGCGCCTGACCAGTCTGTCCCACGGCGGCGGCTGTGGCTGCAAAATTGCCCCAGGGGTGCTGTCGGATATCCTGAAAAACGTCAGCACCATGCCGCTGCCCAGGGAGTTGCTGGTCGGCATCGAGACCTCGGACGATGCGGCTGTTTACTGGCTCAACGACGAGCAGGCGCTGATTGCAACGACTGACTTCTTCATGCCGATTGTGGATGACCCCTTCGATTTCGGACGAATCGCCGCCACCAACGCGATTTCGGACGTTTATGCCATGGGCGGCAAGCCCATTTTGGCGCTGGCCCTGGTCGGTATGCCGATCAATGTACTGTCCACGCGGACCATTGGCAGAATTCTTGAAGGCGGCGCCAGTGTCTGCCGCGCGGCGGGCATTCCGATTGCGGGCGGTCACACGATCGACTCCGTGGAGCCGATTTACGGTCTGGTGGCTCTGGGCCTGGTGCACCCCAGCCGGGTCAAACGCAATGCTGATGCCAGGCCACTCGACAGGCTGATTCTTGGCAAGCCGCTCGGGGTTGGCATCCTGTCGGCAGCGCTGAAAAAAGAAAAACTTGATGCCGCTGGCTATTCCCGGATGATCCAGCTGACAACCCAACTCAATACACCTGGGCCGGATCTGGCGGCATTGCCCGGGGTGCACGCCCTGACCGATGTCACCGGTTTTGGCCTGGCCGGGCATGCTCTGGAACTGGCACGCGGGGCCGGTTGCACGGTCGAGATCAATTGGTCGAGCGTGCCTTTGCTCGACGGTGTGCGAGATCTGGCTCTGCAGGGCATGGTGACAGGGGCGTCGGGACGAAACTGGGCTGCCTATGGAAAAGACCTCGAGTTGCCGGCGGACTTTGCCAAGGTTGATCAAGACTTGTTGAGCGATCCGCAAACCAGTGGCGGCCTGCTGGTGTCCTGTGCGCCTGCCGCAGTGGGAGCCGTGCTTGACATTTTCCGGCGTCACGGTTTTTCAGCAGCAACCGAGATCGGCCAGATTGCCGCTGGTCGGATTGCCGGCAAACTGCGTGTTCAGTCGCGTCGGTAACGCCGGAGGTAGCGCCTTTCCAGCCAGTCCTTGAGCCACCCGGCCCAGCGTCCCTGCATTGATAGGCCGCGCCAAACGAGCAGCGCTCGGCGCTGGCCATAGGCCACAAAATGCAGGTGATCGGGCGCTGACTGGTGCCGGCGCGCTGGTGAACCGGCCAGCAGGGCCAGCAGGTTTTTTGTGAGGGCCGGTTTGGCACGGCTAGAGACCTCGTTGGCGGCAAACACCTTAGGGTGGCTGATGGAGCGCCCGAAAACGTCAAGTGCAATCTGCCCGTGCACGTCCAGTGTGAGCGCGCTGCCAGAAAGCCAGGCCGGTGCTGACCCGGCGCTGGCGACGATCGGGACGTCGCAGGCAAGTCGCGCGCCACTGGCGAGCAGAACCTGCTGGGCCTCAATGCCGACCACCCGGTCTGGCAGAACGGTGACTCTGTGTTCTCGCAGGATCTTGAGGATGCGCTGTTCATGGCCCGGCACCATCGCGCCAGCTAGCCCGCCGGTACCAGCAAGCAGGGTGACAGCTGAGCCCGGCAAGCGTTGCCGCATGGCCAGCGCCAATTCGACGCTCATCAGGTCATTGCCTATGATCGCTATGCGCATTGGGCGGCTTGTGGCCAGCTCGGTCACCCTGGGCCACAAAGCGCAGAAGGCTTCCAGCGGTCGCACGAAAAGTCCGTGCTCACGGGCGCCGGGCATGACGGCCTCGATTTGCTGACGGTTCTGCAGCGCTCCGGTGTCGATTGAAAGCCAGTCAAAACCAAAGGTGCTGCCGTCGGCGAGCCGCAGCGTGTTTTCCTTGACGTCAAGCGCAGCCGCGTTGCCTGTGAGCCAGCGCGCACCCGCTTTTTTCAGGATTGGCTCCAGGCTGATCAGGCAGTTCTCCAGCGCGTGCTGGCCAGCCACAAAGCGTGGGACCATGCCGGCGTAAACGTGCAGCGGATAGGGCGCAATCAGGGTCAGCTGCACATCGGCGGGCTGCTGGCTGGCCAGAGTGGACAACAGATCGAGATGGGCCTGACCAGCGCCGAGCAGCAGCAGCTTCTTCATGGGCGTAAAGCGGGGAGGGTGTTGGGCAAGCCGAGCGTGTGCATGGGCGCTGATTATCCGGTCAGGGGCTGGTTGATAATGGACCCTCGGTCGGTCCTGGATTCCGATCAGTAATTCTGTGTTTTTTCAAGAAAGATTGCAATGAAAAGATGGATGTTGGTAAGCCTGCTGGTAGTGGCAAGCGGCATACAGGCGCAGATGACGGCCAAGAAGGAACTGGTAGCCAAAGTCTTGCTGCTGCAGCAGCCTGCTGTCGAGCAGGCAGCGCAGGCGCTGGCCGAGCGGCCTGCCTTGCAGATGTTGCAGCAGGCCGGTATGGCCCTGCAGTCGCAGGTTCCGGCTGACAAGCGCGAGGCCGTCGCCAAAGATATTCAGGCTGAAGCGAAAAAGTATGCGGACGACGCTGTGCCGCTGGTACGCGAGCGCGCCGTCAAGCTCGCGCCATCGACCGTGGGTGCCCTGCTGGAAGAAAAGTTCAGCGAGGACGAGCTCAAACAGTTGATCGCAATCATAGAGTCGCCCGTGAACCGCAAGTTTTTGCAACTCGGCGGTGAAATGCAAAATGCGCTGATCGACAAGCTGGTGGCTGAGACCCAGGGAACGATTGAACCGAAAGTCAGGGCGCTCGAGCAGGCCATCGGCAAGCGCCTGGCGCAAGCCACACCTGCGGCGGCGCCAGCAGCGGCCGTGCCCAAGGCTGCCAAAGCACCTGCCAAGGCTGCCAGCAAGTAGCTTGCGTCATGACAGCAGCGCCTGTGCAAATTCGCGGGCGTTGAAAGTCTCCAGGTCTTCGAGTTTCTCACCAACGCCGATGAAGTAAACCGGCAGTGGTCGCTCGCGGGCAATCGCCGCCAGCACACCGCCTTTGGCAGTGCCATCGAGCTTGGTAATGATCAGGCCCGTGAGTTGCAAGGCGTCATCAAAAGTCTTGACCTGGCTCAGCGCGTTTTGCCCGGTGTTGCCGTCGATCACCAACAGGATTTCGTGCGGTGCCGTGGCATCGGCTTTTTGTATTACCCGCTTGATCTTGCGCAACTCTTCCATGAGGTGCAGTTGCGTTGGCAGTCGGCCTGCCGTGTCCACCAGCACCACGTCCTTGCCTCTGGCCTTGCCAGCGCTGACCGCGTCAAAGCTCACTGCGGCCGGGTCGCCTCCCTGCTGGCTGATGATGTCCACGGTGCTGCGCTCGGCCCAGACACCGAGCTGCTCGCGTGCCGCCGCCCGAAACGTGTCAGCGGCAGCGAGCAGCACGCTGACGCCCTGATCTGCCAGATGCCGCGTGAGCTTGCCGATCGAGGTCGTCTTGCCGGCACCGTTGACGCCGGTCACCATGATCACGGTGGGCTTGTGCTGCCCTATCACCAGCGGCTTTTCCAGTACCTGCAGCAGGCTCGCAAGCGATTCCACCAGCAGTTCCTTGACAGCTGCCGGGTCGCTCGTCTTGCTGTCCTTGACACGATCTTTCAGGTCATCGAGCAGGTATTGCGTGGCCTTGACACCGCTGTCTGCCATCAGCAGCGCGGCCTCCAGTTCCTCATACAGCGCCTCATCGATGCGCGTGCCGGTAAAGACCGTGGCAATGCTGGTGCCAGTCTTGCGCAGACCCGCCTTGAGTTTGGCAAGCCAACCGCTTCGCTCTGGCGCGGGGTCAGCTGATGCGTCCGCCGCGGCGACCGGGGTGATTGACGTCTCGGTAACTAACTTGACAGAGCTGTCCAGCGCGCTTTTTTTCTTGAAGAAACTGAACATTTGGTGGGATCTTGGATTCGCCCCATTCTATGCAAGAGTTGAAAATCCTCCGTCATCGCGAGCGCAGCGATGACGGGTTCGGGGTTTCTATCCAGCCACGCTCCAAGCTGACCACTGGCAAGGACGCTTTGCACCGATCAGTGTGTGATGGCAACCAGCACGCTGCAGGGCGCGTGTTCAATCAAGGCCTTGGAAATCGAGCCGCGCCACCAGCGCGCTGCCCAGCTGTCGAGGTGCCGGTGTCCGACCACAATCAGGTCGGCAGAGATCTTTCGCGCGTATTTGGTGATCTCGTCGACCGTCTCGCCCGCCAGTACTTCGCCACTGGCGGCGTGACCGGCCGCGCGCAGCCGACGCATGCCTTCATCCAGCACGCCCTGCAGCGCCAGCTTTTCGCGTTCCATCAGTTGCGGGTCGTAAACACCCACACCCATGCCCATGACGTCCATGTTCAGCGGCATCACAGCGACCAGCGTCAGCTCCGAATGCGACCACTGCGCGAGGTCCTGGCAGTCCAGCAAAGCCTTTTGGCCACTTTCGGAACCGTCGTAAGCGAGCAGGATTTTCTTGTACATGGCGCCCTCCAAAAGATGTAGTGTGGAGTGAAATACAAGCCGAGCATAGACCTTGCGCGGCGCTGATGCAACTGGTGTCGAAGCCAGGGTCCGGGTCAGACGCGAGGCAGCCTGTGGCGGGGTAAGATCCGGCCTTGATGAAGCCACAGAAATCCTCCGCCGCGCAAAGCCACGAACTGCGCATTATTGGCGGACGGTGGAAGCGCAGCAAACTGGCAGTGGTCGACAAGGTCGGTTTGCGTCCGACACCTGATCGCGTGCGCGAGACGCTCTTTAACTGGCTTGGCCAGGACCTGACGGGCTGGCGTTGCATCGACGCTTTTGCCGGAACCGGTGCGCTGGGTTTTGAGGCTGCGTCACGCGGCGCCAGGGAAGTGCTGCTGGTGGAGCAGGACACGGAGTTGGTGGCGCAGCTCAGGCGTGTGCAGTTGCAGTTGCAGGCCAGCGACACACAGATCGTGCGAGGTGACGGCGTGGCCAACCTGCGGCAGCTTTCTGCTGCCAGCATGGACGCGGTGTTTCTGGACCCGCCTTTTGACTCGGTGCTGTTCGATGCTGCCCTGCGAGCCGCCGCCCTGGCCCTCGCACCCGACGGATTTGTCTATCTGGAAGCGCCGATTCTTTGGCCTCAGGCGCAACTCGAACCGATGCGCCTGACGCTGTATCGGCACCTCAAGGCTGGCGCCGTGCACGCCCATTTGCTCAGGTTGTTGCCGCTGGCGCCAGCGCACGCTGCATAATGCGCTTCAACCCTAACCGACCCACAGGAAGAGGATGGTGCAGAAAGTGATTGCAGTTTATCCCGGCACTTTTGACCCGATTACCCTTGGCCACGAAGACGTGGTGCGACGGGCGACCCAGTTGTTTGACCGTGTCATCCTGGCGGTTGCCGCCGGGCATCACAAAAAGGCCATGTTTTCACTGCAAGAGCGCATCGATATGGCGCGCGAAGTGGTCCAGGCCTATCCGCAGGTGGAGGTCGAGAGTTTTTCCGGCTTGTTGCGCGACTTTGTGGTGGCGCGAGGCGCCAAGGCGATGGTGCGGGGCTTGCGCGCCGTGACCGATTTTGACTACGAGTTTCAATTGGCCGGCATGAATCGCAGCCTGATGCCGCATGTGGAAACGGTTTTCCTGACGCCCAGTGACCGCTACCAGTTTATCTCGAGCACCTTTGTGCGTGAGATCGCATCGCTCGGCGGCGAGGTGAACAAATTTGTATCGGGCGTGGTCAATGAGCGATTGATTGAAAAAGTGCGCGGGCAGGCGCAGGCGTAGCCAGGGTTAAAGAAGCCGCTGAGCTGCCAGCCATTGCAGCAGAGCAGCGTTCACCTCGGCTGGACGCTCCATCGTCAGCATGTGGCCGCACTGGCGCAGCATGACGAACTTGGCGCCCTTGATCAGTTGCGCAATCTCGCGCGAGCATTCGGGTGGGGTCAACTGGTCGGAGTCACCGCACATCACCAGGGTCGGGCAGTCAACAGCAGCCAGATGAAGTCGGGCGTCGGCACGCGCCATCACAGCGCGGTTTTGTCGTATCAATTGCCGGGCTCCGGCGCGCCGCACGAAGTCAAGATAGCTTTGTCGCAGCATCAAGTCCTCGGAGCGGCTCGGATGAAAGGCCAGTGGCAGATTGGCTTGCAGCACGTCGTCAATGCTCCCCTGCTGAAACAGGGTGATGGCGGCCTCGCGCAGCGTGCGCATGGCATCGGTTTCCGGTCTGGCGCTGGTGCCCAGCAGCGCCAGAGCCTTGACCCGCTGCGGCGCCTGGCGCACAAGCTCCATGGCCAGCATGCCTCCCATGGAGGCGCCGCACAGGATCAACTCTCCCTCATGCTCGTACAGCAGACGCCTGGCCATGTCGGGCAGGCTGGCGTGGCGGCTGTGGACATCGCTGACCACCGCATGCAGGTGTGCCGGCATCGCGGCGAGCTGGTCCTGCCACATCACGGCGTCAGCGGCCAGGCCCGGAAGAAAGACGAGTTGCTTCATTTGAAAATATTCCTTTGGCAGACTGGCGTATATTGAGCCATCTCAAGACGCTGTGCAAAGGGCTGGTCTACCCTTGAGCGGTTCGAGCCCATAACATTCAAGCTGGAGGACAAAAATGAAGATACTACTGCCAGTCGATGGTTCCGCTGTTTCGCTGGAGGCGGTTCGCTTTGCCATTCGCATGGCGCACGCCGGCCTGGAGACCAGCGTGGTGCTGGCCAATGTTCAGGAGCCAGCCAATTTGTATGAATTGGTGGTGGCGCACGATCCCCAGGTTCTGGAGCGCGTCAGCGCCAGCGCCGGGGCCCACACGCTGGAGGTGGCGCAGGCGCTGCTGGCCGAGGCAGACATCGACTGCGAGAGCGAAGTCGCTTCAGGCGACCCGGCGCACACTCTGATTGACATCCTGGAACGCCACGGCTGTGATCTGGTCGTGATGGGCGCCAGCGGCACCAGCATGCTGCGCAGTGCCCTGTTGGGCTCGGTATCCAATGAGGTCCTGCATGCGGCGGGGGTGCCGGTGCTGATTGTGAAGGCGAGTCAGGAAACCGCTCCGGACATGACTGAATGACCGAACTCATCCTGATCCGACATGGCGAAACCGACTGGAACCGCGAACTGCGATTTCAGGGACAGGTTGATGTGCCGCTCAACGCGATTGGCCACGAGCAGGCGCGCCGCCTGGGTCTGCGTCTGGCCACCGAGACGCTGCACCAGCTCGTTTGCAGTGACCTCACGCGTACCCAGCAAACGGCCATGCCGATTCGTCAAAACCACCTGCAGCTGAGTCAAGGCAGCACTGCGCTGGATGCGGCCTTTCGCGAACAGAGTTTTGGTGTGATCGATGGCATGCGGGTCGATGACATCAAGGCACAGCACCCGGATTCCTGGGCGCAGTGGATCAGGTTTGATGCCGACTACGCTTTTGTCGGGGGTGAGAGCACACGCCAGTTTCATACCCGTGTGCTGGCTGCAGTGCGCGCGCTGGCGCGTCAGCATGTGCACAAGACCCTGGTGGTGGTGACGCACGGTGGTGTGCTGGACATGATTTACCGCACTGCGCTCGCGCTGCCGCTGTCGGGGCCACGCCAGAGTGATATTCCGAACGCCGGTTTGAACCGGGTGCGCATCCAGGGCGAGGCGATCGAAATTCTGGACTGGGCGGATGCCCGGCATCTGGCAGACATGCCGGCGCAGCCGGTCTACGATCAAAGCAGCCTGGCCTCGCCTGTCGCTTCGGAGAACTGCAGTCCCAAAGCCGTGTAGATTTGCTGCGCCTGGCGTTGCAGTCTGGCCGATTCGGCTTGGCCGTTCAGGTTTTGCTGTACCAGGTGCTGAGCGCCGACCCATTGGCCGCTGCGTATCAGGGCGTCCAGATGGATTTGTTCAAACAGGCCGCGTTGCGCGTGGCTTCCGCCAATCTCCGCCAGACGTGGCAGAACGCTGCCGAGTTGCCGCACGGCGGTCTCGTTGTCGCCCTGTGCGTGCGCCAGCAAGCCGCGGCTTGCCGGCAGGCACACCTCTTGCCAGACGGATCTTGAGTTGGCCTGACCCGGGCTCGGTGAGGCAGTGGCAAAAGCTTCGATGCTGTGCATCAGAGTTTGCGCCTCGCGTCGACCAGCACGAGCCAGCCCATAGAGATACTGCATGTCCAGAAAGGGCAGTACCTGGTCGTTCAGCCGCACCAGCAGGTAATCTGCCACGTCCTGCCAGCGCCCACCCACATCGACGCCTGCCAGTTCGAGCCGGGCCAGCAGGGACACGGCGCCAATCTGGTCCTGCGAGTAATCCTTGACCACACCCCAGACCTGATGATCATAGAGTCGCAGCGCTTCATCGTTGCGGCCCAGTTCCAGCGCGAAGACGGCCAGGTGCCACCAGTTGTGCGTCACCATGAAGGAGTTCAGCCCGGTCCAACTCGGACTCGCCTGCTGCATGAAGGCAAGACCTTCGCTCAGGCGGCCCTGCGTCAGCATGACGTGCGCCAGTGCATGTTGCGCCCAGGGCTCCTTCTCACACATCTGGATGGCCTGGCGCGCCGCGGACTCGGCCTGGCGCAGCAGGTGACACTGCTCCCAGCCAAAGGCCGCCATGCCGTGCAGGTAGGGCACATCCTGCGCCGCTGGCAACGCGGCCAGTGCCAGCTTGAGCATGCCCGGTGCGTTGCCGATATTGAACAGGTGGTACTGGCCCAGCTTGAGCGAGGCCAGGTCGCGCGGATGCTCAATCACCTGCTCCTGATGCAGTCGGATGGCCTGCGCCATGTCCCCGTCAACCCAGGCCGCAATCGCTGCGACAAAGCGCTGTTCGCGCTCAGTCACGCCTGGCATCACTTTCAGGCTGGCTTGGGCGCGCGCTATGTAGGGCCTGGCATGGATGGGACCCTGCGCCGACTCGGCAAACATGTGCAGCGCGGCGCAGCAGGCTTGCACCAGAGGGCTCTGGTCGCTTTGCGCCACTTGCAGAATATTGGCGACGCGCGCCTCGCAGGAAATAAAGCCCTCAACAAAGTCGTTGACGGCGCTCAGGCTTGCAGCGTCCTGCAAGCTGACGGGGTTGCCCAGGCTGTCAGTCAACATGGCAAACGGCCCTCAGCTCAAGCCTGGGGCGGCTCCGGCCAGGCCCGCTGAGGCTCGCGCAGCAATTCAAAGGCACGCGACACCTGTAACACACCCAGATCATCGAAACGCCGGCCCGCAATCTGCAGCCCGATGGGCAGGCCGCTGCGCGTGTAGCCGCAGTTGATGGAGGCCGCTGGTTGCTCCGACATGTTGTAGGGCACCGTGAAGCCGATGTGTTCCAGCGGATGCAGCGGGTCGTTGGTGGGGGAGGGCAGTTCTGCCGCAAACGCGGGGACCGGTGATGTTGGTGAGATCACGAAATCAAAGGGTTGGCAGGCGCGCACACTGGCCAAGCGTGTGGCATGGAACTGGCTGCAGGCGACAAAGGCCTCGGGGCCGCTCAGTCCGGCGGCGCTGTCGGCCCACTGCTGGATGTAGGGCAGCACGCTGGCGCGCTTGTCGGGCGGCAACGCTGCCAGGTCGATGTGCGAGCGCAAGCGCCAGGCGTGATCCATACCGTCCAGCATGGCTGGCGTCATGAAGGGCGCCATCGGCTTGACGATGGCGCCAGCACGCTCGAACAGCCGCGCCGCCGCTTCGACCGCCGCCTGTACTTCAGGATCCACTGCCATACCGCAGCCGGCGTCCAGCAGCAATCCGATCTTGAGCCCGCGCAGTATGTTCGCCCCTTGGTCAAATTTGTTCCATGCCAGCGCCTGCCATGGCAGGCTCATGCTGTCGCGCGCATCGGGCAGCGACAGCACCTGCATCATCAGGGCGGCGTCAGCCACAGTGCGTGTCATGGGGCCGGCAGCACGACCGGTGTAGGGTGGGTCAATCGGGACGCGACCCAGGCTCGGCTTCAAACTGAAAATTCCACACCAGCCCGCAGGCAGGCGCAGCGAGCCGCCGATGTCGGTGCCAATGTGCAGCGGACCGTAGCCCGCTGCCGCGGCTGCACCACCACCGGCGCTGGAGCCACCCGGCGTCTTGCTCAGGTCCCAGGGATTGCGCGCGAGCGCATGAAAACTCGACAAGCCGCTGGAGAGCATGCCGTAGTCGGGCATGGTGGTCTTGCAGACCATCACGGCGCCGGCCTCGAACAGGCGTGCCGCTGGCGGCGCATTGGCGCTGGCCGGTGTCAGGTCGGTGGCCAGCGTGCCCAGCGGCACCGGGTCACCGCGGGTCGCGATGTTTTCCTTGATCGTGACCGGCACACCGTCGAGCATGCCGCAGGGCAGCCCTTGCTGCCAGCGCGACTCAGAGGCGC
Source organism: uncultured beta proteobacterium (assembly GCA_903894475.1). GTDB lineage: Bacteria > Pseudomonadota > Gammaproteobacteria > Burkholderiales > Burkholderiaceae_C > Rhodoferax. The sequence continues at coordinate 13,080 of CAITQH010000362.1, forward strand.
GTGCCTGCTCCAGCGCCCGTTCCGGACGCAGCAGGTAGCTGGCACGGATGTGGGGCTCCCACGCTGCTATGTGATCGAGCACCGACTGCATCACCTCCAGCGGCGAAAACTCGCGCCGCTGGTAGCCTGCAATCAGCTGATGGACGCCGAACTCGTGCAGCTTCACGACCAGGACAGGGCACCGATGTCGTTGACAAACACAGGCATGTCCTTCCAGAGTCCCTTCAGGTTCTTGTTGGCCACCGTGATCCACTGCGGCTGGTACAGGAAGGCGTGCACCGACTCATTGGCCAGCATGCGCTGCGCGTCGCCCAGCAACTTGGCGCGATCAGCTGCGCGGGGTGCGTTCTGGATCTTGTCGAACAGGGCCACAAACTGGGGCGACTCGTAATTCCAGTAGTAGCTGGACTTGGCGAAGTTGCCCAGATCAAAGGGCTCCACGTGCGAGATGATGGTCAGGTCGTAGTTCTTGTTGGTGTAGGTGCCACTGAGCCACTGCGCCCATTCCACGTTCTCGATCTTGGCGACGATGCCGATCTTGGCCAGTTGCGCGGCGATCACTTCACCACCCTGGCGTGCATAGGGTACCGGCGGCAGTTTGAGGCTCAACTCAAGTGGCGTCTTGACGCCGGCCTCAGCCAGCAGCGCCTTGGCCTTCTCGATGTTGAAGGGGTTGATGCCCGTGGTGTCCACATAGCCAAAGGCGCCCGGCACATAGTGGCTGCCAATGGGCACGCCGTAGCCGTCGGCAGCACCTTCGATGACGGCCTTGCGGTCGATCGCGGCGGCGATGGCGCGGCGCACGCGCACGTCGTCAAGTGGTTTCTTCTTGTTGTTGATGGCCAGAATGGTCTTGGCACGCGAGCCGCTGACCACCACCTGAAACTTGGCATTGGTCTTGAACTGCACGACGCTGCGTGGCGTGACACGCGGGAAGGCATCGACGTCGCCGGCCAGCAGCGCAGCCACTTGCGCTGCCGGGTCGCTGATGAAACGGAAGGTCACCTTCTTGATCTTGATGCCAGCGGCATTGCGATAGGCGTCCCACTTGCTCAGTGTGACCGATGAACCTTTGTTCCATGCCGAGAGCTGGTATGGGCCGGTGCCGACCGGCTTGGTGGCATTGTTCTCGACGCTCTTGGGCTCGACGATGATGGCGGTGGCCTGACCCATCAGGAACAGGAA